>NZ_JBISCE010000033.1:0-3299 GCF_044385685.1 Streptomyces sp. ALB3 | reverse complement strand
GAGGAGTACTTCGCCGTCGGCGTGGACTGCGTCGAGACGAACACGTTCGGCGCGAACGCATCGGCCCTGGGCGAATACGACATCCCCGGCAGGATCCACGAGCTCTCGCAGGCCGGCGCGGCCATCGCCCGTGAGGTCGCCGACCGCTTCACCGAGTCCACCGGCCGGCAGCGCTGGGTGCTCGGCTCCATCGGCCCCGGCACCAAGCTGCCGACGCTGGGCCACGCCCCGTACACGGTCCTGCGTGACGGCTTCCAGCAGAACGCCGAAGGGCTGATCGCCGGCGGCGCCGACGCCCTCATCATCGAGACCACGCAGGACCTCCTGCAGACCAAGGCCGCCGTGCTGGGCGCGCGGCGCGCCCTGGACGCCATGGGCAGCGACCTGCTGGTGCTGTGCTCCCTGGCCTTCGAGACCACCGGCACGATGCTGCTCGGCTCCGAGATCGGCGCCGCGCTGACCGCGCTCGAACCGCTCGGCATCGACATGATCGGCTTGAACTGCTCGACCGGCCCCGCCGAGATGAGCGAACACCTGCGCTACCTCACGCGCCACTCCCGCATCCCGCTGCTCTGCATGCCGAACGCCGGTCTGCCGGTCCTGACCAAGGACGGGGCGCACTTCCCGCTGGACGCCGAGGGCCTGGCGGACGCCCAGGAGACCTTCGTCCAGGAGTACGGCCTCTCGCTCGTCGGCGGCTGCTGCGGCACGACGCCGGAACACCTGCGCCAGCTCGTGGACCGCGTCCGCGGCTCCGAGATCACCACCCGCTCCCCGCGTCCCGAGCCGGGCGCCGCGTCGCTCTACCAGACCGTCCCGTTCCGTCAGGACACCTCCTACCTCGCGATCGGTGAGCGCACGAACGCCAACGGGTCGAAGAAGTTCCGCGAGGCGATGCTGGACGCGCGCTGGGACGACTGCGTGGAGATGGCCCGCGACCAGATCCGCGAGGGCGCGCACATGCTCGACCTCTGCGTCGACTACGTGGGCCGCGACGGTGTCGCCGACATGGAGGAACTGGCCGGACGGTTCGCCACCGCGTCGACCCTGCCGATCGTCCTGGACTCCACCGAGGTGCCCGTCCTGCGCGCGGGGCTGGAGAAGCTCGGCGGCCGGGCGGTGCTGAACTCCGTCAACTACGAGGACGGGGACGGCCCCGAGTCCCGGTTCGCGAAGGTCAGCGGACTCGCCGCCGAGCACGGTGCCGCGCTGATCGCGCTGACCATCGACGAGGAGGGCCAGGCCCGCACCGTCGAGCACAAGGTCGCGATCGCCGAGCGGCTCATCGACGACCTCACCGGCAACTGGGGAATCCACGAGTCGGACATCCTCATCGACTGCCTGACCTTCACCATCTGCACGGGGCAGGAGGAGTCGCGCAGGGACGGCATCGCCACGATCGGAGCCATCCGTGAGCTGAAACGGCGCCGCCCCGGCGTGCAGACGACGCTGGGCCTCTCCAACATCTCCTTCGGGCTGAACCCCGCCGCCCGCGTCGTGCTGAACTCGGTCTTCCTCGACGAGTGCGTCAAGGCGGGACTGGACTCCGCGATCGTGCACGCCTCCAAGATCCTGCCGATCGCCCGGCTGGAGGAGGAGCAGGTCAAGGTCGCACTCGACCTGATCTACGACCGCCGGGAAGAGGGCTACGACCCCCTGCAAAAGCTCATGGAGCTCTTCGAGGGCGTCAACATGAAGTCGATGAAGCAGGGCAAGGCCGAGGAACTCCTGGCGCTGCCGCTGGACGAGCGGCTCCAGCGCCGCATCATCGACGGTGAGAAGAACGGCCTGGAGACCGACCTCGACGAGGCCCTCCGCACGCAGCCGGCCCTCGACATCGTCAACAACACCCTGCTCGAAGGCATGAAGGTCGTCGGGGAGCTGTTCGGCTCCGGCCAGATGCAGCTGCCCTTCGTCCTCCAGTCCGCCGAGGTCATGAAGAGCGCGGTGGCGTACCTGGAGCCGCACATGGAGAAGACCGACGACGACGGCAAGGGCACCATCGTGCTGGCCACCGTCCGTGGCGACGTCCATGACATCGGCAAGAACCTGGTCGACATCATCCTGTCGAACAACGGGTTCAACGTGGTCAACCTGGGCATCAAGCAGCCGGTCTCCGCGATCCTGGAAGCCGCCGAGGAGCACCGCGCCGACGTCATCGGCATGTCCGGCCTCCTGGTGAAGTCCACCGTGATCATGAAGGAGAACCTGGAGGAGCTGAACCAGCGCAAGATGGCGGCCGACTACCCGGTCATCCTCGGCGGCGCCGCTCTCACCCGTGCCTACGTCGAACAGGACCTGCACGAGATCTACGAGGGCGAGGTCCGCTACGCCCGCGACGCGTTCGAGGGCCTGCGGCTGATGGACGCCCTCATCGCGGTCAAGCGAGGCGTCCCCGGGGCCAGCCTCCCCGAGCTGAAGCAGCGCCGGGTGCCCAAGCGGGACATCCAGGTGGCCGAGCCCGACGAGCCGCAGGAGGGGCTGCGCTCCGACGTCTCGGTCACCAACCCGGTCCCCGAACCACCGTTCTGGGGCACCCGGGTCGTCAAGGGCATCCAGCTCAAGGAGTACGCCTCCTGGCTGGACGAGGGCGCCCTCTTCAAAGGCCAGTGGGGCCTGAAGCAGGCCCGAGCCGGTGACGGCCCGACGTACGAGGAGCTCGTCGAACGGGAGGGCCGCCCGCACCTGCGCGGCTGGCTCGACAAGCTCCACACCGAGAACCTGCTGGAAGCCGCCGTGGTCTACGGCTACTTCCCGTGCGTCTCCAAGGGCGACGACCTGATCCTGCTGCACGAGGACGGCTCGGAGCGCACCCGTTTCACCTTCCCGCGCCAGCGCCGTGGCCGCAGGCTGTGCCTGGCGGACTTCTTCCGCCCCGAGGAGTCGGGTGAGAGGGACGTGATCGGCCTCCAGGTCGTCACGGTCGGGTCGAGGATCGGCGGGGCCACCGCCGAGCTGTTCGAGTCGAACTCCTACCGCGACTACCTGGAGCTGCACGGGCTGTCCGTGCAGCTGGCCGAGGCGCTGGCGGAGTACTGGCACGCGCGGGTCCGCAGCGAGCTCGGCTTCGCCGGCGAGGACCCCTCCGACGTCCAGGACATGTTCGCCCTGAAGTACCGGGGAGCGCGTTTCTCCCTGGGCTACGGTGCCTGCCCCGACCTGGAGGACCGGGCGAAGATCGCCGCGCTCCTGGAACCCGAGCGGATCGGCGTCAAGCTCTCCGAGGAGTTCCAGCTCCACCCCGAGCAGTCCACCGACGCCATCGTCATCCACCACCCGGAAGCGAAGTACTTCAACGC
>NZ_JBISCE010000032.1:0-330217 GCF_044385685.1 Streptomyces sp. ALB3 | reverse complement strand
ACGGTAGGACACCGTTCAACGCGCGGTAATGCATCACTCCACGCGTCGTGAGCAGACGAGTCGTAGAATTGTCGGTCCAGTGCAGGCCGGTCGCCGTTCCCACCGGGACGGCGGCCGGCCTTCTCGTCCCTCATGGAGGTGTGCCGGATGACCAGTACGGTCCCCGCGTCCCTGACCCGTACGGCCGAAGGGTCCGCGCTGCAAGCGGTCCTTCTCGACATGGACGGCACACTGGTCGACACCGAAGGATTCTGGTGGGACGTGGAGGTGGAGGTCTTCGCCGACCTCGGTCACCGGCTCGAGGAGTCCTGGCGTGAAGTGGTCGTCGGCGGGCCGATGACCCGCAGCGCCGGCTATCTCATCGAGGTCACCGGTGCCGACATCGCCATCGAGGAACTCACCGTGCTGCTCAACGACCGCTTCGAGAAGCGCATCGGCCGCGGGGTGCCGCTGATGCCGGGCGCCGCCCGGCTGCTCGCCGAACTCGCCGCGCACCAGGTGCCCACCGCCTTGGTCTCGGCCTCGCACCGGCGCATCATCGAGCGGGTCCTGGACTCCGTGGGGCGCCACCACTTCGCGCTCACGGTGGCGGGGGACGAGGTCACCCGTACCAAGCCCGACCCCGAGCCGTACCTCGCGGCTGCGGCGGGCTTCGGGGCGGATCCCTGGCGCTGCGCCGTCGTGGAGGACACCGCGACAGGAGTCGCCGCGGCCGAGGCGGCGGGGTGCCGTGTCGTCGCCGTGCCGTCCGTGTCGCCCATCGCCCCCGCGCCCGGGAGGGCGGTCGTACCCTCCCTGGAGCACGTGGACCTCGCCTTCCTGCGGGGCCTGGTCGACCACGAGTGACCGCCGGTGTCCCGGAGACCTCCTCGTCGGAGGCGGCGGCCGCACCGGTGTGAAGACCGCCCGCCGACGGCGGCCATCCCCCGCGCAAATCAGGTCCATGTCAATCTAGTCGATACCGGGGGAGCGTGACGTTCGTCACTTGACGTGACGTCCCGCAGCCCTCGGGATGGGCCCGGCTGTCCGTTTCGTGACCCCCATACGTCCGCATTGGTAGAGGTGCGCACGAAACATTCCTGAGCGTGACATGGACAACCCGTCATCGGTGATCACCGAGCGAATTCACGGCCGTCCGGCACCGGTCAAGTCCCCCTTCGGCGCCTACTAATCTCAGTTTTCTCACATGCCGGACTGAGGGAGAACGTCCAGATGAACCGCAAGACGCTGGTGCTGCCGGCCGTAGTGGGCCTGCTCGCGCCCGTACTCGCCGCCTGTGGCGGGTCGGACGACGGGGGCGACGCCATCGTGGTCGGGACGACGGACCAGTTCATCGCCTCGAAGGACAACCCGGCCCCGCTCGACCCGGCCATCGGCTACGAGGCCGGAGTGTGGAACGTGCTGCGCCAGACCGTGCAGACCCTGACCCACATTCCGCGTGGCGGTGGTGAGCCGGTGCCCGAGGCGGCCGAGAGCTGCGCCTTCACCGACACGGAGAACGAGAGCTACCGCTGCACGCTGCGCGACGGACTCACCTTCGCCGACGGCACCCCCGTCACTCCGGAGGACGTGAAGTACTCGATCCAGCGCGTCCTCGACATCAAGGACGAGAGCGGCCCGGTCGGTCTGCTCGCCAACATCGACACGATCGAGACCAAGGGTGACAACCAGGTCGTCTTCCACCTGAGCACGCCTGACGCGACCTTCCCCTACAAGCTCGCCACGCCGTCCGCGGGCATCGTCCAGAAGGACAAGTACCCGGCGAAGGCCGCCCGGGACGGCTTCCAGGTCGACGGGTCCGGCCCGTACACCATGGAGCCGGAGGTCAAGGACAACCAGGTCGTCAAGGTGGTCTTCACCAGGAACCCGAAGTACAAGGGCGACCTGAAGATCAACAACCAGAAGGTCGAACTGGATCTCTTCCCGGACGCCGAGGCGATGGGCAAGGCGCTCGACGACAAGAAGATCGACATGATGACGCGCACCATGTCGCCCGAGCAGGCCCAGACGATGCTGGCGGAGCCCGAGGAGGGCGTGAAGCTCACCGAGATGCCCGGCCTCGCCATCAGCTACCTCGCGTTCAACACCGAGGACCCCGTGGTGAAGGACAAGGCCGTGCGCCAGGCGATGGCGCAGGTCATCGACCGCGGTGCCATCGCGAGCAAGGTGTACGGCAGCACCGCCGAGCCGCTCTACTCGCTGATCCCGTCAGGCATCACCAGCCACACCAACTCGTTCTTCAACAAGTACGGCGAGCCCAGTGTCGCGAAGGCGACGGCAACCCTGAAGAAGGCCGGCGTCACCACCCCCGTGAAGTTCACGCTGAACTACACGACCGACCACTACGGACCCGCCACCAAGTCCGAGTTCGAGACGCTGGCGAAGCAGCTCAACGACTCGAAGCTGTTCCAGGTCGACGTCAAGGGAACGCCCTGGGACAAGTACCGCCCCGCACAGAAGAAGGGCCAGTACGCCGTCTACGGCATGGGCTGGTTCCCCGACTTCCCGGACGCGGACAACTACACGGCGCCGTTCCTCGACGAGAACAACTTCCTCAACTCGCCGTACGAGTCGATCGAGGCGCAGAAGACGCTCATCCCGCAGTCCCGCCGCGAGGCGGACCGCAGTGCCGCGGCTCCGGCCTTCGAGAAGCTCCAGGACATCGTTGCCAACGACGTCCCCGTCCTCCCGGTCTGGCAGGGCAAGCAGTACGTCGCCTCGCTCGACGGGGTGACCGGGGTCGAATGGGCCGTCAACTCCTCGGCCGACCTCCAGCTCTGGGAACTCGGGCGCGGAGAGTCCTGACCCGGCATCCTCCGGAAACCGGCGCGGGCCGGGGCCCATGGCCCCGGCCCGCGCCGGTTTCGTCCCCGCCCCGCCCCGCTACTGGGCTCCGGGCCGCACCAGTCCGCTCTCGTACGCGTAGACGGCCGCCTGCACGCGGTCGCGCAGGCTCAGCTTCGTCAGCACATGGCCCACGTGCGTCTTGACCGTCGTCTCGCTCACGAACAGGTCGGCCGCGATCTCCGCGTTGGACAGTCCGCGCGCCACCAGCTTCAGCACCTCCAGCTCGCGCTCGGTGAGGGTGTGAAGGGCGTCCGGGACGGGATCCTCGCCCGAGGGCAGATGGTCGGCGTACTTGTCGAGCAGCCGGCGGGTGATGCTCGGCGCCAGCATCGCCTCTCCCGCGGCCACCACCCGGATGGCCTGCACCAGCTCGACGGCCGGTGCGTCCTTCAGCAGGAAGCCGCTGGCGCCGGCACGCAGGGCCTCCACCACGTATTCGTCGAGATCGAACGTCGTCAGCACCAGTACCTTCGCCGGGCCGTCCCGTCCCGGACCCGTGATCTGGCGGGTCGCCTCGACCCCGTCCATCCGCGGCATCCGGATGTCCATGAGCACCACGTCGGGCTGCAGCGCCCGCACCTGGTCGATGGCCTGCAGGCCGTCACCGGCCTCACCGACCACCGCGAGATCGCCCTCCGCCTCCAGGATCATCCGGAAACCGGTGCGCAGCAGCGGTTGGTCATCGACGAGCAGGACGCGGATAGCCACATGAACTCCTTAAGGGCCTTCGAGGGCCACCGGACGACCGGCCTCGGACCGGGCCGGCTCCATTCTGCCCTGCACAGCCTCCCCGGCTTCCCTCGGGCGGACGGACAGCGGATAGACCGGGGGAGTCCCCCCGAATTCCGGACAGACCGACCGGTGGTCGCACCAGCCGCAGAGCTTCGTCGGCCTCGGACGCCACTCGCCCGTCTCGGTGGCCGTCCGGATCGCGTCCCACAGCGCCAGCAGCTTGCGCTCGACCCGCTCGAGGTCCGCCGGGACCGGGTCGTACGTCAGCACGTCGCCGCTGCCCAGATAGACCAGCTGGAGTCTGCGCGGCACCACGTTCTTCAGGCGCCACACCACCAGGGCGTAGAACTTCATCTGGAACAGCGCGCCCTCCGCGTACTCCGGCCGGGGCGCCTTGCCCGTCTTGTAGTCCACGATGCGGACGTCACCCGTCGGGGTCACGTCGACGCGGTCGATCACGCCGCGCAGCTTCAGCCCTGAATCCAGCTCCGTCTCGACGAACAGCTCCCGCTCGGCCGGCTCCAGGCGGGTGGGGTCCTCCAGGGAGAACCACCGCTCCACGAGCCGCTCCGCCTCGCTCAGCCACCCCGCGAGCCGCTCTCCCGCGGGATCCCCCTCGAACAGGTCCGACAGCTCGGGCTTCGCCTCCAGCAGCCGGTCCCACTGACCGGGGATCAGGGCCTTGGCCTTCGGCGGCGTACGGTCCACCGCCGGGGCGTCGAACAGACGCTCCAGGACGGCATGCACCAGCGTGCCACGGGTAGCGGCTTCACTGGGCTTCTCGGGGAGCTTGTCGATGACCCGGAAGCGGTACAGCAGGGGGCACTGCATGAAATCGCTCGCGCGCGACGGCGACAGGGACGAGGGTGGCTGAGGCGGGCGCGGTGCGGACGTCATGTCGCAGACCCTACGGCCCGCCACTGACACCCAGCGGCATACCATCGACCCCAGAGCTCGCGCACAGCATGATCGTGGCAGAGGCCACCGACCGGAGGGACCCCGTGGACGAGAGCGGCGACAGCGGGCGCCCACAGCCCGGCGCAGGGGGCACGGACCCCGGCTCCGGACCCGGCAAGGGCAAACCGCGACGCCCGGCAGACCCGGGCGGCGGCCTCCTCATGGGCCGCCCGTTCGGAGTGCCGGTGTACGTGGCACCCAGCTGGTTCGTCGTCGCGGCACTGATCACCTGGGTCTTCGGCGGCCAGCTCGACCGGGTCCTTCCCGAGCTCGGCGGAGCCCGTTACCTGGTCGCGCTCTTCTTCGCGATCGCCTTCTACGCGTCCGTGCTCGTGCACGAACTGGCCCACACCGTCGCCGCCCTCCGCTACAAGCTGCCGGTGCGCCGTATCCAGCTCCAGTTCTTCGGCGGGGTCTCGGAGATCGAGAAGGAATCGGAGACGCCGGGCCGCGAGTTCGTCCTGGCCTTCGTCGGGCCTCTGCTCTCCCTCATTCTCGGCGGCCTCTTCTACATCCCGCTCCAGTTCGTCGAGGCGGGCACCGTGCCGGGCGTGCTCCTCGCCGGCCTGATGATCTCCAACCTCATCGTCGCCGCCTTCAACCTCCTGCCCGGCCTCCCCCTGGACGGCGGACGCATGCTCCGCGCCGTCGTCTGGAAGATCACGGGCAAGCCGATGAGCGGCACCGTCGCCGCCGCCTGGGTCGGCCGGGGCCTGGCCATCACCGTCTTCGTCGGCCTGCCGCTGCTCACCCACACAGGTGCCCTCGGGAGCGCCACCGGTGAGATCAGCGGGTTCGAGACCGTCACCGACGCCCTCCTCGCGGCGATTCTCGCGGCGATCATCTGGACCGGCGCGGGGAACAGCCTGCGGACGGCCCGGCTCCGGGAACACCTCCCCGAACTGCGCGCCCGCACCCTCACCCGGCGCGCCGTGCCCGTCGAGGCGGCCACCCCGCTCTCCGAGGCGCTGCGCCGCGCCAACGAGGCGGGGGCCCGCGCCCTCGTCGTCGTCGACGGACAGGGCACCCCGAAGGCCGTCGTCAGGGAGGCGGCCATCGTCGGAGTACCCGAGCACCGCCGTCCCTGGGTGGCCGTCAGCGGCCTGGCCCAGGACCTCACCGACGGCATGAAGGTCCCCGCCGAGCTGGCGGGCGAGGCCCTCCTCGACCGGCTGAAGGCCACTCCGGCCACCGAGTACCTGGTGGTCGAGGAGACCGGTGAGATCTACGGCGTCCTGTCCACCGCCGACGTCGAGCGCGCCTTCATCAAGGCGATGGCCCGCCCCGCGGCCTGACACCCCGGAAAGCGGCCCGCGAAATACCGGTAGGCTGGTCACATGTCCGAACCGACCGGTGCCGCCCGCCGTCGCGGCCCATTCAAAGTCGGGGACCAGGTCCAGCTCACCGACCCCAAGGGACGCCACTACACCTTCACGCTCGAAGCCGGAAAGAACTTCCACACCCACAAGGGTTCTTTCCCGCACGACGAGCTGATCGGTGCTCCCGAGGGCAGTGTTGTCCGTACCACGGGAAACGTCGCCTATCTCGCGCTGCGCCCCCTGCTCCCCGACTACGTCCTGTCCATGCCCCGCGGTGCCGCCGTGGTCTACCCGAAGGACGCGGGCCAGATCCTCGCCTTCGGTGACATCTTCCCCGGCGCGCGCGTCGTCGAAGCCGGTGTCGGCTCGGGTTCGCTCAGCACCTTCCTGCTGCGCGCGATCGGCGAGCAGGGCATGCTGCACTCCTACGAGCGCCGCGAGGACTTCGCCGAGATCGCCCAGCAGAACGTCGAGCGCTACTTCGGCTCGCCGCACCCCGCCTGGCAGCTCACCGTGGGCGACCTCCAGGACAACCTCTCGGACACCGACGTCGACCGTGTCGTCCTCGACATGCTCGCCCCGTGGGAGTGCCTCGAGGCCGTGTCCAAGGCCCTCGTGCCCGGCGGCATCCTCTGCGCCTACGTCGCGACGACGACCCAGCTCTCGCGGACCGTCGAGTCCATCCGCGAGATCGGCTGCTTCGCCGAACCGCAGCCCTGGGAGTCGATGATCCGCAACTGGCACGTGGAAGGTCTGGCCGTCAGGCCCGACCACCGGATGATCGGCCACACCGGCTTCCTCGTCACCGCCCGCCGCCTCGCGGACGGCGTCGAGCCGCCGCTGCGCCGCCGCCGCCCGTCCAAGGGTGCCTACGGCGAGGACTACGACGGTCCCGGCAGCCGGAGCGGCTCAGCCACCCGCGACTGACCCGCACAGAACGCAGGCGCCGCCACCGAGTTCCCCGGCCGACCCGGGAGCCCGGCGGGCGGCGCCTTTCGTCGCCGGGACGACCCCGCCGTTCCCCTCGGGTGTGAGGTGTGGCACGATGCTGGCCACCCCCCGCCCGCCGGCACCCGTCCGGCACCGCCCATCCACGCCTCCAGGACCACAGGAGACACACCGCGTGCAGACCTCCGCGCTCCCGGACCTCGCGCACACCGGCGCCAAGGCGGTGCACTGGCTCGCCACGGCGACGGCGATGGCGGCGGTCGTCGCCGTCGCAGGTCTTCTCCAGCC
Organism: Streptomyces sp. ALB3; assembly: GCF_044385685.1. NCBI lineage: Bacteria > Bacillati > Actinomycetota > Actinomycetes > Kitasatosporales > Streptomycetaceae > Streptomyces > Streptomyces sp. ALB3. The sequence continues at coordinate 323,126 of NZ_JBISCE010000032.1, read as the reverse complement.
CGAAGCGGCCACCGCCACGGCCGAGGCCTCCGAGCAACGGGTCGCCACGCAGCACGGCGGCACGCCGGCGCCCGACCCGGAGAGCGTCGCCTTCCCGCTCGACTGCGGCGCCGCGGGACGGACCGTCGCCGACAGCGCGCCCGGCGACCTCGACGGGGACGGCCGGCCGGAGACCGTGGCCGTCGTCCGCTGCGCGGCGGGGTCCGGCACCCCGCCCAGTGGCATCTACGTCGTCACGCAGCCGAGCGGGGCCCCGCCCCGGGTCGTGGCGACCCTGGTGGACCCCGCTCAGAAACTCAACGTCACCGACTTCACCGTCCGTGACGGCCGGATCTCGGCCACCCTGCTCGGCTACTCCTCGGCCGAGGTGCCCCGCTGCTGCCCCGACGAACTGGAGAAGGCCACCTGGCGATGGAAGGGCAGCGCGTTCGTCAGGTCGGCGACGCCCGCCGCGAGCACCGCGCGGGGCGTCTGAGACGTCACTCCGCGTCCGGCCCGAAGACCTCCACGTTGTCCGAAACGCGACGTACATGAATACAGTCGCCCGGGCACTCCTTGGCGGAGTCCACCACGTCCTGGAGGAGGGGCAGGGGCACCGGTGTGGTGGCGCCCTTGTCCTGGAGGAGTTCGTCGTCGGCGCTCTTCACGTACGCCAGGCCGTCGATGTCCAGCTCGAACACCTCGGGCGCGTACTGCACGCAGATGCCGTCGCCCGTACAGAGGTCCTGGTCGATCCAGACCTCGAGGTCCTGCGTGTCACTGTCGCCCGGAGCGTCCTGCTGCACGGTCATGAGTCCTGCCGTTCCCTGCGTATCTGCACCAATTGAAGCCAGCCCTGACGGGTGTTGGACGCTTCGACGATACAACCGGCTGCTTTTGGATGCCGAAGGGTGGGTATTCCCTTGGCGTGAGGGAGAGCGCAAGGGTGAAGATCGGACACACTCCCGGGTCTTTGTGATCTAGGGGTTTCAATCACCACCCACCCAGGTAGGGTCAGGAAGCGTCCAGCTCCCCTTGGAGGAGGTGAGGACCGTGGCAGCCCACGACGACGACATCAACCGCGGCATCCGGCCCGGGCGGGGGTCAGAAGACCCAGCCGGCCAGGTTGCCTTTCTCGAGCAGGAAATCGCCGTCCTGCGACGTAAGCTCGCCGACTCTCCGCGTCATACGAGGATTCTCGAAGAGCGGATCGTCGAGTTGCAGACCAACCTGGCAGGCGTGTCCGCGCAGAACGAGCGGCTCGCCAACACACTCCGGGAGGCCCGCGACCAGATCGTGGCCCTCAAGGAGGAGGTCGACCGGCTCGCGCAGCCGCCGGCCGGCTTCGGTGTCTTCCTGCAGGCCAACGAGGACGACACCTGTGACATCTTCACCGGGGGCCGCAAGCTCCGGGTGAACGTCAGCCCCAGCGTCGAGCTCGAAGGCCTCCGGCGAGGCCAGGAAGTCATGCTCAACGAGGCTCTCAACGTGGTCGAGGCCATGGAATTCGAGCGGGCCGGGGACATCGTCACCCTCAAGGAGATCCTTGAGGACGGCGAGCGCGCCCTGGTCGTCGGGCACACCGACGAGGAACGGGTGGTGAGGCTCGCCGAGCCCTTGCTGGACATCACCATCCGCCCCGGCGACGCCCTGCTGCTCGAACCCAGGTCCGGTTACGTCTACGAAGTGGTCCCCAAGAGCGAGGTCGAGGAGCTCGTCCTCGAAGAGGTCCCGGACATCGACTACAACAAGATCGGCGGCCTGGGCGACCAGATCGAACTGATCCGCGACGCGGTCGAGCTCCCGTACCTCCACCCGGACCTCTTCAAGGAGCACGAACTGCGCCCGCCGAAGGGCATCCTGCTCTACGGCCCCCCTGGCTGCGGCAAGACGCTCATCGCCAAGGCCGTCGCCAACTCGCTGGCCAAGAAGGTCGCCGAGGTCACCGGACAACCCGCGGGGAAGAGCTACTTCCTCAACATCAAGGGCCCGGAGCTGCTCAACAAGTACGTCGGTGAGACCGAGCGGCACATCCGCCTCGTCTTCCAGCGTGCCCGGGAGAAGGCGAGCGAGGGCACCCCCGTCATCGTCTTCTTCGACGAGATGGAATCCCTCTTCCGCACCCGTGGTTCCGGTGTCAGCTCGGACGTGGAGAACACGATCGTCCCCCAGCTGCTCGCCGAGATCGACGGTGTCGAAGGCCTGGAGAACGTCATCGTCATCGGGGCCTCCAACCGCGAGGACATGATCGACCCGGCCATCCTGCGGCCCGGCCGTCTCGATGTGAAGATCAAGATCGAGCGTCCGGACGCGGAGGCCGCGAAGGACATCTTCGCGAAGTACCTCACACCTTCGCTGCCGCTGCACTCGGACGACCTGGCCGAGCACACCGGCTCGAAGGAGGCCGCCGCCCACGCGATGATCCAGTCGGTCGTGGAGCGGATGTACACGGAATCCGAGGAGAACCGCTTCCTCGAGGTCACCTACGCGAACGGCGACAAGGAAGTCCTGTACTTCAAGGACTTCAACTCCGGAGCGATGATTCAGAACATCGTGGACCGGGCGAAGAAGATGGCCATCAAGGCATTCCTCGAGCAGGGCCAGAAGGGCCTGCGCGTCTCCCATCTCCTCCAGGCGTGCGTGGACGAGTTCAAGGAGAACGAGGACCTGCCCAACACCACCAACCCGGACGACTGGGCCAGGATTTCCGGAAAGAAGGGCGAGCGGATCGTGTTCATCCGCACACTCGTCACCGGAAAGCAGGGCGCGGACACCGGTCGTTCCATCGACACGGTGGCGAATACCGGACAGTACCTGTAAAACGCAGACCGGCTGCGGATGCCCGGCAGGGCATCCGCAGCCGGCCGTTTTCCCGGCGGCTCCGGCCACACCCGAACAATGACGCAATTGATCTCCCCACCGGCGCGGAGGCGCTCTAGGCTCTGCCGTACCGCCGAGTCGCGCAGTGCGGGGACGGGCACCGCGGACCAGCAGCGGTACTTGAGCGTCGCTCCCGGACGGGAGCGACGCCGGGCAAGGAGGGCCGCATGACCGTACGGCGAGTGATGGGCATCGAGACGGAGTACGGGATCTCCGTCCCCGGTCAACCCAACGCCAATGCCATGCTCACCTCGTCCCAGATCGTCAACGCCTACGCGGCGGCGATGCACCGGGCGCGCCGCGCCCGCTGGGACTTCGAGGAGGAGAATCCGCTGCGCGACGCGCGAGGCTTCGACCTCGCCCGTGAGACCGCGGACTCCAGCCAGCTCACCGACGAGGACATCGGCCTGGCCAATGTCATCCTCACCAACGGTGCGAGGCTGTACGTCGACCACGCGCACCCCGAATACAGCTCACCGGAGATCACGAACCCGCTCGACGCGGTGCTCTGGGACAAGGCCGGCGAACGGGTGATGGCAGAGGCGGCCGAGCGGGCCGCCGCGATCCCCGGCGCCCAGCCGATCCACCTCTACAAGAACAACACCGACAACAAGGGCGCCTCCTACGGCACGCACGAGAACTACCTGATGAAGAGGGAGACCCCCTTCTCGGACATCGTGCGCCATCTGACGCCGTTCTTCGTCTCCCGCCAGGTCGTCACCGGTGCGGGCCGGGTCGGCATCGGCCAGGACGGCCACGAGCACGGGTTCCAGATCAGTCAGCGTGCCGACTACTTCGAGGTCGAGGTCGGCCTCGAGACCACGCTCAAGCGCCCGATCATCAACACCCGCGACGAACCGCACTCCGACGCGGAGAAGTACCGCAGGCTCCACGTGATCATCGGCGACGCGAACCTCTCCGAGATCTCGACCTATCTGAAGCTCGGCACCACCTCGCTGGTCCTGGCCATGATCGAGGACGGATTCATCAATGTCGACCTGGCGGTCGACCAGCCGGTCCGCACGCTGCACCAGGTCTCGCACGACCCGTCGCTGAAGCAGCTGATCACGCTCCGCAGCGGCCGGACACTCACCGCGGTGCAGCTGCAGATGGAGTACTTCGAGCTGAGCCGCAAGTACGTCGAGGAGCGGTACGGGGCGGACGCGGACGAGCAGACCAAGGACGTCCTGGCCCGCTGGGAGGACACCCTGAACCGCTTGGAGAACGACCCGATGAGTCTGTCGGGCGAGCTGGACTGGATCGCGAAGCGGGAGCTGATGGAGGGCTACCGGCGCCGGGACGGCCTGGACTGGGACGCACCGCGCCTCCACCTGGTGGATCTCCAGTACGCCGACGTGCGGGCGGACAAGGGCCTGTACAACCGTCTGGCCGCCCGCGGCAGAATGAAGCGACTGCTCGACGAGAACGACGTGGAACGGGCCCGTACGAAGCCTCCCGAGGACACCAGGGCCTACTTCCGGGGCCGCTGTCTGGAGCAGTACGCGGACGACGTCGCGGCGGCCTCCTGGGACTCGGTCATCTTCGACCTGCCCGATCGTGACTCGCTGCAACGGGTCCCCACCATGGAACCCTTGCGCGGTACACGTAGTCACGTCGAGGCGCTCCTGGACCGTTGCCGCACCGCGGAAGAGCTGGTCCGGACGCTGACGGGGGGCTGAAAGGCCCTCCGGCTGGGAATCAATCAGATGACCTCCGGACGTTGAGGAAAGTACCGGGCCAATGTCGGACCCCGTAGGTAGGGTCTGATCAAGTGCTTCGAACCGAGCGGGGTGAGCTACATGGCGACCAAGGACACCGGCGGCGGACAGCAGAAGGCGACACGTTCCACCGAGGAGACCGAGGAGCAGGCGCAGGACGCGCAGGCGTCCGAGGACCTCAAGGAGCGGCAGGAGAAGCTGAGCGACGACGTCGACGACGTCCTCGACGAGATCGACGACGTCCTGGAGTCCAATGCCGAGGACTTCGTTCGTTCGTTCGTGCAAAAGGGCGGCGAGTAACAGCCGGAGATTCGGTCCGGACCGCTCGCCGGCGAGCTCGCGCCGTCGGCACGGTGACTTCCGTGGGACGCCCCGCCCACACCGGGGCGTCCCACGGAAGCGCTTCTGCACCGGGAACATGTTGATCACCGTCACCGGGCGGGTAGGGTCCGTGGCGTAGTGCTTCAACTGCAATCCGGCCATCGGCAAGTTGGGGATGATCCTGACTCCGTGCGCAGGGCCATCGCATACTTGGAGGGAAACGCGTGGAAGCCAACACTCGTAGCACCGGGCGTCTACCAGCTGCCTTCCTGACGCCGGGTTCGTCCTCGTTCATGGACTTCCTGTCCGACCACTCACCCGAGATCCTTCCCGGCAACCGCAGCCTGCCGCCGTTGCAGGGTGCCATCGAGGCGCCGCACGGCACGACCATCGTCGCGGCCTCGTTCCCCGGCGGAGTGGTGCTCGCCGGTGACCGGCGGGCGACCATGGGCAACATGATCGCGCAGCGCGACATCGAGAAGGTGTTCCCGGCCGACGAGTACTCGGCGGTGGGGATCGCCGGCACGGCGGGTCTCGCCGTGGAGATGGTCAAGCTGTTCCAGCTGGAGCTGGAGCACTTCGAGAAGGTCGAGGGCGCCACGCTCTCCCTGGAGGGCAAGGCCAACCGCCTGTCCACGATGATCCGCAGCAATCTGGCCATGGCCATGCAGGGCCTCGCGGTCGTCCCGCTGTTCGCCGGGTACGACGTCGACCGTGAGAAGGGCCGGATCTTCTCGTACGACGTCACCGGCGGGCGTTCGGAGGAGAGGGGCTACGCGGCCACCGGCTCCGGTTCCGTCTTCGCGCGGGGATCGATGAAGAAGCTGTACCGCGAGGACCTGACGGAGGAGCAGACACTCACCCTGGTCGTGCAGGCGCTGTACGACGCCGCCGACGACGACTCGGCGACCGGCGGCCCGGACGTGGCCCGCCGGATCTACCCGATCGTCACCGTCATCACCGACGAGGGCTTCCGCAGGCTGAGCGACGCGGAATCCTCGGAGATCGCGCGAGCGATCCTGGAGCGCCGGCTCGAGCAGCCCGACGGCCCGCGTGCCGCGCTGCTCTGACCGGCCCGATGCTTCTCCGACGCACTCGTCACTGACAGAAAGGGACGGATAGCCGGTGTCGACGCCGTTCTATGTCTCACCCCAGCAGGCCATGGCCGACCGGGCGGAATACGCCCGGAAGGGCATCGCCCGTGGTCGCAGCCTGGTAGTGCTGCAGTACGCCGACGGCATTGTGTTCGTCGGCGAGAACCCGTCCCGCGCGCTGCACAAGTTCAGCGAGATCTACGACCGGATCGGCTTCGCGGCCGCCGGCAAGTACAACGAGTACGAGAACCTACGGATCGGCGGAGTCCGCTACGCCGACCTGCGGGGGTACACCTACGACCGCGACGACGTGACGGCACGCGGGCTGGCCAACGTCTACGCGCAGACGCTCGGCACCATCTTCTCCAGTGCGGCCGAGAAGCCCTACGAGGTGGAGCTGGTGGTCGCCGAGGTCGGCGCCGGGCCCGAGGGCGACCAGATCTACCGGCTTCCGCACGACGGCTCGATCGTGGACGAGCACGGCTCGGTCGCGGTCGGCGGGAACGCCGAGCAGATCAGCAGCTTCCTGGACCAGCGCCACCGCGACGGGATGTCGCTCGCCGAGGCGCTGAAGCTGGCCGTCCAGGCACTGTCCCGCGAGGCCAACGGCAACGAGCGGGAGATCCCCGCCGAGAGGCTGGAGGTCGCGGTCCTCGACCGCACGAGGCCGCAGCAGCGCAAGTTCAAGAGGATCGTCGGCCGTCAGCTGACCAGGCTGCTGGACGCGGACGGCGCCGGGGCGACCCCGACCGACGCTCCCTCCGACACGGAGGAGCCCGACGACGGCGGCAGCCCGGCGAAGGGCACGGACGGCCCCGCCGAGGACCCGGGCGGAACCGCGAAGGACTAGCGCCCCGGCCGGAGCGCGGTTGCAGAGCCTTCCGGCCGCCCACGCGGCGGCCGGAAGGCTCTGTCACGCGCTGGGCGGGGGAGCCGTGGAGCCGCGCACCACCAGGCCCACCGGGAGGTCGTGCCGCTCAGCGGGGCGACCCCCCAGGACGTCCAGCAGGGCCGTCATGCCCCGCTCTCCCACCTGTTCGGCCGGCAGGCGCACCGTGGTGAGCTCCGGTTCCACCGCGGTGGCGAGCGCCAGGTCGTCGAAACCGGTCACGGAGATGTCGTCGGGCACCCGCAGACCGCGTCTGCGCACCGCCTTGCAGGCGCCCGCGGCGAGGATGTCGTCGTCGCAGACGATGGCCGTGGGCAGCGGGACGTGGGAGGCCAGGACCGTCTCGGCCGCCTCGCGTCCTGCCCGCACGTCCAGTGGTGCCGTCACGGTCCGCAGGGCGGCGCCGGGGACCTCCCGCACGGCCTCCCGAAGTGCCCTGGCGCGGACCGCGAAGGTCCAGGTGTCCACGGCCGACGCGAGATGGACGATCCGGCGGTGGCCGAGGTCCAGCACATGCCCCGCCACCTGGCGCATGCCGCCTGCGATGTCGAGGTTCACGCGCGCCGCGGCGCCCTGGCCGTCGGGGTCGCTGTCCAGCATGACCAAAGGAAGGTCCGCGCCCCGCAGGGCGCCCAGCGCGTCCGCCGCCATCGACGAGGCGATCACCCCGTCGAGCGCGGCGCGCGCCGAGGCGAAGGGGTCCCTGGCCGGCCCGGTGCCGTCGGGGGACGGATAGAGGACCACGCCGAAGTCGTGCTCCGCGGCGACGGCCGCGGCGCCCGTGTACACCCGGGCGAAGAACTCGTTGGTGAGCGCGGGGACGACCAGAAGGGCGGTGCGGGTGCGGCCCAGCCGGAGGCTGCGGGCGGCGAGATTCGGCCGGTAGCCGAGGTCCCGGGCGCTCTCACGGACCCGCTCGGCGGTCGCCGCCGAGACCCGGCCCCGCCACTTGTCCCCGAGCACGAGTGAGACGGTGGCCTGCGAGACGCCCGCGGCCCGTGCCACGTCACGGCTGGTGGGCCGGGGTGGGGCGGGCTGCTGGGCGCTGCTCACTCGTGCCTCCGTGCTGCGACGGTCGGGTGCGGTGGGATGGACTCCCAGGCTGCCCACATGGTACGTATGAACGTCGAAGTTATACGTAAAACCCCGAGGCTGTGACACCGGCGGGGGAGAGGGGCGGACATGGCCGCGGGATATCTGGACATCCTCCGGGCGCGGCACGCCGCCCGGCTGCTGACGGGAACACTCGTGGGGCGGCTGCCGAACGGCACCGCCCACATCGCGATCGTCCTGTTCACCCGTGCGGAGGGCGGCAGCTACACGCTGGCCGGCGCCCTCGCGGCGGCGTACGGCCTCGCCACAGCCGTCGGGCAGCCCCTGCTCGGCCGGGCCGTCGACCTGTACGGCCAGCCGCGCGTCCAGCTCCCCGCTGCCGCCGTCTCCGCACTCGGCATGGCCGTGTTCGCCCTGGCGGGCCTGGGTTCGCTCCCCGCCGCCTACGCGGCGGTCGTCGTGGCCGGCTTGTTCACACCCCCGCTGGAGGGCGGCCTGCGCGCCCTGTGGCCGACGGTCCTCGGCCGGGAGGACCGCGTGCACCGGGCGTACGCCATGGACGCGGTGGCCCAGGAGATCATGTTCACCGTGGGGCCCCTGCTCGTGACGGTCCTGGTGTCGCTCTGGTCGCCGGCCGCCGCGCTGCTGGCCATCAACGCCATCGGGGTGCTGGGAGCCCTGTCAGTCGTGCTGTCCGAGCCCTCCAGGGCGTGGCGCTCGGCGCCCCGCGAGGCGCACTGGCTCGGCGCCCTGCGCTCCCCGGGGCTGCTCGCCCTGCTGGGCGCCTTCTTCTTCGTCGGCGTCGCCCTCGGCTCGATCACCGTGGCGGGGGTCGCCTACGCCGACGACCACGGCCGGGAATCCGTCTACGGCTGGCTGATGGCCGCGCTCGGCCTCGGTGCGCTGATCGGCGGAGCGGTGTACGGGGCGCGGGAGTGGGCGGGGGCGCCCGAGCGCAGGCTGCGGGTCATCGTCGCGCTGCTCGCGCTGGGCTACATGCCGCTGGCGCTGACGCCGGGCGTGCCCGCCATGACCGCGCTCGCGGCACTGTCCGGGGTGTTCCTGGCCCCGGCGATCGCCTGCTCGTTCATCGTCGTGGACCGGCACGCGCCGCGGGGCACCGTCACCGAGGCGTTCTCCTGGCTCGTCACGACCTTCGGGGTCGGAGCGGCGGCCGGGACGGCGGTGGCGGGCCCGGCCGTCGAGATCGGTGGGACGGCGTGGAGTTTCGCCGTCGCGGGGGCCGGTGGAGCGGCGGCGCTGCTGGTCCTGCTGGCCACCGGAAGGGTCCTCGCAGATCCCGGGGCCGGGCCCGCGGTCGCGGCCGGTTCGGAAAATGATCGAAACGGTGCTGCCGAACCCGGTTTCAGCTCAGGCCATAAGGCGTAATGTTCAGTCATGGACCGCCGCATTTTCGGGCTGGAGAACGAGTACGGCGTCACGTGCACGTTCAGGGGACAGCGCCGACTGTCACCTGACGAAGTGGCGCGCTACCTCTTCCGCCGTGTTGTGTCATGGGGCCGCAGCAGCAATGTCTTCCTGCGGAACGGCGCCCGCCTGTACCTCGACGTGGGATCGCATCCGGAATACGCGACACCCGAATGCGACAACGTGACCGAACTGGTCACGCACGACAAGGCGGGCGAACGCATTCTCGAAGGCCTGCTCGTCGACGCCGAACGCCGCCTGCACGAGGAGGGAATCGCGGGCGACGTCTATCTCTTCAAGAACAACACCGACTCGGCTGGAAACTCCTACGGGTGTCACGAGAACTACCTCGTGGCACGGCACGGGGAATTCTCCCGGCTCGCGGACATCCTCATTCCGTTCCTCGTCACCCGACAGCTGATCTGCGGTGCCGGCAAGGTGCTGCAGACCCCGCGCGGAGCCGTCTTCTGCGTGAGCCAGCGGGCCGAGCACATCTGGGAGGGCGTCAGTTCCGCGACGACGCGCTCCCGCCCGATCATCAACACCCGGGACGAACCGCACGCCGACGCGGAGCGGTACCGCCGCCTCCACGTCATCGTCGGCGACTCCAACATGTCCGAGACCACCATGCTCCTCAAGGTCGGCGCGACCGACCTCGTGCTGCGCATGATCGAAGCGGGCACGGTGATGCGGGACCTGACCCTGGAGAACCCGATCCGGGCCATCCGCGAGGTCAGTCACGACATCACGGGACAGCGCAAGGTGCGCCTGGCCAGCGGCCGTGAGGCGTCGGCCATCGAGGTCCAGCGCGAGTACTACGAGAAGGCCGTGGACTTCGTCGAGCGCCGCGGCATCCGCACCGGCACCGTCGACCAGGTCCTCGAGCTGTGGGGCCGCACGCTGGACGCCGTCGAGGCCGAGGACCTGGACCGGATCGGCACCGAGATCGACTGGGTCATGAAGTACAAGCTCATCGACCGGTACCGGGCCAAGCACAACATGACCATGTCCAATCCGCGGGTCGCTCAGATAGACCTCGCCTACCACGACATCCACCGCCGGCGCGGGCTCTACTACCTCCTGGAGCGCAAGGGCCAGGCCGCCCGCATCTGCAACGACCTGAAGATCTTCGAGGGCAAGTCGGTGCCCCCGCAGACGACCAGGGCGCGGCTGCGCGGCGACTTCATCCGCCGGGCCCAGGAACAGCGACGGGACTTCACCGTCGACTGGGTCCACCTCAAGCTCAACGACCAGGCGCAGCGCACCGTGCTGTGCAAGGACCCCTTCCGTTCCGTCGACGAGCGGGTGGAGAAGCTGATCGCCGGCATGTGATCCGGGCGGTGACGTCCCGCCCCGTATGCGACCGGGCCCCGTACGTTCCTCGTACGGGGCCCTTCCGTCCGCCTAGAGTGTCGGGGGACCATTCACGTGCCGTCTGAGATCTGAGGAACCAGTGCGCCGACTTGCCGGCCTTCTCGTCGTCCCCCTCCTGCTGCTGTCCACGGCGGCATGCGGCGACGACAAGGCCCCCGACTCCGCCTCCAAGAACGGGTTTCCCGCGATCACCGCGGGAGCGAAGTTCGGTGAGAAGCCCACTCTGGCGAAAGGTGAGGGGGATCCACCCAAGAAACTGAAGACCGAAGTCATCAGTGAGGGGGACGGGGCGAAGCTCAAGAACGGCGACGCGGCCGAGGTCAACTACCTGGGCCAGGCGTGGGACTCCACCAAGCCCTTCGACAACAGCTTCGACCGCAAGCAGCCGTTCGGTCTGGTCCTCGGCGGCGGCATGGTCATCCCGGGCTGGGAGCAGGGGCTCGTCGGCCAGAAGGTCGGCAGCCGTGTCCAGTTGGTCATCCCCCCGGAACTCGCCTACGGCGAGCAGGGCCAGGGACAGGACATCAAGCCCAACGCCACACTCGTCTTCGTCGTGGACGTGGTGAGCGGGGAGCCGGTCCCGAAGTCCCCGAAGGGCAGCACGGTCGCCCAGGACAACATCGACCTGCCGAAGGTCGGCGCCAACACCGACGGCAAGGCCCCCAAGGTCACGATCCCCAAGGGCGACCCGCCCAAGAAGCTGGTGTCCAACTACATCATCGAGTCCGACGGGGAGGCCGTGAAGGACAGCGACACCATCGTCGTGAACTACGAGGCCTACCTGTGGAAGGGCGCGAAGAAGTTCGACAGCACCTACCAGACGGGCAAGGTCGCGAGCTTCCCGCTGGCGCAGATCACCGTCAAGGGCCTGAAGGCCGGCCTCGTCGGCAAGAAGGTGGGCAGCCGCGTCCTGCTCGTCATCCCGCCGGACCAGGGTTTCGGCGACCAGGCGCAGCAGACCATCCCCGCCGACTCGACGCTCGTGTGGTCCGTGGACATCCTGACAAAGATGTAAGACTGTCCCGGTTGCCCAGCACATCAGTAAGAGGAGCAGTTCAGTGAGCATCGAGAAGCCCGAGATCGACTTCCCGGGTGGCGAGCCGCCGGCCGACCTGGAGATCAAGGACATCTGGGAGGGCGACGGACCGGTGGCCCAGGCGGGCCAGACCGTCTCCGTGCACTACGTCGGTGTGGCCTTCTCCACCGGCGAGGAGTTCGACGCCTCGTGGAACCGCGGCACCCCGCTGCAGTTCCAGCTCGGTGCCGGTCAGGTCATCGCCGGCTGGGACAAGGGCGTCCAGGGCATGAAGGTCGGCGGCCGTCGCCAGCTGACCATCCCCGCGCACCTCGCCTACGGCGACCGCGGCGCGGGTGGCGGCGCCATCGCCCCGGGCGAGACGCTGATCTTCGTCTGCGACCTCGTCGGCGTCTGATCCGCCCGTCTACAGCAGTCAGGGCCCGTGCCGCAAGGCACGGGCCCCTCGCTTTGGTCCGTACACCCCGGGGCGGTACGGTCGACGGTCGGAGAGCACGTCGAGAAAGGGCGTCGATGGCGATTGCCAAGGCCGAGAGGCTGATGAACCTGGCGCTGTGTCTGCTGGGTACCCGGCGCCCGCTCAGCAAGCGTGAGCTCCGCGGGTCCATCGAGGCCTACCTGGAGGCGGGCTCCGACGAATCCTTCAACCGCATGTTCGAGCGTGACAAGGACGACCTGCGCGAACTCGGCCTGATCATCGAGACCGTGGAGAACCTGGACGGCGACACCGGATACCTCGCGCGCCGCGACAGCAACCGGCTGCCCCCCATCACGCTGGACGCGGAGGAGGCCGCGGCCCTCGGGCTCGCCGCCAAGGTCTGGCAGCAGGCCCGGCTCGCCGGCGCCGCCAGCGGCGCCCTGCAGAAGCTGCGGGCCGCCGGCATGCCCGAGGCCGAGGACGCCTACGAGGTGCACAGTGCCCTCGAACCCCGCATCCCGGTCCACGAAGCCGCCTTCGAACCGCTGATGCTCGCCTGCCGTGACCGCCGCCCGGTCACCTTCGACTACCGCAAGGGCAACTCCGCCCGCCCCGAACAGCGCCAGGTGGAACCCTGGACGCTCGAGTGCTGGCGCGGCCACTGGTACCTGGCCGGCTGGGACCGTGACCGGGGTGCCGAGCGGGTCTTCCGGCTGTCCCGGATCTCCGGCCGGGTCCGCTCCCGCGCCGGGGCCTTCACGGCCCGGGTGCCCGATGCCGTCACCGTCCGCGAGACGGTGGAGAGCTGGGCGGGGGAGACAGCCACCAGGACCGCCCGCATCAGGCTGCGTACCGGCTCCGGCTACCCGCTGCGGTCGCGTGCCATATCCGTACGCGCACTCGGCGACGGCTGGGACGAGTTGGAGATCCCGTACGGACACGGACTGGACGCCTGGCTCGTCGAGTTCGGACCCGACGTGATCGTGAGCGAACCCGCCGATCTGCGGGCCGACGTGATGGACCGGCTGCGCGCCGTGGCCAAGGACTGAGGGGACCCGTACTCGTGGCCACGAACGCGATCGACCAGACCCGCCGGATGCTGTCCCTCGTCACGTACCTGCGGGAGCGCCCCGGCGCGCACGTCCAGGACGTGGCCCGGGCCTTCGGGATCACCGAGGACGAGCTGATCTCCGACCTGGACGTGCTTCCCATGTGCGGGACCAGCTTCCGCGGCGGTGACCTGCTGGACATCGACACCGACGGTGACCGGATCTGGTGGCACAACCCGGACGACGTCGCCGAGCCGCTGCGGCTCGCCGCCGACGAGGCGACCGCACTGCTCGTCGCGGCCCGCGCCGTCGCCACGCTGCCCGGCCTGCGTGAGAGCGACCGGCAGGCGCTGGTGCGGGCGACGGCCAAACTGGAGACGGCGGCGGGCGAGGTGGGGGCCGCCAGCTCGCGGCTCTCCGTCACGTTCGAGTCCGAGGGGGGCGTCTTCGCCGACGTGGACCGGGCGATCTCGGAGCGGCGCAGGCTCTGGCTGCGCTACTACTCGCCCGCACGTGACGAGCTGACCGAGCGCGAGGTGGACCCGATCCGGCTGTTCGCCGTCGGCCACACCTATATGGAGGGCTGGTGCCGGCTCAGCGAGGCCCGGCGCACCTTCCGGCTCGACCGGGTCGCCGAGATCAGGCTGCTCGACGCCCCGTCCGCCCCTCCGGAGCTGGAGCTGCGTGACCTCTCCGAGGGACTGGTGCAGCCCGCCGCGGAGGATCCGGAGGTCGTGATCGAGGTCGGCCCCGGCGGCCGGTGGGTCGCCGAGTACTACCCGCACGACAGCGCGGAGGAGCTTCCCGACGGTGGCCTGCGGATCACCCTCCGCACCCCCGACCCGGCCTCCCTGCGCAGGCTGGCCCTGCGGCTGGGCGGCGAGGGACGCATCACATCGCCCCCGGACCTGGCCGAGAGCGCACGGCTGGCCGCGCGCGAGGCGCTGGCCGCCTACGACGGCGCGCTCTGAGCGGCGGCCACCGGTGCACCGAGGAGACGGAGGTCCCATGACCGCGACATCGAGCACGCACGCCGGGCCGGTCCCGGTGGCGGTGCCCGACACCGTGCGCTTCCGGGCCGCCTGCCCGGACTGCCGTGAGCGGTTCGAGCTCACGGCGGGAGCGCTGCGGCTGGCCATAGGCGCCAGCCGCCGTACGACCTTCTACTCCTTCACCTGCCCCGTGTGCGGTTCCGCGGTCCGCAAGCCGGCCGGGGAGCGCATCATCGAGCTGCTGAGCGGCGGCGGGGTGCGGACACTGCGCCTGCACACCGCCCTGCGCTGACGAGAGACATCGAGGATCCGCCCATGTTCTGGCCCATGCTCGCCATCGCCCTGGGGTTCGCCGGCCTGGCCGTGCTCGGCGTGCTCGCCGTCAGGGTGTTCGTCGAGGCCCAGCGGCTCGCCGGACAGGTCGCGGCGACCACGCGGCGGATCAACCGAGCGGCCGAGGATCTCGAACGAGCGGCCACCACGCTCGCCGACACCGGGGAAGCCCTGCGATAGCAGAGCGCGGCCTCCAGATTCACTGGTTCGGGGGGTACGCTGCTGGAGCGGCCCAGGCAGGGAGGTGGGGGCCGCAACCGGGAGTACGCGCGGGCATTGCCTCGCGTTTACCCCTGCGGGTTACGATCGCTGCCAGCGCGAAGGCTGGACACCTGTCCGGTCGAACGGGTAGCGAGCCCACCCTCCAGACGCCTCAGTGAGAAGGAAGTCGCACATGATCGGCAATCTGAAGCCCCTCGAGATCGTTCTGATCATCGCTGTCATCCTGCTGCTCTTCGGTGCCAAGAAGCTTCCCGACATGGCGCGTTCGCTCGGCAAGTCGGCCCGCATCCTCAAGAGCGAGGCCAAGGCCATGAAGAAGGACGACGCGGAGCCCGCGACGCCCACCACGGAGAACGTCGCGGACACCACCCCGCCCGCGTCCACCGCACGCACGATCCAGGCCGCTCCGGGAGACGTCACCAGCTCCCGCCCGGTCAGCGAGGCCAAGCCCACCACCCAGAGCTGACAGCTGATCCCCGACCCGGGACGCTGCCGCACGAGACGAGGGAAGTGGGTTGCTCAAGTCCGCCCGCAAGCAGGAGAAGGACGACGAGGGGCGGATGCCCCTCCTCGATCACCTGCGTGAGCTGCGCAACCGGCTGCTGAAGTCGGTCCTGGCGATCGTCGTCGCCGTGATCGTCGCGGCGTTCTTCCAGAAGGACATCTTCGAGTTCCTGATGAAGCCGATCCTGGACTCGGTCGGCTGCAGGAACGGCGCCGTGACCATGGTCAACGGCCGTCCCTGCGCGGAGATGACCACCAACGGTCTGCTGTCGCCGTTCACCATCGCGCTGAAGGTGTCCCTGATGGCGGGCGTACTGGTGGCCACGCCCGTGTGGCTCTACCAGCTGTGGGCGTTCGTCGCTCCCGGCCTGCACAAGCAGGAGAAGCGCTATTCGTTCGCCTTCGCCGCGGCCGGGGTCCCGCTCTTCGCCGCCGGCGCCTACCTGGCGTACGCGATCCTGCCGCAGACCGCCGAGATCATGCTCGGCTTCACGCCCGACAACGTGAAGAACCTGCTGCCGCTGGACGACTTCCTGGACCTGATCACCCGCATGGTGATCGTCTTCGGACTCGCCTTCGAGCTGCCGCTGCTGCTCATCCTGCTCAATCTGACCGGTGTCCTGACCGGCGCGCGCATGCTGCGCTGGTGGCGCGGGATGCTCGTCGGGCTGACCGGTTTCGCGGCCATCGCCACACCCGGCGGCGAGCCCATCTCGATGCTGCTGCTCGCCGGCCCGCTCGCGGTGCTCTACTTCGTCGCGGTCGGGTTCTCACTGCTCAACGACAAGCGCAGGCGGCGGGCCGACCCCGACGCCGAGCTGGACGACGACGAGGCGTCCGCGCTCGACCTCACCCCCGAGGCCGTCGGAGCGATCGAGCCGGTGCGGTCCAGGGCCGCCCTCCCCGAGCAGGCCGGTGGTGACGCCGACGGTGGCCGGTCACACCGCCTCAACGGTTACGACGACATCACCTGACCTTGTAAGGTCCCGCGGGTGACCAGCGAGATCACCCTCTTCGTCAATCCCACCGCGGGTGGCGGCCGGGGCGCGCGTGCCGCGCAGCCGGCCGCTTCGGCTCTGCGGGACGCGGGCTTCTCGGTCCGGACGGTCCTCGGTGAGGACGCCGACGACGCCCTGCGGCGGGCCCGCGAGGCCGTGGCGCTCGGTACCGGAGCACTGATAGCCGTGGGCGGGGACGGCATGATGTCCCTCGCCCTGCAAGCCGTCGCCGGCACGTCGACGCCGCTGGGTGCCGTGGCCGTGGGCACCGGCAACGACTTCGCCCGCGCGCTCGGGCTGCCGGTCCGCGATCCGGCCGCGGCCGGCCGGCTCGCCGCAGAAGTGCTGAAGGGCGGGAGAGCGCGCGCGATCGACCTGGGCCGCGTCGGGGAGCGGTGGTTCGGCTCGGTCCTGGCCTCGGGCTTCGACTCACGGGTCAACGACCGGGGGAACCGGATGCGCTGGGCCGGCGGGCGCTTCAAGTACGACCTCGCGATCCTCGCCGAGCTGGCGGCCTTCCGCCCGATCCCGTACCGCGTCAGGCTGGACGGCGGCCCGGTGACCGAGATCGAGGCGACCCTGATCGCGGTGGGGAACGGGAGCACGTACGGCGGCGGCATGCGGATCTGCGCCGACGCGGTCATGGACGACGGGCTGTTCGACGTGACCGTGGTCGGCGACTGCACCCGGACCACCCTCCTCAGGGTCTTCCCGAAGGTGTACAGGGGGACGCACCTCGGGCACCCGAAGGTCACCGTGCACCGGGTCTCCTCGATCGAGCTGGCGGCGGCCGGTGTCACGGCGTACGCGGACGGTGAGCCGCTGGGCGCTCTGCCGCTGACGGCCACCTGCGCACCCGGCGCCGTGCGGGTCCTTGCACCGTGAAATAAAGATCGGGCTGACTGTCATACGGGGCGGGTAGGCTCGTATCAAGATGACAGAGGACCTCTCACCAGCTGAGCGATACCAGGCGTCGCGGGTGCGTGCGGCCGAGCGGGCCACCGCCCTCGGGCCCTTCCGCGAGATGTACGAATTCGGGCTGGACCCGTTCCAGATCGAGGCCTGCCAGGCCCTGGAGGCCGGCAAGGGGGTGCTGGTCGCGGCCCCCACGGGGTCGGGCAAGACGATCGTCGGTGAATTCGCCGTTCACCTGGCCCTTCTGCAGGGCCGCAAGTGTTTCTACACCACGCCCATCAAGGCCCTGTCCAACCAGAAGTTCACCGATCTCGTCCGGCGCTACGGCGCGGACAAGGTCGGTCTGCTGACCGGTGACAACAGCGTCAACGCGGACGCACCCGTGGTCGTGATGACGACCGAGGTCCTGCGCAACATGCTGTACGCGGGCTCCCAGTCCCTCACCGGGCTCGGCTACGTGGTCATGGACGAGGTGCACTACCTCTCCGACCGCTTCCGGGGCGCGGTGTGGGAGGAAGTGATCATCCACCTGCCGGAGTCCGTGACCCTGGTGTCGCTGTCGGCGACCGTGTCCAACGCCGAGGAGTTCGGCGACTGGCTGGACACCGTCCGCGGTGACACGCAGGTGATCGTCTCGGAGCACCGGCCCGTGCCGCTGTGGCAGCACGTCATGGCCGGGCGGCGGATGTACGACCTGTTCGAGGAGGAGACCGACCACGGTGGCCGGGGCACCGGCCGGCGCGAGGTCAGTCCGGATCTGGTCCGGCTCGCCCGGATGGAGAACCAGCGCGGTTACAACCCGCGTGAGCGCCGTCGCGGGAAGATGGTGCGCGAGGCGGACCGTGAGCGCGAGCGCCGCCAGCGCAGCCGCATCTGGACCCCGTCCAGGCCGGAGGTCATCGACCGGCTCGACGCCGAGGGGCTCCTGCCCGCGATCACCTTCATCTTCAGCCGGGCGGGCTGCCAGGCCGCCGTGCAGCAGTGCCTCCAGGCAGGGCTCCGGCTGAACGACGAGGACAAGCGCCATCTGGTGCGGGAGATCGTCGAGGAGCGGACCGCCTCCATCCCTCCCGAGGACCTCCACGTCCTCGGGTACTACGAGTGGCTGGAGGGGCTGGAGCGGGGCATCGCCGCGCACCACGCCGGAATGCTGCCGACCTTCAAGGAGGTCGTGGAAGAGCTCTTCGTCCGCGGCCTGGTCAAGGCGGTCTTCGCCACCGAGACGCTCGCGCTCGGCATCAACATGCCCGCCCGCTCCGTGGTGCTCGAGAAGCTCGTCAAGTGGAACGGCGAGCAGCACGCCGACATCACGCCCGGCGAGTACACCCAGCTGACCGGCCGGGCCGGCCGGCGGGGTATCGACGTCGAGGGCCACGCGGTCGTCCTGTGGCAGAGGGGCATGGACCCGGGGGCGCTCGCCGGACTCGCCGGCACGCGCACCTATCCGCTGCGTTCCAGCTTCCGGCCCTCGTACAACATGGCCGTGAACCTCGTGCAGCAGTTCGGGCGGCACCGTTCGCGCGAACTGCTCGAGACCTCCTTCGCGCAGTTCCAGGCCGACCGGTCCGTCGTCGGGATCTCCCGGCAGGTCCAGCGCAACGAGGAGGGCCTCGCGGGTTACAAGGAGGGCATGACCTGCCACCTCGGTGACTTCGAGGAGTACGCGCGGCTGCGCCGCGACCTCAAGGACCGCGAGACGGAGCTGGCCAAGCAGGGCGCGGCCCAGCGGCGGGCCGCCGCCGCCGCGTCCCTGGAGAAGCTGAAGCCCGGTGACATCATCCACGTCCCGACCGGCAAGTTCGCCGGCCTCGCCCTGGTGCTCGACCCCGGCCTCCCCGCCGGACGGACCAACGGCCATCGCGGGCTCGAGTACCACGACGGGCCGCGTCCCCTGGTGCTGACGGCGGAGCGGCAGGTCAAGCGACTGGCCCACATCGACTTCCCGGTGCCGGTCGAGGCGCTGGAGCGGATGCGGGTGCCCAAGGCGTTCAACCCGCGATCGCCGCAGTCCCGTCGCGATCTGGCGTCCGCGTTGCGGAGCAAGGCGGGCCACATCGATCCGGGGCGGCACCGCAAGCAGCGGGCCACCGCGGCCGACGACCGGGAGATCGCCCGGCTCCGCACGGAACTGCGCGCGCACCCCTGCCACGGGTGCGACGAGCGCGAGGACCACGCGCGGTGGGCCGAGCGGTACCACCGGCTGCAGCGCGACACGCGGCAGCTGGAGCACCGCATCGAGGGCCGGACGAACACCATCGCCCGGACCTTCGACCGCATCGTCGCGCTGCTGACCGAGCTCGACTACCTGCGGGGCAGCGAGGTCACCGACAACGGCCGGCGCCTGGCACGGCTCTACGGCGAGCTCGACCTGCTGGCCAGTGAGTGCCTGCGGGAGGGCGTCTGGGAGGGGCTCAACCCCGCCGAGCTGGCCGCTTGCGTCTCGGCTCTGGTCTACGAGGCCCGCCAGGCGGACGACGCCGTCGCACCCAAGCTGCCCTCCGGGCCGGCGAAGGCCGCGATGGGCGAGATGGTCCGTATCTGGGGGCGTCTCGACGCCCTCGAGGAGGACTTCAAGATCAGCCAGACGGAAGGGGTCGGCCAGCGCGAGCCCGATCTCGGCTTCGCCTGGGCGGTCTACATGTGGGCATCCGGGAGGACGCTGGACGAGGTCCTGCGCGAAGCGGAGATGCCGGCCGGCGACTTCGTACGGTGGTGCAAGCAGGTCATCGACGTACTGGGCCAGATCGCGGCCGCCGCGCCCCGGGACGGGAGCTCGGTCGCGAAGAACGCCCACAAGGCCGTCGACGCCGTACTGAGAGGTGTGGTGGCGTACAGCTCGGTGGGGTGAGGCAGGGTCCGTGGGCCTACGGACGAGGTGAACGCTCCGTGGGCCTACGGACGAGGTGAACGAGGAGTGGCCTCCGGCGGACAGCGTCTGCCGGAGGCCACTCCTGTGCGTGCTCCCGTCAGGTCTTCTTCTTGTTCTTCATCGAGAGTCCCGCGCAGGCTGCCCCCAGCACAATCGCCAGACCACCGACGATCACGTTGTTGAGGACGACGCCCATGTCAGGGCTCTGGCCGACGATCCAGGTCGACACGATGAGCCAGGCACCCAGTGCGACGATGGCCATGCTCATCCCGGTCATCCGCTCGGGCATGGCGGTGAAGCAGAGCGCCAGCACGGCTATCGCGATGCCGATGACGAGGTTGTGCGTCACCAGGGAGGGCTGGCTCGCGGTGAAGTGGAGCACCCACGGCGAGACGGCGCAGTAGAGACCGAGCAGGAACACCGGTGCGTCCGCACCGGCCGTGGTGCGGCCGCCGCCCATCACGCGGTCGTGACGCGCCCGCATTTCCTCGGCGTCAGGATGTCCGGACAGGTCCCTTCCGGTGTGTCCGGAAACATCCCTTCCGGTGTGCGAGATGTTACTCATGAGGCTGATCTCCTTCGCACTTGCTGGAGCAACCGCGTCCAGGGGGTGCGGTCATTGGCTCTTGAGACCAGTGTGCTCTTACATGTCCCTTATGTGTAGTTTTCCGGCGATTGAATCCTGCGGTTCCGTCGCGTCGGCGGGCCGGCGACACCAGACCCGGCGCCCGCAGCGCACGGGTGCCGGATCCCGGCAGCGGCACGTGCGGGGGTTGTGTCCGGCGTTCAGGGGCGGCGTCGACACCGCCCGCCCGCGCCGGCTGCCGTTCCCCGGGCGTCCTCGAAGCCGTGCGCCCAGGGCGTCGCCCGCCGCGGAGCCGGCCACCGCACCGACGGCACGAGCCCCGCGGTCCACGCCTTCCGGCCGTGGGGCCGGAGGACGCGGCCCTCGGGGCTCGTCGGTGTCATGCCGTCAGCGTGCTGACGGGCCGTGGGGTCAGCTCGCCGGCATCAGGACGGTGTCGACGACGTAGACCGTCGCGTTGGCGGTCGGGACGTTGCCGCAGACGACCTCGGAGGAGTCGTTCACGGTGTACGCCTCGCCCGAACCCGCTGTCGTGAGACCGGTCTTGGCGAGGGTGTCGAAGGAACCCTTCTCCAGCTGCTTCGGCGTCAGCTTCTGGCCGACGACGTGCGCGGTGAGGACCTTGGTGAGCTGTGCCTTGTCGGCGAGCAGCTTGTCCAGGTCGGCCTTGGGGATCTTGGCGAAGGCGTCGTCGGTGGGTGCGAACACCGTGATGTTCTCGGCGCTGTTCAGGGTGTCGACGAGACCGGCCTGCTTGACGGCCGTCACCAGCGTGGACAGCGCCGGGTTGTTCGACGCGGCCGTGGCGACAGGGTCCTGCGCCATGCCCGCGAACGAGCCGGCACCCTCCTTCGGGACCGTCGCGCAGCCCGGGCCGAACGGCTCGTCCGTCGTCGCGGCGCTCCCGGTCTCCTTGGCCGGCGCGCTCGACGCGGCCTTGTCCGCACCGGAGTCGGACGCCGAGCTGTCGGAGTCGCCGGAGCAGGCGGTCAGAGCGAGGGGCAGCAGTGCCGCGGCGGACACGGTGACGGCGATACGGCGGAGGTGACGAGAGTTCATGGTGCGCTCCTGGATCGATGGTGGTTCAACAGGGGGAGGGGAAGACGAGGTTCGGTGGCTGAGCCGGTGGTCAGGTCACGTCGACCACCACCGAGTGCCACCCGGTCGCACCGTCAGGGACGGTGCCGACCCGCTTGTCGGTCTGTGTGGCGCCGGTACGGTCCGTCGCGCGGACGTCGAGGGTGTGGTGGCCGGTCGTGGCGGGCCAGTCCCACACCCACTGGCGCCAGGTGTCACGGCCTGCTTCCGCCGCGAGCCGCGCGGTGTGCCACTCACCGCCGTCGACCCGGACCTCGACCCGTGCGATGCCCCGGTGCTGGGCCCAGGCGACACCGGCGACCTGAACCGTCCCCGGTCGCGGCGCGGCGAAGGGGCGAGGTGTGTCGATCCGTGACTGGGTCTTGACCGGAGCCTCGCGGGACCAGTCGCGTCCGACCCAGTAGGCGTCGTACGCGTCGAACGTCGTGAGCTCGATCTCCTGGATCCACTTGCACGCCGAGACGTATCCGTACAGGCCTGGGACGACCATCCGGACCGGGAAGCCGTGGTCGAACGGCAGGGGTTCACCGTTCATGCCGACGGCGAGCAGTGCGTCCCGGCCGTCCATGACGTCCTCGACCGGTGTGCCGATCGTCATTCCGTCCACGGAGCGCGACACGATCTGGTCCGCCGGGTCGCCCCTGGACGGGGGCTCCACCCCCGCCTCGCGCAGCAGGTCGGCCAGCCGTACCCCGATCCACCGGGCGTTGCCGACGTACGGACCGCCCACCTGGTTGGACACGCAGGTCAGCGTGATGTCCCGCTCGACGAGTTCGCGCCCCAGGAGGTCCTGGAAGGTGAGGGTGACGGGTCGCGCCACCCCCCTCCCATGGATCCGCAGCCGCCACCGGTCGGCGTCGACGCGCGGGACCACCAGGGCGGTGTCCACCCGGTAGAAGTCCTTGTTCGGGGTGGTGAACGAGCTCAGGCCACGGATGTCCGGACCGGCTCCGCGCGGTGTCGCGGGGGCAGGTGAGGCCGGAGCCGGGAGCACGATGTCACCGCGCGAGGCGAAGGCCCCGGCCAGCCGGGACGCCTGGAGCCGTCGGCCCAGGAGTCCCGCACCGGCCGAGGCCGCCGCTGCGGAGGTCGCCGCGACGACGAATCCGCGGCGGTCGAAGGCGCCCTGCTCCTCAGCCTCCGTCTCCCCGGCCGCCGGAGACGGGGGGTGGACAGGGGCCAGCCGTCCAGTCAGGAGACAGAGCACCCCCGCGGCCACCAGGGCGCCCGCGACCGAGGGCAGTACGTCGCCCGGGCGGCCCTCGGGCCGCCCGGCCGCGGACACCGCCCCGACCACACCGAAGACCAGCACGGCCGCGGCGCCGGTCCAGCGGTGGCGCAGTGCGAGGATCCCCACGGCCATGGCGAACAGCGCCAGGACCACGAGGATGCCGAACTGCAGCACCAGCTTGTCGTCGCTGCCGAAGTTCCGTACGGCGAAGTCCTTGACGGCCGCCGGAGTGCGGTCGATGACCGCACCGCCCACGGCCGTGACCGGACCCGCCTCGGGACGGACGGCAGCCGCGACCAGTCCGGCGACGCACAGGGCGGTGAACCCGGCGATCAGACCGCTGAGCGCGGCGAACGGGGCGCGCACCCGGCGGGATCGCCCGGACCGGGAGGGCCCTTGCCGCAGCGAGACGTCTTGGTCTGTTGTCACGCCGGGAATTCGGCGCGGATCGCCCGGCGGATTGGTCATTCACCCGACCGAAGGAAGTCCGATCATCGGCCAATCCGTGAGGCCCTCTGTCTCGAATGACCCCTGAGGGGCACTGGGGAACCGCCCCGGCCACGCACGCACGAGCGGAAGGGACCCGGATGACAGGGGAGCGGCGACGTACAGCCGTAGTCGGCAGCGGGGTGGCGGGGCTCACCGCCGCCCACGTCCTGGGCAAGGCCCACGACGTGACACTCGTCGAGGCGGACGAACGCGTCGGCGGGCACGCGCACACCCATGACCTGACCTCTTCGGACGGCCGGACTCACCGCGTCGACTCGGGGTTCATCGTGCACAACCGGCGGACGTATCCGAACCTCCTCCGGCTCTTCGGCGAACTCCAGGTGGCCACGCAGGAGTCGGAGATGAGCATGTCCGTGCGCTGCGAGGGGTGCGGGCTCGAGTACGCGGGTGCCCGGGGACCCGCCGGGCTCCTCGCCCGGCCGGGGTCCCTGTTCCGGGGCCCGTACCTGCGGATGCTCACCGAGGTGCCGCGATTCCACCGGGCGGCGCGGGCGTTGCTCGCGACACCCGAGGACACCGGGGGCACGACCCTCGGGGAGTTCGCGGCGCGCGGCCGGTTCACCCCGTACTTCCTCGCCCACTTCCTGGCGCCCATGGTCTCCGCGGTCTGGTCCTGCGACCCGGTGACGGCGATGCGCTACCCGGCCCGCTACCTGTTCCGGTTCCTGCGGCACCACGGGATGCTCTCGACCGGCGGCTCACCGGTCTGGCGGACCGTCACAGGCGGATCACGCGCGTACGTGGAACGCGTCACCGCGCGGGTGCACTCCGTGAGGACGGCGACCCCGGTCCGGGCGATCCGACGGCACAGCGACGGTGTCGAGCTCGTCACCGTGGACGGCGCCACCGAGGACTACGACGCGGTCGTCGTCGCCACGCACCCCGACCAGGCCCTGCGGCTGCTCGCCGACCCCACCGACGAGGAGCGGCGGACCCTCGGGGCGTTCCGCTACTCCCGCAATCCCACGCTGCTGCACACCGACACGACGCTCCTGCCGCGCAGCCGGGGGGCCGCGGCCTCCTGGAACTACCTGATGCCTTCCTGCGCGGCCGACGTCGACCGGGTCACCGTCAGCTACGACATGAACCGGCTCCAGCGCCTGGACGCCCCGGAGCGGTTCGTCGTGACGCTGAACGGCGCCGACCGGGTCGACCCGGACCTCGTGCGGGCGCGCATGGTGTACGAACATCCCGTCTTCACCCCGGAGTCGGTCGCCGCCCAGGCCGGACTGCCCGCGCTCTCCGGTCCGGTCACCGCCTACGCGGGGGCGTACCACGGCTGGGGCTTCCACGAGGACGGCTGCCGCTCGGGGGCCGAGGCCGCCGCGGCTCTGGGGGTGACCTGGTGACCGGCGCCCTCTACCCCTGCACCATCGCCCATGTGCGGACCGCGCCCCGTCGGTACGCCCTGCGGCACCGCACCTACCTGTGGCTCATCGATCCGGACCGCCCGCCGAGACTGCCGGCCGTCCTGCGCCCGCTGGCCCGCTTCGACGCGCGCGACCACTTCGGCGGCACGGCGCCCACCGTCCGGGCCGGACTCGAACGCTTCCTCGACGCGCGGGGCATCGACCTCGCCGGGGGCACCGTCGCCATGCTCACCCAGGCCAGGGTGTTCGGCCATGTCTTCAACCCCCTGACCGTCTACTGGTGCCACCGCCCCGACGGCAGCGGGCTCTGCGTGGTCGCCGAGGTCCACAACACCTACGGCGAACGCCACTGCTACCTGCTGCGCCCGGACGCCGGGGACCGGGCGGTGACCGGCAAGGACTTCTACGTGTCGCCGTTCTTCGCTGTGGACGGCGACTACCGCATGCGGCTGCCCGAGCCGGACCGGCGGCTGGACCTGACGATCCATCTGGAGCGTGAGGGCACCCGCCCGTTCACGGCGACCGTGCGCGGCACCCGGCGCCCCGCGACTCCCGGCCGGCTGCTCCGCCTGTTCCTGCGGCACCCCTTCTCCACCGCGGTCGTGTCCGCCGCCATCCGGCTGCACGGTGTCCGGCTGTTCCTGCGCCGGCTGCCCGTGCAGCCCCGTCCCCGTCACCAGACCCAGGAAGGCATGCGGTGAAGGTGCCCGTCTCTCCCGTCCCGCCCGTACCGCCCACGGCTCCTGCCCGCAACGGCACCGTCCCGGCCCGGGCCCGGTCCGCCACGATCCCCTTCGCGGGCGTCGACGCGGGCCGATGGCCGGATGTCGCGGCCCAGCCGGCTGCCTCCTGGATCAGGACCGCCGCGGCCGAGAGGATCGTACGGCGGGCCCTCTCCCGGCTCCCGCTGCGCGCCCGGTTCGCCGGCCGCGACAGCGTCGGGCTCGGCGGTCCGCTCATGGAGATCCGCAGGCCCGACGCGTTCTTCCGCCGGATCGGCGCGGGCGGGCTCATCGGCTTCGGCGAGTCGTACATGGCCGGTGAATGGGACTCGCCCGACCTCGTCGGAGTGCTGAGCGTCCTCGCCGGGAACGCGGGCGGTCTGGTGCCCGCACCGCTGCAGAGGCTGCGGAAACTGTGGGCGCCGCGCCGGCCCACCGCGCACGCCAACACCCCGCAGGGCTCCCGCGACAACATCAGCCACCACTACGACCTGTCGAACGAGCTCTTCGCCCTCTTCCTCGACGCCACGATGACGTACTCCTCGGCCGTCTTCCGGGGGTTCCCGGCCGACCAGGACCTGCTGCCCGCAGCCCAGCACCGCAAGATCGACCGGCTGCTGGATCTCGCCGGAGTGGGTCCGGGCACCGAGTTGCTGGAGATCGGCACCGGCTGGGGCGAACTCGCCGTCCGTGCCGCCGCCCGGGGCGCCCGCGTCACCACGCTCACCCTCTCCCGGGAACAGCGGGAACTGGCCCGCGCCCGGATCCGCGAGGCCGGCCACGAGGACCGGGCCGACGTGCGGCTCTGCGACTACCGCCACGTCACCGGGGAGTACGACGCGATCGTCAGCGTCGAGATGATCGAGGCGGTCGGGGAGGAGTTCTGGCCGGTCTACTTCCGGACCCTGGAGCGGTGCCTCGCACCGGGCGGCCGGATCGCACTCCAGGCCATCACGATGCCGGACGACCGCATGCTGGCCAGCCGCACCACGTACACCTGGATCCAGAAGTACATATTCCCCGGCGGACTGCTGCCCTCCGCCGAGGCGATGGACCGCGTCACGGCGGGACACACGGGCCTGCGCGTCCAGCGGCGCGACAGCTTCGGCACCCACTACGCCGAGACCCTGCGGCTGTGGCGGGAACGGTTCGAGGAGCGGGCCGTCCAGGTCGACGCGCTGGGCTTCGACGCGACCTTCCGCCGCATGTGGACGTTCTACCTCGCCTACTCCGAGGCCGGATTCCGGTCCGGCTATCTCGATGTGCAGCAGATTCTCCTGACCCGTGAGGACAGTGCGTGAACACCTCCACCGACACCTCCGGACGGGCGGCGCAGCGGATCGCGCCCGTCATCGAGCAGTTCCTCGGCGGTCCGCCCCCGGTCCGGATCAGGATGTGGGACGGCAGCGAGACCGGGCCCGAGGACGCCCCCACGGTGCACGTCCGTACCCGCCGGGCACTGCGCCGCCTCCTCTGGCAGCCCGGTGAACTCGGCCTCGCCGAGGCCTACGTCGCCGGGGACATCGACCTCGGCGACCACCTCGCCGACGGGCTCCGCGCGGTGCGCCGTGCCTTGCGCGAGCAGCGTCTGCGGGCGCCCCGTCCCGGACTCGCCGACCGCGTCAGGGCGGTCGGCACCGCCCTGCGCCTCGGCGCGGCCGGGCCGCGCCCACCGGTTCCGGCAGCCCGCGCCCGGCTCCGTGGCACGCTGCACAGCAAGGCGCGTGACCGGGCCGCCGTCTCCCACCACTACGACCTGTCCAACGACTTCTACTCCCTGCTGCTCGACGGAACCATGGCCTACTCGTGCGGCTACTGGACCTCCGACGCCCCGGAGTACGGGCAGGCCGACGCGCAGCACGACAAACTGGAGCTGATCTGTCGCAAGCTCGGGCTGGGGCCGGGCACCAGGCTCCTCGACATCGGCTGCGGCTGGGGATCCCTGACCCTCCACGCGGCAGGCCGCCACGGGGTGCGCGTCACCGCTGTCACCCTCTCCGGAGAACAGGCCGCGTACGTGCGGACCCGGGTGGAGGAGCGCGGCCTGGAGGACCTCGTCGAGGTGCACCGCTGTGACTACCGGGACGTCGCCGGCCTGCCCGGCTTCGCCGGCGGATACGACGCCGTGTCCACGGTCGAGATGGGCGAGCACGTCGGCGACGCCGAGTACCCGGCCTTCACGGCGCTGCTGCACTCGGTGCTCCGGCCGCGGGGACGCGCCCTGGTCCAGCAGATGTCCCGCGGGTCCACCGCCCCCGGCGGCGGTGCCTTCATCGAGTCGTACATCGCGCCCGACATGCACATGCGTCCGCTCGGCGAGACCGTCGGGCTCCTCGAAGCCGCCGGACTCGAGGTCCGGGACGTCGAGTCCCTGCGTGAGCACTACGTACTGACCGTCGAGGCCTGGCACCGCACGCTGGAGGAGCGCTGGCCGGAGTTCGTGGCCCTGGCCGGCGAGGAGACCGCCCGGGTGTGGCGGCTCTACCTGGTGGGAGGCGCGCTCGCCTTCGAGGAAGGGCGCATGGGCGTCGACCAGATCCTCTCCGTGCGGCCCGGCGCGGGAGGCGCGGCCGGAATGCCGGCCACCCGGCACGGCTGGTACGAGGATCCGGGCACGGTCCCCGCGCCGCGCCCGGACACCGGGGCCGCGCCGGTGGACGAGGCGGGCCGGGGTCCGGGGGCCGGGCGGTGAACGGCTTCGCGTGGGGGGCGTTCGGTGTGAACCTGGCGGCATCGGCGGGCGCCGCCCTCGCCGTCATGCTCGGGACGTTCCTGATCGCCCTGCGCAAGGGCGTGCACCGGATCGTCGACGTGGCCTGGGGTCTCGGTTTCGCGGCCGTCGCCGTCGTCTCGTACGCCATGTCGCACGGCCACGGGGACGGCACGCTCCGCGTCCTGGCCACCGTGCTGACCGCCGTCTGGGGCCTGCGGCTCGCCGTGCACATCGGCCGCCGCGGTCGTGGCCACGGGGAGGACCCGCGCTACGAGGCCGTGCTCGCCAGGGCACCGGGCGATCCCCGTGCGTACGCCCTGCGGAAGGTCTACCTCCTCCAGGGGGCACTGGTCTGGCTGGTCTCCCTGCCGGTGCAGGCCGCGTACTACCTGGCGGGGCCACCGGGAGGCTGGGCCTGGGCGGGGACCGCGCTCTGGGCGGTGGGGACCGGCTTCGAGGCGGTGGGCGACGCACAGCTGGCACGCTTCAGGCGCGATCCGGGGAACAAGGGACGGATCATGGACCGGGGGCTGTGGTCCTGGACCCGTCACCCCAACTACTTCGGGGACTTCTGCGTCTGGTGGGGGCTCTTCCTCGTCGTCTGCGCCGACCCCGCGGTCGCGGCGGTGTCACTCGTCTCGCCCGTCGTGATGAGCCTCCTGCTGATCAAGGGCAGCGGGAAGGCCCTGCTGGAGCGGCACATGGAAGGGCGGCCCGGGTACGCCGGCTACCGGGCCCGCACCAGCGGCTTCCTCCCCCTGCCGCCGGGCACAATCCGCCGCGGCTGAACCCCGGGTGAGGGACGTGGGTGGCCCCGGCCTCGAAGGCCGGGGCCACACCGATGTCGTGACCGCTCAGGCGTCCGGGAAGTCCATGAGGGCCACCGGCTGCGTGGTGGGCTCCTTCGAGCCGCCCGCGGGTTCGACGGTGATGCCCATGCCGGATGCGCCGTCCACGGGACCGTCCAGCAGCACCGTGTCGTCCGTCGTCGACGGGTCCATCAGTCCCGCCGACCGCATGCTCCCGTCGTCGTCGAACCACAGCTGGTAGACCTTTCCGCCCGGCGGCCGGGCCATGTCGGAGGCCAGGAAGACCGCGCGGTTCGCGCTCCGCGAGACCACGACCGTGCCCCGGGCGCCACCGCCCAGCTCCCCCGAACTGGTCCTGGCGTCCGGAGCCGCCAGCACCCGGGCCACCTGCTCGTTCTGCTGGCGGGCCTGGATCGCCTCCTGCCGGGCGTCCCGCGCGACCTGGTTCTGCCACACGGCGACCCCGCCGAAGGCGGCAGCGGCGGCGAGGCACGCGGCGAGTGCGTACGACGACCAGCGGCCGGCCCGCCCCGGGGCGACGCCGGAGCGCTCGCTCGTGCTGTGCGGCGGTGCCTCCTGCCGCACGGTCGCGATCTCCCGCAGCACCCGCTCCCGCAACCCGGGCGGCGGGACGGCGGACACGGCGAGCCCCAGCCGTGCGGCGGTGGCGGACAGCTCCCGTACCTCCTGGGCGCACGCCTCGCAGGCACCCAGATGCCGCTCGAACGCGAGGCGCTCCTCGTCCGGCAGGGCATGCAGGGCGTAGGCCCCGGTCAGTGTGTGCAGCTCGGCCGTGCTCATGCGCTCACCCCCAGGCAGTCGCGCAGCCGGATGAGTCCGTCGCGCAGTCGTGTCTTGATCGTTCCCAGTGGCACGGACAGCAGCTCGCCGACCTCGCGATAGGTCAGCCCGCGGTAGTACGCCAGCGTCACCGACTCCCGCTGGAGCTCGGAGAGCGTCCGCAGACAGCGCCGGACCTGTTCCCTCTCCAGTCGGCTCTCGACCTGCTCGGACACCTCGTCGAAGTCCGGGGTGCGGTCGAGCAGCGCGGCCCTGTGCTCCCTGGCCGCGGCCGCCTCGGCCGACCGGACCCGGTCCACCGCGCGGTGGTGGGCGAGCGTCAGCACCCAGTTCATGGCGCTGCCGCGGGACGGCTGGTAGCGGGGGGCGGTGCGCCATACCTCGACCAGGACCTCCTGGGCCACTTCCTCGGACTGGGCCGGGTCGCGGAGCACGCTCCGCACGAGACCGAGAACCGGCCCGCTGACCTGGTCGTACACCTGGGTGAAGGCGTCCTGGTCACCACGGGCGACCTGGACGAGCAGCTCCTGCAGGCCCGGACCGGGCGCGGGGGCCCGACTGATGTGTACGGCTTCTCTCACGCGGACGATCCTCCCGGAGCACGCATCGGTTTCCCGGGTGATTCGGAGCCGACCGCCCCGCGGATTGGTGTTGCCGCCGATTCTCCGGTCTCACACATCCTCCCCCGTGGGCGGCGCCGGCCGGGACGGAGACTTCCGGACCCCGCGGACCCCGCGGATCACGAGGAGGACGACCAGGCCGATCGGTGAGAGCAGAATCGTCAGCACGAGCAGGGGGCCCGTCACCAGCGGGGACAGCCCGAGCCTGCGCGACTCCAGGAACATCCACTGTCCGAGCAGCAGGTCCCAGGCGATGATCTGCGCCCAGACCGCTCCGGCGCCGTCGGCCGAAGCCGTGAGCTCGCGGAACGTGTCGATGTCCGGGTCGCTCACCGCCGCCCACAGCTCCGGGAGGACCGGCGCGGCCATCACCGCCCAGAGCAGCAGCAACGGCAGGACGGTCAGCGGGGAGGAGGCCACGCGCGCGGTGGGACGCCAGCGCGGGGCGAGGATCATGAGCAGCCAGAACGGGGCGGCCGCCATGAACGTGACCTCGAAGAGGGCACCGGTCACGGGACGAGCTCCTTGTCCTGCGCGGCGGCCGACGGGGCGGAGGCGGACGGGCGGAGCGCCGCGAGGGCTCCGGCGGCCGTGGTGACGAGGACCAGCCCCGCGGCGGCGAGCGTCACCCCGTCGGGGTGGGACAGCGGCTGCCCGCGCAGCGCCTGCCACGTCACCAGGGCGACGACCGCGGCGTAGGCACCGGAGGCGACGAGTACCAGCCGCAGGCGCACGCGCGCGTCGCGCAGCCGGGCGGACCGGGGCGCCAGGAGGATCAGAGCGAGCACGAACAGCGGGAGGAGCTGAAGGGCGTGCATCCCGACGAAGTGAGGGACGCGCAGGTCACCGCCCGTCGTGGACCAGCCGGTCAGAGGCATCGAGGGGCCGCCGTCGGGCACTCCCACCGCGTGGGCGCCGACCACGTCCGCGGTGTCGAGGCCGCCGGCCGCGCGCTGCCCGGCGGAGGGCCGCGCCATCAGGAAGCCGAACCCCGCGCCCACCAGGGCGATGAACACTCCCGACCGCACAGCCCAGGCGGCGGCGGGGTCGGCGATCCGGGCGCGCAGCAGCAGGAGCGCGATGACGAGTGTGCCGGTCCACAGGACGACGACGGTGGCGCCCATCACGCTGTACAGCGTGGCGTCGAGCGGGGTCTCGTTGTTGAAGTGGCTCCGTTTCCCCCTGACGACCTGGCCGATGATGATCACCATCTCCCCGAGGGACGCGAGGGCCACCACGGTCCCCGCCCACCAGCCGGTGCGCCTCCCGTGGGTCAGGAGCGTCAGCATCCACGCCAGGGCCGGTGCGTACACCAGGAACGAGACGGCGAACTTGAACGGCTTGGCCCAGATCGGCGCACCCCCGACGACCCGGTCGTCCACCAGGATCCCCACGGCCGCGACCACCGACAGCAGGAGCATCGAGGCTGCGAACAGGAGTAACGGCCGGTGCCACGTACGCCATGACTGCATGGAGACCCCCCAGGGCATTTATGGATAGCTGGACTGTCCGCTATCCGATAGAGGGACTATCTATGATGAGGGGTCGGCTTGGCAAGCATGTGGAGGATGAACGCACGGTGCGCATCGGCGAGTTGAGTCGGAGGTCCGGAATCCCGGTGCCGACGATCAAGTACTACGTACGTGAAGGGCTGTTGCCGGCCGGCAGGCTGACCAGTCCGAACCAGGCGCACTACGACGAAGGGCACGAACGCAGGCTGCGGCTGATCCGCGCACTCCTGGACGTCGGCGGACTGTCGCTGTCCGCCATCGCGGAGGTCCTGGTGGCGGTCGACGATCCCGGTCAGCCGCTGCACGACGTGCTGGGCGTGGCGGCCGGGCGCATCATTCCGCCCCGGCCCGAGCCCTCCGAGGGCGAGAGCGCGGAGCCCGGGCGGACCTGGGCCGGGGAGGAGGTCGCCGCGCTGCTCGCGCGGCGCGGCTGGCTGGTGGACGCCGACAGCCCGGCGGGGCGGTCCCTGGAAGAGGTGCTGACCGCTCTGCGCAGGGCGGGGCACGGCGGATTCGTCGAGCTGCTGGACGTCTACGCGGACGCGGCGGAACGCGTGGCCGGCGCGGACCTCGACTACGTCCGGGGGCGGGTCGCGCGCGAGGACCTGGTGGAGAGCGTCGTCGTCGGCACGGTGCTCGGGGAGGCCATGCTCGGCGCCCTGCGGCGGCTCGCCCATGTGGACGCCTCCGCCCGTGCCTACGAGGGCGGAGGGAAGGCGGAGCGGGAAGGGTGAGGCACGCACGGAACCCGGTCGGCGTCCTGGACGGCGACCGGGTTCCGAAGGGCGTGGTGGAAGGTCAGGCGGCGCTCTCCTGCTCGCGTTCCACCTGCTCGTTCCACTCGCGCTTGACCGCACGCCACGCGTCGTCGTTCTGGCCGAGGCGCCAGTAGCCCGAGATCGACAGCTGCCGGAGGGGGACGCCCCGCTCCAGGCGGAGGTGGCGCCGGATCTCCTTCACGAAGCCCGCCTCGCCGTGGACGAAGGCCTGCACCTCGCCCTCCGGGAACTCCAGTCCGCTCACCGCCGCGACGAGTGCCTCGCCGACCGGACGGCCGCCGCGGTGCAGCCAGGTCACCGACACCCCGTCCGGGGCCACGAGCTTCTGCTCCTCCGAGGAGTCCGGCACCTCGACGAAGGCGCGCACCACGGCGCCCTCGGGCATGTGCTCCAGCGCTGCCGCGATCGCGGGCAGGGCGCTCTCGTCGCCCACCAGCAGATGCCAGTCGGCCGAGGCCTCCGGGGCGTAGCCGCCACCGGGCCCGAGGAAGGTCACCTGGTCGCCACGCTTCGCCCGCGCCGCCCAGGGGCCGGCCAGGCCCTCGTCGCCGTGCACGACGAAGTCGATCGCGAGCTCGCGGCTCGCGGGGTCCCAGGAGCGCACCGTGTACGTACGGGTGGTGGGCCACAGCTCGCGCGGATACTCCTCGCGGATCGCGGCCATGTCGAAGGGGTGGCTGTAATCCGCGCCGTCGGGGGCGAAGCAGAGTTTGACGTAGTGGTCGGTGTATCCCTCGAGTGTGAAATCGGCCAGGCCGTCGCCACCGAGGACCACGCGCACCATGTGCGGGGTGATCTGCTCGGTGCGCAGGACCTGCGCCCCCTGCGCCTTCGGTGTCCGGCGTTGCGGCCGCTCTGCCACGAGGTTCTCCCTGCTCTGTGCGTGCACGAGACCGTGCTTACTTAGGCTTACCTAAGCTAGCACTCTCACGCCTGGAGTGTGAGAAGCAGGCGCTGCAGGGCGTTGCCCAGGCCCCACCGCGCCGCCAGCGCCTCGAGGGCCGCCGGGTCGCGCGGTTCGCGGGGGAGCGCGGGGTCGAAGGCGGGCAGGGGCACGTCATCGGCCACGCGGACGACCTTCGGGGCGACCGCGACGTAGTCCCGGGCCTCGTCCAGCCGCTTGCGCTGCGAGGGCGTCAGCCGTGCCGCCGGGTCGTCCACCGCGGCCATGATCCCGGCGAGGTCGCCGAAGGCGTCCAGCAGCTTCGCCGCCGTCTTCTCGCCGATGCCGGGCACCCCCGGCAGTCCGTCGCTCGGATCGCCGCGCAGCAGGGCAAGGTCGACGTATCCGCTGCCGTCCACGCCGTACTTCCCGCGCAGCCAGCTCTCGTCCGTCACCTGGAGCGTCCCCACGCCCTTCAGGGGGTAGAGCACCCGCACCCGGCGGGCGTCATCGACCAGCTGGTACAGATCGCGGTCGCCGGTCACGATGTCCACCGGGCCGGTGGCGCGCCCGGTCAGCGTGCCGATCACGTCGTCCGCCTCGTACGGGGAGACGCCCACCCGGGCGATGCCGAGGGCGTCGAGCACGGCCTCGATCACGGGGACCTGCGGGGAGAGGGTGTCGGGGACCTCCTCCTCGTCCGGGACCCCCTCGCCGGTCTCGGCGGCCACCCGGTGCGCCTTGTACGTCGGGATCAGGTCGACCCGCCACTGCGGGCGCCAGTCCGCGTCCATGCAGGCCACCAGGTCGTCCGGCCTGTGGTCCTGCACGAGTCTGGCGATGAAGTCGAGCAGTCCCCGCACGGCGTTCACCGGGGTGCCGTCAGGGGCGCGTACCGAGTCCGGGACCCCGAAATAGGCGCGGAAGTAGAGGGAGGCGGTGTCGAGGAGCATCAGGCGTCGCGTCACAACCCCGATCATGCCGCACCCCACCGACACGGAGGGCGCGGGAGCGTGCGGTTCCCGCGCTCACGGCCTTTCGTGGTGAGCTGGGTCACACGCGTGTTTGATGCGCGTAAGCGAGGGCAGGCGCGGCACCGGAGCGGACCACGTCCATTTTTCAACGAGTGTGCGTGCTCTGCGGGCCGAATCCGCACCGCTCCACGGTCTGCCGACGGGGGTGGCAGACCGTTTTTCGGTTCAACGCGTGAGGTGTATGTGTCAAGGCTGCAAGCTGAGCACTTGTACAAAGTGTTCGGCAGACGACCCGATCAAGCCGTGCAGAAGCTCGAAGGCGGTACCCACCGCGACGAGCTGCGCGCCGACGGAACGACCGCAGCGGTGATCGACGCCTCGTTCACCGTGGAACCGGGCCAGATCTTCGTCGTCATGGGACTCTCCGGATCGGGGAAGTCCACCCTGCTGCGGATGCTCAACGGCCTGCTGGAACCCACCGCCGGCCGAGTGCTGTTCGACGGACAGGATCTGACCGCTCTGGGCGCCAGGGAGCTGCGGACCGTCCGCTCCACCAAGATCAGCATGGTCTTCCAGCACTTCGCGCTCTTCCCGCACCGGAGTGTGCTCGAGAACGCCGCGTACGGCCTCGAGGTGCAGGGCGTACCGCGTGCCGAGCGTGAGAAGCGGGCCACCGAGGCCCTGGAGCTGACCGGCCTGGCCGGCTGGGAGAAGTCCTGGCCGGACGAGCTGTCCGGCGGTATGCAGCAGCGTGTGGGCCTGGCCCGCGCGCTCGCCACCGACGCAGACCTGCTGCTGATGGACGAGTCCTTCAGCGCGCTCGACCCGCTGATCCGCCGCGACATGCAGGACCAGCTCCTCGAACTGCAGAAGCGCCTGAAGAAGACGATCGTCTTCATCACCCACGACCTCAACGAGGCGATGCGCCTCGGTGACCGCATCGCCGTGATGCGGGACGGTGAGATCGTCCAGCAGGGCACCGCGGAGGACATACTGGTCCGGCCGTCGAACGACTACGTGGCCTCCTTCATCCAGGACGTGGACCGCTCCCGGGTGCTCACCGCCGGTTCGATCATGGAGAAGCCCGAAGCGGGACGCTCCGACAAGGACCTGATGGCCGACGCCCCCGCGACGGTGTCCGCCGAGACCCCCATAGCCGAGCTGTTCACCCCCTGCTCCACCAGCGGGGTGGCGGTCGCCGTCACCGACGCGGCCGGCGGGGTCATCGGGGTCGTGCCGCGCAACCGGCTGCTCGCCGCGCTCGGCGAGGAACCGCAGGTCGACGGCCAGGTGCCCGCCCAGCGTGAGGCCAAGAAGGTGATCGCCGGTGCCTAGGATCTCCTTCGGCGCGTGGGTCGAGGACGCGGTCGACTGGCTCCAGTCGAACCTCACCTGGATCTTCGACGCCATCAAGACCGTGCTCGGCGGCATGTACGACGGCGTGAACGCCGTGCTGAGCGGCGGTGAGCCGCTGCTGATGGCCGGGATCTTCGCCGTCATCGCGTTCTGGCTGCGCGGTGTCGTCCCCGCCGTGCTCACCTTCGCCGGCTTCGCGCTCATCGACTCCCTCGCACTCTGGGACGATGCGATGGCCACCCTCTCGCTGGTCGTCGTGGCAGCCGTCATCACGATCGTGATCGCGGTGCCCACGGGTATCTGGGCGGCGCGCAACAACAGGGTCAGTGCCGCGCTGCGGCCCGTGCTCGACGTCATGCAGACGATGCCCGCCTTCGTCTACCTGATCCCCGGCGTCATGTTCTTCGGCGTCGGCGTCACCCCCGGCGTGATCGCCACGATCGTCTTCGCGATGCCGCCCGGCGTCCGGATGACCGAGCTCGGCATCCGCCAGGTCGACGGTGAGCTGGTCGAGGCCGCTCAGGCGTTCGGCACCACCCCCAAGCACACGCTGACCCGGGTGCAGCTCCCGCTCGCCCTGCCGACGATCATGGCCGGGATCAACCAGGTCATCATGCTGGCCCTGTCGATGGTCGTCATCGGCGGCATGGCCGGCGCCGGCGGTCTCGGCGAGAAGGTGTACGCGGCGATCACCCAGCTCCAGGTCGGACTCGCCGCCGAGAGCGGGATCGCCGTCGTCATCCTGGCCATGTACCTGGACCGGATGACGGGCGCGCTCAACGAGCGGGTCTCCCCGCTCGGCCGCCGCGCCGCGGCCAAGGCCGCAGCCGGTGCGCGCCGCCTCACGTTCACGCACTACAAGCCGGGAACGGCCGTCGCGATGACCGGTGTCATCGTCCTCGCGCTCGTCGCCGGGGGCCTCAACATCGCCGGTTCCGGCGACTCGGAGGCCGAGCAGGCCGGAGGCGGGAACGTCGGTAAGGGCCAGAAGATCAACATGGGGTACATCCCCTGGGACGAGGGCATCGCCTCCACGTTCCTGTGGAAGGAGATCCTGGAGCAGCGCGGTTACGAGACCGGGGTCACCCAGCTCGACGCCGGTCCGCTCTACTCCGGTGTCGCCCGCGGTGACATCGACTTCCAGACCGACTCCTGGCTGCCGACCACGCACAAGGACTACTGGGACAAGTACAGCGCCCAGCTGGACGACCTGGGTGCCTGGTACGGCCCCACGTCGCTGGAGCTGACGGTCCCGTCGTACGTCAAGGGCATCGACTCGCTCGAGGACCTCAAGGGCCAGGGCGAGAAGTTCGACGGCAAGATCATCGGCATCGAGGCCAGTGCCGGGATGATGGGCACGCTCAACAAGAAGGTGCTCAAGGAGTACGGCCTCGAAGGGGAGTACGAGGTCGTCTCGTCCAGCACCTCGTCGATGCTGGCCGAGCTGAACGCCTCGATCAAGAAGAAGGAGCCGGTCGTGGTGACCCTGTGGTCGCCGCACTGGGCCTACGGCAAGCACGACCTGAAGAAGCTCAAGGACCCGAAGGGTGCCTGGGGCAAGGGCGAAGAGGTCCACACCGTCGCCCACAAGGGCTTCGCGAAGAAGGCTCCGGCCGTCGCCAAGTGGCTCAAGGACTTCCAGCTCAGCGAGAAGCAGCTCACGAGTCTCGAGAACGAGATCCAGAACGCCGGGCAGGGCCAGGAGCAGGACGGCGTCCGGGCCTGGCTGAAGAAGAACCCGGGCCTCGTCGACAAGCTGGCCCCGGTACCGGGCGGCGCGGGGGGCAAGCAGCAGGGCAAGGACGCGGGCAAGACCGTCGACATGGGGTACTTCCCGTGGGACGAGGCCATCGCCAGCACCTACCTCTGGCAGAACCTGCTGGAGGACCGCGGCTACCGGACGACGGTCAAGCAGCTCGACCCGGGACCGCTCTACACCGGTCTCGCGCAGGGCCAGCTCGACGTCCAGTTCGACTCCTGGCTGCCGACGACGCACAAGGACTACTGGGACCGGTACAAGGACGATCTCGTCGATCTCGGTTCCTGGTACGGGCCGACCTCGCTGGAGCTGACGGTCCCGTCGTACGTCAAGGGCATCGACTCGCTCGAGGACCTCAAGGGCCAGGGCGAGAAGTTCGACGGCAAGATCATCGGCATCGAGTCGAGCGCCGGGATGATGGGCACGCTCAACAAGAAGGTGCTCAAGGAGTACGGCCTCGAAGGGGAGTACGAGGTCGTCTCGTCCAGCACCTCGTCGATGCTGGCCGAGCTGAACCGCTCGATCAAGAAGAAGGAGCCGGTCGTGGTGACCCTGTGGTCGCCGCACTGGGCCTACGGCAAGCACGACCTGAAGAAGCTCAAGGACCCGAAGGGTGCCTGGGGCAAGGGTGAGCAGATCCACACGGTCGCCAAGAAGGACTTCGCCAAGGACTTCCCGGAACTGACCGGCTGGCTGAAGGACTTCCAGCTCAGCGAGGCGGAGCTGGCGTCGCTCGAGGTGGAGATCCAGAAGGGCGGCGCGGGCAAGGAGAAGGAGTCCGCCCGCCGCTGGATGGACGCCAACCCGGACGTGGTGGCGAAGCTGGCGCCCGTCGGCAGCTGATCCGCCGGTCCGCGGGACACGACGAAGGGGACGGCCCCGGTAGCGAACCGGAGCCGTCCCCTTCAGGCTGGTCTGAGGGAGTCCCCCGAAGGGTCCTCGTCCGTCCCCGTCCGTAAACTTCCGCTCCGTCTCGCGAACGACATGCGTAGGGTGCTGGCAACCGGGAGGATGGCGATCCGGGGAGGGAGCCGGACATGGACGAAAAGGAAGCCCTTCGAGTGGGTGCCGCGGTTCGCCGACGCCGCAGGACCCTCGGTCTGACCCTGGCCGCGGTGGCCGGGCGCAGCGGCCTGTCCGTACCGTTCCTCAGCCAGATCGAGAACGAGCGGGCCAGGCCGAGCCCCAGGTCCCTGGACCGGGTGGCGGACGCACTGGAGACCACGACGGAGCGGCTGCGGGCCGCGGCGGACTCGGCACGCGCCGTGGACGTCGTCCGGGCGGACGACGAGGACGGCGTACGCAGGCTGGTGCGCGGACGGCACCAGCTCAGCGCGCTCGAGTTCATCGGCGAGCAGGACCTCGGTCGCGAGTTCCAGCATCGCAACGACGAGATGATGTACGTCGTGGAGGGCGCCGTCGAGGTCGAGGCCGAAGGACGGGCGCACCGGCTGTTCCGCGGCGACACCCTTTTCCTGTCCGGCGGGGTCAGACACCGGTGGCGGGCCACGGTGGCGAGCACCCGGCTGCTGGTCGTCTCGGTCGCCGAGCACATCGACGCGACCTACGACTCGCGTCGCTGACGGGGAGGTGCCGGTGCGCGTCGTCTCCCTCGTCCCCTCGCTCACCGAGGCCGTCGCCGTCACCGCCCCCGGCCTGCTCGTCGGGGTCACCGACTGGTGCACCCGCCCCGCCGGGCTCGATGCCGTCCGGATCGGCGGCACGAAGAACCCCGACACCACGGCTGTGACGGCTCTGCGTCCCGACCTCGTCCTCGCCAACGAGGAGGAGAACCGGGAGGTTGACCTGGCAGCCCTGCGAGCGGCCGGGCTGAACGTCCTGGTCACCGAGATCCGCACCCTCGACCAGGCCTTCAGCGAACTGGAACGGGTGCTCACCGCGTGCGGGCTGCCCCCGCCGCACTGGCTGGAGGAATCCAGGAGGGCCTGGGCCGCGCTGCCGTCCGTCGCCGCCCCGCGTCCCGCGATCGTGCCCGTCTGGCGCCGGCCCTGGATGGTGCTGGGCCGCGACACCTTCGCCGGCGACCTGCTGGCCCGCCTCGGGTTCAGGAACGTGTACGCCGGCCACCACGACCGCTACCCCCGTATCCCGCCGGCCGAGCTGAACGCCTCCGGCGCCGAGCTGGTCGTACTGCCGGACGAGCCGTACCGCTTCACCGCCGACGACGGACCCGAGGCCTTTCCCGGCCTGCCCGCCGTACTCGTCGACGGGCGTCACCTCACGTGGTACGGACCGTCACTGGCCGAAGCGGCCGGGGCGCTGCGAGCAGCGCTCCGCTGAGCAGTCCGCCCAGTGTCCGCACACCGGCGACCGCCCAGGCGGCCACCAGCAGCGCGTAGAGCGCCACGGCCAGCCAGGTGAAGGTGTGCAGCCCGGTGTGCCGCGCCAGGCCCGCCGCACCCGTGACACACGTGCCGACCGGGAAGGTGAACCCCCACCACGTCATCGTGAACCGCATGCCGCGCCGTACGGCACGCACCACCAAAGCGGCGGACAGGGCCAGCCACAGCAGGGCGAACCCCATCACCGGCACCCCGTACAGGACGGCGAGGACACCGAAGGCCGAGGCGTACGGGGCGGCGATCGCGCCCGGCGCCACATCGGCCAGCTGGTTGACGGCCGTCGTCGACTGGCCCAGTGGCCCGAGCACCAGGAACAGCGTCGGGGTCAGGGCCAGGGGCGGAGGGCCCTGGTGGACCAGCCGCGCGAAGACGAGCGGCAGGACCACCAGGGTCGCCAGCAGGGACAGCCCGAACATCGCGTAGCAGGCGAGGAGCAGGGCCTCGCGTCCCTGGCCGGGGGCCAGCTCGGGCACCAGCAGCGGTCCGACCGCGGCCGAGACCATCGGCGCCACCAGCGGGAGCAGCCACACCGGCGACGCGGTGCCGGGGGCGGGACGGTGGCGTACGACCATGAGGTAGGGGATCGCCACGGCTGCAGCGAGGCCGGTGACCGTCCCGGCGGTGAACAGGAGCACGTCCGCGGCGACCGCGGCCCGATGCCCGATGAGGTCCTGACCGGCCACCACGGTGCCCGCCCCCACGGCGAGCAGCGCCATGGACAGGCAGCCGTGGAACGGGGCGACCGCGGGGTCCATGAGGTGGGCACGGGCCTGGTCCCGGTGGAGGATCCAGTGGCCGGCCCGGGCCGTCAGCACGGCGGCCAGCAGCACGGCGGAGACGGCCCACACCACGACGCAGGCGGTCCGCAGGCCCGGTACGTCCACGGGCAGCGTGGCGCCGGCGGTCGCGACGACGGCGGTCCCCATGACCGTGGCGTACCAGTTGGGGCCGAAGTGGCGCAGGGACGGCAGCGGGAGGGCGGCGGTACGGGGCGCGGGCGTCCCGGCCCGGACCGGCGGAAAGATGGCCATGCCACGATTCTCGGCGCGGGGAGCGCCGCCCACCAGGGAGCGCGGGGCTATGAGGTCATAGGCTGGCCTTATGTCCACGCCGGTGCCACCGTCCTCCTCGCTGCCCCACCGTGTTCCCGACCTGGGAGCCATGGTGCTGCTGCTCGCCGTGGCCAGGCACGGCAGCCTGGGCAGGGCGGCGCGGGAGGTGGG
Organism: Streptomyces sp. ALB3; assembly: GCF_044385685.1. Classification (NCBI taxonomy): domain Bacteria; kingdom Bacillati; phylum Actinomycetota; class Actinomycetes; order Kitasatosporales; family Streptomycetaceae; genus Streptomyces; species Streptomyces sp. ALB3. Next base: position 281,746 of record NZ_JBISCE010000032.1, on the reverse strand, counting down.
CATCAGCCAGCCCGCCGCCTCCGGCCGTATCCGGTCGATGGAGCGGCAGCTCGGCGTCGCGCTCCTGGACCGCTCACCGCGCGGATCCCGTCTGACCGACGCGGGAGCCCTCGTCACCGACTGGGCACGCAGGGTCGTCGAGGCGGCCGAGGCCTTCGACGCGGGAGCACAGGCGCTCAGGGACCGGCGCGACTCGCGGCTGAGGGTCGCCGCGAGCATGACCATCGCGGAGTACCTGCTGCCGGGGTGGCTGATCGCGCTGCGGGCCGCGCGGCCGGGGACCGCCGTGTCCCTGCTCGCGGGCAACTCGGCGGCGGTCGCCCTGCGGCTGCTCGCCGGTGAGGCGGATCTGGGCTTCGTCGAGGGGCTGTCGATACCGGAGGGGCTCGACGGCACGGTCATCGCGCACGACCGGCTCGTCGTCGTGGTGGCTCCGTCGCACCCCTGGGCGCGCCGGGGCGGGCTGACACCGGGCGAGCTGGCCGGGACGCCCCTGATCCTGCGGGAACACGGCTCCGGCACCCGGCAGGTCCTGGACGCCGCGCTCGCCGTGCACGGGGGGCTGGCACGCCCGCTCCTCGAGCTCTCCTCGACGACCGCCGTGAAGGGCGCGGCGGAGAGCGGCGCCGGCCCCTGCGTGCTGAGCGAACTGGCACTGGGGGAGGAGCTCTCCGCGCGGCGCCTGGTCAAGGTCCCGGTCGCGGGCGTCCGGCTGCGCCGTCAGCTGCGCGCGGTCTGGCCCGCCGGCCACCGGCCGACGGGACCCGCACGCGACCTGCTCTCCCTGACCGCCGGAGACCCGGGCCGGCCCTGACCGCCGCCGGGAGGGGAGGGCTCACGCCGAGGGCACGGCCGCCCCGGCCCGGGCAGCCGCCACCAGGGCCCGCATGACGCGCAGGTCGTCCCCCATCTCCGGATGCCACTGGACCCCGAGCGTCCACGGGCCGCCCGGCAGTTCCACGGCCTCCACCGTGCCGTCCGCCGCGTGCGCGGAGGGCACCAGGCCCGGTGCGAGCCGGTCCACCGCCTGGTGGTGGTAGGTGGGTACCGACGTCTCCTCGGGTACGAGCGAGGCGTACAGCGTCCCCGGGACAGGCGTCACCGTGTGCTCGCCGAGTACCCCGGACCTGCCGAACGGGCCGGCGTGGCCGTCCAGGTGCTGGGTCAGCGTGCCGCCCAGTGCCACGTTGAGCAGCTGCATGCCGCGGCAGATCCCGAGCACCGGGGTTCCCGCCGCCCTGGCGGCCCGGAGCAGGGCCACTTCCCAGGTGTCGCGCTCATGAGCCGGCGGCCCCGTCCGGAAATCGCGCTCCGCGCCGTACAGCCCCGGATCGACGTCGGCGCCGCCCGCGATCACGAGACCGTCCACCCGGGCCAGGGCGGCCCCGGCCCGCGCCGGGTCGTCCGGCGGCAGCAGCGCGGCCAGCCCGCCGGACCGCTGGACCAGCCGCGGGTAGGCGGAGGGGAGCACCGCCGCGGGGAGTTCCCAGACGCCCCAGCGAGCCGCCGGCTCCAGATAGGTCGTGATGCCGATGAGCGGTTCGTGCATGGCGCGGTCCCTCCGGCGGCCGGCCTGCGGGCCGGCCCGGTGCAATGGTGTTGCGCCATACCTTTGTTGGTACAGCGCCGCCGCGCAAGAGCGGTGATCCAGAAGGCGTGATCAGGCCAGGAATCCCCGGAGCAGCGCTGCCGTCCCGGCGCAGTGCTCACGGGAGACCGCCCGGGCCGCCTCCTCGTCCCGGTCGAGCACCGCTTCGACGAGGGCCGCGTGCTGATGCTGCGAGTGTTCGAGGTTGCGGACCAGCAGGGGTATGCAGTCCAGGAGTTCGTTGACGTCCGCACGCACGGCCGCGTACCGGCTCGCGAGGGAGGGCGAGCCGGAGAGCCCGGCGAGCGTCAGGTGGAAGTGGGTGTCAAGCCTGCGGTAGTCGGGCAGAGGTGCCTCGTGTGTCGCCGCCAGAGCCGCTCGCAGCCGGTCCGCCCCCTCGCCGTCGAGACCGCGCGACGCGCAGAGCCCGGCCGCCCCCGACTCCAGGACCTCACGGAAGAGCAGCACGTCCTCGATGTCCACGCCGGCGGCCCGGCGGCGCAGCTCGTCCCCGTCGGCCGGGCCGGTGCGGGGGAGTACGAACGTCCCGCCGTGCCGGCCCCGTCTGGCCTCGATCAGGCCCTGGTCCTGGAGCACTCCCAGCACCTCGCGCAGGGTGACGCGGCTGATGCCGAGTATGTCCGCCAGCTCACGCTCCGGGGGCAGCCGCCCGCCGCCGGGCACCAGGCCGAGTCTGACCACCTGGAGGATCTGCTCCAGCGCCTCCTCGAAGCCGTTGCCCGCGCGGACCGGCCGCAGCGCGGGCAGCAGCCGGCCGGAGGCCCCGGTCTCTTCCGCCACGTCCCGATTCCCTTCCCCCCAATGGTTTTCTCCCATACCTTAAGCCTTCCGGCTGACCGAGCGAGGAGCATCCCGTGACGCACCGAACACCCCCGCTGGGGACCGACGAGCTGCGCGTGCTCGTGGAGCGCGGTGAGATCGACACCGTGGTCCTCGCCTTCCCCGACATGCAGGGCCGGCTGCAGGGCAAGCGGTTCGCGGCGTCCTTCTTCCTCGACGAGGTGCTGGAACACGGCACGGAGGGGTGCAACTACCTGCTGGCCGTCGACACGGACATGAACACGGTCGACGGATTCGAGATGTCCTCCTGGTCCAACGGCTACGGCGACTTCGCGATGCGCCCCGACCTCACCACCCTGCGCCGGATCCCCTGGCACGAGGGCACGGCCCTCGTCATGGCCGACCTGGCCTGGGACGACGCCTCACCGGTCGCCGCCGCGCCCCGCCAGATCCTCCGGCGGCAGCTGGAGCGGCTCGCCGCACACGGACTGACCGCCCACGTCGGCACGGAACTCGAGTTCATCGTCTTCAAGGACACCTACGAGCAGGCCTGGGACCTGGCCTACCGCGGTCTCACCCCGGCCAACCAGTACAACATCGACTACTCCGTCCTCGGCACCGGCCGCGTCGAACCGCTCCTGCGGCGCATCCGCAACGAGATGGCCGCCGCCGGACTCACCGTCGAGTCGGCCAAGGGCGAGTGCAACCCCGGCCAGCACGAGATCGTCTTCCGTTACGACGAGGCCCTCGTCACCTGCGACCAGCACGCCGTCTACAAGACCGGTTCCAAGGAGATCGCCGCCCAGGAAGGCGTCTCGCTCACCTTCATGGCCAAGTACAACGAGCGCGAGGGCAACTCCTGTCACATCCATCTCTCGCTCCAGGACGCCGACGGACAGAGCGTCATGGCGGGCGAAGGGGGCACGATGTCCCCCGTGATGCGGCACTTCCTCGCGGGCCAGCTCGCCGCCCTGCGCGACTTCTCCCTCCTGTACGCGCCGAACATCAACTCCTACAAGCGGTTCCAGCCCGGCTCCTTCGCCCCGACCGCCGTCGCCTGGGGCCACGACAACCGCACCTGTGCCCTGCGGGTCGTCGGACACGGCCGCTCGATGCGCTTCGAGAACCGGCTGCCCGGCGGCGACGTCAACCCGTACCTCGCGGTCGCCGGTCTGGTCGCCGCCGGTCTCCACGGCCTGGAGAACGCCCTGGAACTCCCCGACGCGTGCGAGGGGAACGCCTACACCGCCGGATACGAACAGGTCCCCACCACACTCCGTGAGGCCGCCGCTCTCTGGGAGAGCAGCGAGGTGGCCAGGGAGGCCTTCGGTGACGACGTCGTCGCGCACTACCGCAACCTGGCGCGCGTCGAACTGGAGGCCTTCGACGCGGCGGTGACCGACTGGGAGCTCCGCCGCTCCTTCGAACGCCTGTGAGGCACCCCGTGATCCATGAGCACCGTGTCATCAACCCGGCGACCGAAGAGCTCGTCGCCACGGTCCCCGCCACCACCGCCGAGGAGGTCGGCGCCGCCGTCACCCGCGCCACCACGGCCCAGCGCACCTGGGCCGCCCTGGCTCCCGCCGACCGCGCCCGGCTCCTGCGCCGCTTCGCCGTCCTCGTGGACGAACACGCCGAACGGCTGGCCGGGCTCGAGGTCACCGAAGCGGGACACACCCTGGGCAACGCCCGCTGGGAGGCGGCGAACGTCCGCGACCTGCTGGACTACGCGGCCGGGGGAGTGGAACGCCTGACGGGTCGGCAGATCCCCGTGCCGGGCGGCATCGACCTGACGTTCCTCGAACCCCTGGGCGTCGTCGGAGTGATCGCCCCGTGGAACTTCCCCATGCCGGTGGCCGCCTGGGGCACCGCCCCCGCCCTCGCCGCAGGCAACGCCGTCCTTCTCAAACCCGCCGAGACCACCCCGCTCACCGCCCTCCGGCTGGCCGGGCTCGCACTCGAAGCCGGGCTTCCCGAGCACCTCTTCCAGGTGCTGCCCGGCGCGGGGGACGTGGCGGGCAGCGCACTCGTCGCACACCCGGGCGTCTCCAAGATCGTCTTCACCGGCTCGACCCGCGTCGGCAAGCAGATCATGGCCGGGTGCGCGGACCGGGTGAAGCGGCTGACCCTCGAACTCGGCGGAAAGAGCCCCAACATCGTCTTCGCGGACGCCGACATCGAGGCCGCCGCGGCCGCCGCGCCCATGTCCTTCCTGGACAACGCCGGCCAGGACTGCTGTGCCCGCACACGCATCCTGGTCCAGCGGTCCGCGTACGACCGCTTCCTGGAGCTCCTGGTCCCGGCCGTCGCCTCCGTCGTCGTGGGAGACCCGTCGGACGAGAAGACCCAGATGGGCCCGCTGATCTCGCGGGCCCAGCTGGAGCGCGTCCGGGGCTACGTCCCCGGCGACGCGGACGGCTTCCGGGGCAGCTCGCCCACCGGCCCCGGCTTCTGGTTCCCCCCGACCGTACTCACCGGGATCGCGCCCGACGCCCCCGTCGCGACCGAGGAGGTCTTCGGCCCCGTCGCCGTCGTGCTGCCCTTCGACGACGAGGACGACGCCGTACGGCTGGCCAACGCCACCGACCACGGCTTGGCCGGCTCCGTCTGGACCCGCGACGTGGGCCGCGCCCTGCGGGTCTCCCGGGCGGTCCGCGCCGGCAACCTGTCCGTCAACTCCCACTCCGCCGTCCGCTACTGGACCCCCTTCGGCGGGTACGGGCAGTCCGGGCTCGGCCGTGAACTGGGGCCCGACGCCCTCGCGGCCTTCACCGAGACCAAGAACGTCTTCATCGGCACGGAGGCCTGAACAGATGACCACCGAATCCGGCAGCGTCTGCCGCCGACTGACCGGCCGCACCGCCGTCATCACCGGTGCGGGCAGCGGCATCGGCCTCGCCACCGCCCGCCGGCTGGCGTCGGAAGGAGCCCACGTCGTCTGCGGCGACATCGACGAGCACGCGGGAAGGGCCGCCGCCGAGGAGGCGGGAGGCCTCTTCGTACGCGTCGACGTCACCGACCCCGGCCAGGTCGAAGCCCTCTTCGCGGCCGCGGACGACACCTACGGCTCCGTCGACATCGCCTTCAACAACGCGGGTATCTCCCCGCCGGACGACGACTCCATCCTCACGACCGGGCTGGAGGCGTGGAAACGCGTCCAGGACGTCAACCTCACCTCCGTCTACCTCTGCTGCAAGGCCGCCCTCCCCTACATGAGGCGCCAGGGCCGCGGCTCGATCATCAACACCGCGTCGTTCGTGGCCCGGATGGGCGCCGCGACCTCCCAGATCTCATACACCGCGTCGAAAGGCGGTGTCCTCGCCCTGTCCCGGGAGCTCGGTGTGCAGTTCGCCCGCGAGGGGATCCGTGTCAACGCCCTGTGCCCCGGGCCGGTCGACACCCCCCTGCTGCGGGAACTGTTCGCCGCGGACCCGGAGCGTGCCGCCCGCAGGCTCGTGCACATCCCGGCCGGCCGGTTCGCCGAGGCCACGGAGATCGCCGCCGCCGTCGCCTTCCTGGCGAGCGACGACTCGTCCTTCGTCAACGCCACGGACTTCCTCGTCGACGGCGGGATCTCGGGAGCGTACGTCACACCCCTCGACTGACGCTCCCTAGAGTGGTGCCATGAGCAACGCGACGCCGCCCGGCTGGTACCCGGGCGTGCCCGGCACGGAGCGCTGGTGGGACGGCACGGCATGGACCGTACACACCCGCCCGGCGGCCGTGACCCGGCCCGTGGGGCTCCACCCTCCGTACGTGCCCCACGGATCCGGCGACGCCACCGGGGGCGGCGGCCGGACGACCCGGGCCGCCGCCCTGGCCGTGGCGGGCCTCGCGGTCGTCGCCGCCGCCGTCACCGGGTTCCTCGTGCTGGGCGAGGACGACGGCGGCACGCGGCCGGTTTCCGCGCCCAGCGGTACGCCGCCGCCCACCGCGACGGGCAGCGCCGCCCCGGCGCCCGCTGAGGGCCCGCAGGACGACCCCGCCGTGCTGGTCGACCAGCTCAACGGGGTCACGCTTCCGGTACCCGACGGCTGGGAGAAGCCGGAGAACACCCTCGACGACGCCTCCACGATGCGTACGGCCGGCTCCTACACCTGCCCGGGCGCCTCAGGAAGCCTCTGCTACCACGGCACGGTCTCGGTCCGGACGGCGAGCGGCACCGACCTCACGGCCATGAAGGCACTGGCCGAGGAGGACATCGGGGCGGCGGCCGACCGCGCCTACGGGAGGAACGCCGTCGACGACCTCGTCCACGGGGGCATCACGTCCCAGAGGGAACTGGCGTCCAGGTCCGTGACCGTGGCGGGGCGCACCGGACACCTCGTGCGCCGGCAGGTCACCACGGGCAGGGGCCCCGGCGGCTACGTGCAGTCGCTCGTCTTCCCCTCCGCGGTGGGCAGCGAGACCCCGGTCGTCGTGCGGTTCGCGTTCGACGCCGGCAGAAGGGAACTGCCCCTCTCCCTCATGGACGCCATCACCCGGGGCATCCGGCCGGTCGGCGACGCCACCGGCGGCGGCGTGGGCAGCACCGTGGCTCCCTGACCGGGGACCTCACCTGACCGGGAGACCTCAGAGGAACGTGCGGCCCTCACCGCGGTACGTCGGCACGGTGGCGGTGATCCGCTCACCCTCGATCAGCCGCAGTTCGTCGAAGCGCTCGCACACCTCACCGGCCTTGGCGTGGCGGAACCACACCTTGTCCCCGATCAGCAGATCGTCAGCGGGTGCCCCGAGCAGGGGCGTCTGGACCTCTCCCGGGCCTTCCTGCGGGTCGTAGCGCAGCCCCTCGGGCAGCCAGGGCACAGGCAGCCGGTCCGCGCCCGCCGCCCCGGACGCCGGGTAGCCGCCGCCGAGCACCGTCACCACTCCGACGCCCGGCCGCCGCACCACGGGCTGGGCGAACAGGGCGGCCGGACGGCCGGTGAACGAGGTGTAGTTGTCGAAGAGCCTCGGGACGTAGAGACCGGACCCCGCCGCGATCTCCGTCACCGCGGACTCCGCGGCGGTGTGCTGCACGCTGCCGGTCCCGCCCCCGTTCACGAACTCCAGGCCGGGTGCCACCGCGCGCACCGCCCGCACGACCTCCGCGCGCCTGGCCGCCAGCTCCCGGCGTGCCGCCGCCTGCATCAGCCGGACCGCGCGGGACCGCAGCGGCCGTCCGGCCACCGCGTCACCCACACCGGCGACATGGCCCTCGTACGCCATCAGCCCCACCAGCCGGAAGCCGGGCCTGCGGTCCACCGACCGGGCCAGCTCGGCCAGTTGGGAGGGCGAACGGAGCGGTGAACGCAGCGCGCCGACCCTGACCCGGCCGCCGAGCAGCCGCAGCGAGGTGTCCAGCTCCAGACAGACCCGGATCTCCTCGGTGCCACCGGCCCGCGCGGCGTCGATCAGCTCCAGCTGCGCCTGATCGTCCACCATCACCGTCACGGCCGCCGCGAGCTTCGGATCGGCCGCCAGTTCGGCGTACGCGGACCGGTCGGCCGACGGATAGGCCAGCAGCACGTCGTCGAACCCGGCACGGGCCAGCCACAGCGACTCCGCGAGGGTGAACGACATGATCCCGGCGAAGCCCGGACGTGCCAGCACCCGCTCCAGCAGGGCACGGCAGCGCACCGATTTGCTCGCGACCCGGACGGGCTTGCCACCCGCCCTGCGCACCAGGTCGTCGGCGTTGGCGTCGAAGGCCTCCATATCGACGACGGCCAGCGGGGCGTCGAGATGGGCGGTGGCCCGGTCGTAACGGCTCCGGTCAGCTGCGCGGACAGTCATGACCGCAGCTTGCCAGACACCCGTACCACTGGGTAGGGGACGTTCGGTGCAGATCATCCCGCGCCCCCGGCCCGTTCCCACGGGGGGCCGTCCACCCCGTAGAGTGACCGGTACACGATCGACCCGGCGGGCCGTGCCCCACAGCGGTCAGTGGGCGGTGGCGGGGACGTGGACCAGGGGGACGGATGAGTACCGAAGCGCAGCGCGCTCCCGTGCCGCCCCGCCCGTCGGGCCCGCCGCCCGTGCCGGGTGGCCCCGTGCCCCCGGCCCCGCGCGCGCAACCCGTCCCGCACGCCGACCCCGCGCCGCCCGTGCCCGGCACGGCGCCCACGTCACCGCCGCCCGCTCCTCCCGCCCCGCGCGGCGAACCCGTCCCGCCGGTGGAGACGACCACCCGGCTGCGCCCCGTCCCGCCCGCGCCGACGGCCTGCCCCGCACCCCCGGCGCCCCCCGGCCCGCCGCCCCCGCCCGCCGCCACCAGGCGCAGGCCCGTCGGCGCGGTCGACCTCACGCCGCGGCCCGGCGCGACACCCGCCCCGCCCGGCGCCTACTACGCGTACGCGGAGACTCCCGCCGAGACCACCACTCGGCTGCGACCCGTCAGGGCCCGGAACCCGGTCAGGACCGCGGCGGCCGCCGTCTGCGCCGTGCTCGGCCTCGGTCTCATCGGCGGTGCGGTCACCGGAAGCTGGCTCACCGGACACTCCGCGGCCGAGCCGGGCGACACCGGCGCGTACGCCCTGGGCCGCTCCGCCTGGCACAGCGTCCCCGTCGACACCCTCTTCCCCCGGACCCTCAAGGGCGACGGCGCGGGCCCGGGGGCCACGGACCGGGTCTGGACCAGGGTCGCCGTCGCCGGTGACAGCGGCTGCGCGGCGGGCCTCGATCCGCTGCTGCTCAAGACGCTCCGCCCGGTCGGCTGCGAACGCCTGGTGCGCGCCACCTACACCGATGCCACGCGCAGCAGCGTCACCACCGTCGGCATGGTGTTCACCGAGGCCGGCACCGACGCGATGAGCGCGCTCGGCACGCGGTTCACCACCCAGCGCCTCGCCGGGCGCGCGGACCTGATGCCCCGTGCGTACCCGGTGAAGGGCACCGTCGCCGCCGGGTTCGGCGACCGGCAGCGCGCCAGCTGGACGGTCCACGTCCTGACCGAACTGCCCGTCGTCGTGTTCGCCGTCTCCGGCTTCGCCGACGGCCGTACGGTCCCCGATCCGCAGCCCGCGGCCGAGGCGATGACCGGCGGCGCCACCACCGCTCCCGCCCAGGCCGGACTCGGCCACGAGGCGAAAGGCGTCGCCGACCGGGTGGAACGCACCCTGCGCAGGACCGTCACCGACCTCGCGGAGAAGCCGGAATGACCCGTCCCCACCGGCTCAGGGCGCTCGCCGCCGTGGCCACCGCCACCGCCTTCACGCTGCTGCCCGCCGTCCCGGCCCACGCGGACGCCATCCGGGACCAGCAATGGGGCCTGGAGGCCCTGCACACCGACACGGCCTGGCAGACCACCAAGGGCAAGGGCATCACGGTCGCGGTCCTGGACACCGGCGTCGACGACGCCCACCCCGACCTCGCGGGTCAGGTGCTCCCGGGCAAGGACCTCATAGGCTTCGGTGCCGGACGCGGTGACCGGTCCTGGGCCCTGCACGGCACCGCCATGGCCGGCATCATCGCGGGCCGTGGGAACGGCCCCGGGCGGACCGACGGTGTCCTGGGCGTCGCCCCGGAGGCGAAGATCCTGCCCGTACGGGTGATCCTCGAGTCCGGGGACCCGTCACGCGCCAAGGCCCGCGAATCACGCGGAACCGCGCTCGCCGACGGCATCCGCTGGGCGGCCGACCACGGTGCCGACGTCATCAACCTCTCCCTGGGCGACGACAGCGAGTCGGCCCACCCGGAGCCCGGGGAGGACGCCGCCGTGCAGTACGCCCTCGGCAAGGGAGTGGCCGTCGTCGCCTCGGCGGGAAACAGCGGGGAGAAGGGCGACCGCATCTCCTACCCCGCCGCCTACCCCGGCGTGATCGCGGTCGCTGCGGTCGACAGGTACGGCACGCACGCGGCGTTCTCCACGCGTCGCTGGTACGCGACCGTCAGCGCCCCCGGTGTGGACATCGTCGTGGCCAACCCCGACCAGCACTACTACATCGAGTGGGGAACGTCCGCCGCGTCGGCGTTCGTCTCCGGGGCCGTGGCCCTCGTGCGCGCCGCACATCCCGGCCTCTCGCCCGCGCAGATCAAGACCCTGCTCGCGGACACCGCCCGCGACGCCCCGGCGGGGGGCCGCGACGACGCCAGGGGATACGGCATGGTCGACCCCGCCGCCGCGATGGAGGCCGGGGCGAAGCTGCGACCGGACGGCCCGGGCGCCCGGGCCGCCGGCTACCGCGACGAGTACTTCGGCTCCGGACCGGACCCCCAGGGCGGCGACGGAGACCCGGCCGGCTGGCTGGCCCCTTCGGCGGGTGGCCTCGGAGCCGTACTCCTCGCCCTGGCCGTGGTGCTGTGGCGCGGCAGGAACAACGGCGGCGGGAACACCGTGGGCGGCAACCCCGCCGGGTACAGCCCGTTCCCCACCGGGGGACCGCTGCGTTGAGCGCGGCGCGGGCCGGTGCCGTGGCGCCCCCGTCCGCCCCGGTCAGGCCGCCGGCCCGAGCACACCGGCCGCCGCCCTCGCGACGGACTCCACGAGAGCGATGCCCGCCTCCTTCGTCGCGTGCCCGCGCGACAGCACCGCCATCAGCAGGGTGCGCCCGCCGCTCCGCACCCGCCCGATGCTGTTGACGTCCCACAGCCCCGTCGTCGTCCGGGGCATCCAGCCGTTCTTCAGCCCCGCGCACGTGCCCGCCGCGGACACACCCCACCGCTGGTCCGCCTCCACCTGGCCCATCAGCTCCGCGATGTACGCCCGCGAGTCCGCCGAAAGCTCCGAATTCGCCCCGTACACCGCCTCCAGCAGCCGCACCTGGTCGGCAGCCGTCGTCCGGGTCAGGCCCCACGCGTGGGCCGCCCGCGTCCCGGTCAGCCCCAGCCGTCCGTTGGCGGCGTCGAGGGCCTCCTCCCCGCCGATGACCCTCAGCAGCGCGGTGGCCGACGCGTTGTCGCTGCGCCGGATCATGGCCTCCGCGTACGCGTGTTCGGCGCCGTTGAGCTCCCGGTTCCCGTCCTGCGCCCCGAGCAGCAGTGCCGCCAGGATGCCGACCTTCACGACGCTGGCGGCGTCGTACTGCCCGCCCCCGTACACGGCTCCGGCGCCGCTCTCCGTGTCCCGCAGGGCCACCGACACATCGGCGCCCCGCGCCAGGGGCGCCAGCGCCCCGGCCAGCTCCGCGTCGAGATCCACCTGGGGCTCCTCGCTCCCGCCCGCCGTGGCCGACGGGGTCGAGGCGGACGATACGGCGGCCCACGGCCGCGTGCGCGGCATCCGGCGCACGAGCCACGGGACACGCCCATCCGTGGCGGAACCGGCCGGCAGCAGCCCGTGCCCGACCTGTCGCCCGGGTGGGGGAGCCGACCCACTACGCTCGTCGTGTGGCGCTCAAGAACATTCCCGATCCCGGTTTCTCCGACGACGACGGCACTGCCTCGCCCGAACTGACGGCGGCCCTCGCGGCGTGGGCGCAGGACCGGACGGCCGTCGGCCCGGTCCTCGCGGCGCTCCGCGGCGCCCGGCTCCTCGTGCCGGTCGTCGCCGTGCTCGGCGAGGTCGAGGTGGACGAGAACGGGCTGCGCCGGGAGAAGACCAGTGACATGGCGGTGCCGACCCTGCAGGCCGGTGGCCGGCGGGCACTGCCCGCCTTCACCTCCACCGCCGCACTGGCCCGCTGGGACCCGCAGGCCCGCCCCGTCGCCGTACCCCTGCACCAGGCGCTTCAGGCCGCGGCCCACGAGAAGGCGGACACGGTGGTGCTCGACCTGGCGGGACCCGTCGCCTTCGAGCTGACCGGCCCGGTGCTGCTGGCACTGGCCGAGAACCGCACCAGCGCAGACCCGCTCGACGACCCCGCCGTCGTCGACGCGGTGCGGGCGGCTGCCGCCTCCGAGCCCACGGTGCTGCGCGCCCACCTCGGGCCGGGCCGGGCGGACGGCACCCTCGCCCTGGTCCTCTCCCCGGACGCGGTGGTCGCGGACGCCGCCCGCCGGGTCGCCGACGCGCTCTCGGCCAGCGAGGTGCTGCGTGCCCGACTGGTGCGCGGGATCGACCTGGCGCTGCTGCCGGCCGACGCCCGGGCCCCGGGCGAACCGCTGTTCAGCCGCTGACGCGGGCGAGCCCGCCGCCTGGGGACAGGGGGCGGGCTCGGGGACGTGCGGTGACGGCCGGCAGTGTGACGACTAGCCGTAGACGGGACCGGTGTACTTCTCACCCGGGCCCTGGCCGGGCTCGTCCGGTACGAGCGAGGCCTCACGGAACGCCAGCTGGAGCGACTTCAGACCGTCGCGCAGCGGCGAGGCGTGGAAGGTGCTGATCTCGGTGGCGCTCGCGTCGAGCAGCCCGGCCAGTGCCTGGACCAGCTTGCGGGCCTCGTCGAGGTCCTTGTGCTGCTCGCCCTCCTCGGTCAGGCCGAGCTTCACGGCTGCCGCGCTCATCAGATTGACGGCGACGGTCACGATCACCTCGACCGCGGGAACCTCCGCGATGTCGCGGGCCATGTCGTCGAAGCCGGGGTTCTCGGTGCTGGGGGTGGTCGAGTCGCTCATGCCCCACACGATAAGGCCACGCCGGTGCCGCCCCTGCTGCGGGAGCCGCCCGGGCAGCGGGTTAGCCCCAGCACCGGGGAGCTGCTAACCTTGTGTAACGACCGGCCGGACACCTATGTGACCGGCCCACAAGTGGAGGCTCCGATCTCCCACCTGACCGTCCTCAGGGACGGCGGGTCACCGGTCAGGTGGCAGCCATCGTTCCGTACGGACGATGGGGCCGCCCGATAGCGCCCCGCGGTTGCACGCGGCGGTGTTCCGGTATTTCCAGGAGCCCCGCCTGTGTCCCGTCCGGGGCATTTCTGCTTTCCCGGCTCGGTTGGTCATACAGAAGACGTTACGCGGCTGTCCGCCAGGCGGTCGCGTGGTGCTACCGAGGAGGATCCATCAGCGCCGAGCCCCGCATCAACGACCGGATTCGCGTTCCCGAGGTGCGACTTGTCGGTCCCAGCGGCGAGCAGGTCGGGATTGTTCCGCTTGCCAAGGCCCTGGAGCTCGCACAGGAGTACGACCTCGACCTGGTCGAGGTGGCGGCGACAGCCCGTCCCCCCGTGTGCAAGCTCATGGACTACGGGAAGTTCAAGTACGAGTCGGCCATGAAGGCCCGTGAGGCGCGCAAGAACCAGGCGCACACGGTCATCAAGGAAATGAAGCTCCGGCCGAAGATCGACCCGCACGACTACGACACCAAGAAGGGTCACGTCGTCCGGTTCCTCAAGCAGGGGGACAAGGTCAAGATCACGATCATGTTCCGCGGTCGTGAGCAGTCCCGTCCCGAGCTGGGATTCCGTCTGCTCCAGCGTCTCGCTTCGGACGTCGAGGACCTCGGCTTCATCGAGTCGAACCCGAAGCAGGACGGCCGGAACATGATCATGGTTCTGGGCCCGCACAAGAAGAAGACCGAAGCCATGGCCGAGGCCCGCGAGGCCCAGGCCGCCCGCAAGGCGGAGCGTCAGGGATTCACCCCCGACGCCGAGTCCGAGGGTGAGACCGCTGAGGCCCCGGCCGCAGCGGCCGAGGCTCCGGCCGATACACCTTCCGAGGCGTGACCTCCGGGGGCCGCCATCCAGGCGCCCCCGGGTCCCCCGGAACCCACCCAAAGATCTGACGCCCCTGCAGTCCGGTGCCCGCACCGTGAGGGGCGCCACTGACGAGGAGATAACGGCGCGATGCCGAAGAACAAGACGCACAGCGGTGCCAGCAAGCGCTTCAAGATCACCGGCTCCGGCAAGGTGCTGCGCGAGAAGGCCGGCAAGCGCCACCTGCTCGAGCACAAGTCGTCCAAGAAGACCCGCTCGCTGACCGGCACGGTCGTCGTGGCTCCGGCCGACGCCAAGAAGATCAAGAAGCTTCTCGGCAAGTAGAGGGCGACGCCTCCGGTGAAGCCGGAGGCGCGACCTCCATCCGACCGGGACCAATTCGTTTCCGGGCCGTGTGAGTGAACCACGGCCCCGCTGCAAGGAGTTAAAAGTGGCACGCGTCAAGCGGGCGGTAAACGCCCACAAGAAGCGCCGGGCGATCCTCGAGGCCGCCAGCGGTTACCGCGGTCAGCGTTCGCGCCTGTACCGCAAGGCCAAGGAGCAGGTCACCCACTCCCTGGTCTACAACTACAACGACCGCAAGAAGCGCAAGGGCGACTTCCGTCAGCTCTGGATCCAGCGCATCAACGCGGCTGCCCGCCAGAACGGCATGACGTACAACCGCCTCATCCAGGGTCTGAAGGCCGCCAACATCGAGGTGGACCGCAAGATCCTGGCCGAGCTCGCGGTCAACGACGCCAACGCGTTCGCCGCGCTCGTCGAGGTCGCCCAGAAGGCCCTCCCGAGCGACGTCAACGCCCCGAAGGCCGCCTGATCCAGGCAGTACTTCCAAGCGTCCCCAGCGTTTCGAGCCGGACCCGCAGGCGTGTGCCGTCTGCGGGTCCGGTGCGTTGCACCACGTGTCGCGTACGCAGTCAGCCGTACGCAGAGAAACGTACGCAGAGAAGCTGACCTACGCAGAGAGGCTCGCCGCCGACCATGGGCACCCCCGAACTGATCTCCGCGCGATCACCGCGAATCGCCGCCGCACGCCGGCTGGCCAGGCGTAATTTCCGCGGCAAGGAGCGCAGGTTCATCGCCGAGGGGCCGCAGGCCGTACGCGAGGCAGCCGCGCACCGCGGAGTCGACGGCGAACCCACACTGACCGAGCTCTTCGCCACCGTGGAGGCGGCGGAGCGCCACGCCGACATCATCGACGCCGCTCGTGCCACGGGCGCCCGCGTGCACCTCGCGGACGGCGAGGTGCTCGCCGACGTCTCGCAGACCGTCACCCCCCAGGGACTGATCGGCGTCTGCCGCTTCCTGGACTCGCCGTTCGACGACATCCTCGCGGCGAAGCCCGCCCTGGTCGCCGTCCTCGCCCACGTACGCGACCCCGGGAACGCGGGCACCGTGCTGCGCTGCGCGGACGCCGCCGGCGCGGACGCCGTCGTGCTCACCGACGCGTCCGTGGACCTCTACAACCCCAAGTCCGTCCGGGCGTCCGTCGGCTCCCTCTTCCATCTGCCGGTGGCCGTCGGCGTGCCCGTGGAGCAGGCCGTGAGGGGGCTCCGGGCCGCCGGTGTGCGCATCCTGGCGGCCGACGGCGCCGGTCAGGACGACCTCGACGACGAACTCGACGCGGGCACCATGGGAGGGCCCACCGCCTGGGTCTTCGGCAACGAGGCGTGGGGCCTGCCGGAGGAGACGCGCGCCCTGGCCGACGCCGTGGTCCGGGTCCCGATCCACGGGAAGGCCGAGAGCCTCAACCTCGCCACCGCCGCCGCGGTGTGCCTCTACGCCTCCGCGCGGGCCCAGCGCCCCCGGCGGGCCGGCTGATCCCCGCCGGCGCCCCACCGATCGATACGGGCCACACTCCGCCGGTGCCCGCCCGGAGGGTGTCGCCCGGCCGCCGGCGCCTAGTAGGGTGACGAACTGGACGAACTCGGGGACCCACCGCACCGGTTCGAGAGGTGGGGTACGGAGGATGGCTGTCGGCATGAGCAGGCCGCGAGCGACACACACGGCCGCCGTGCGCGCCCTCTCCGGCGGGACCGGCGCGAGCCAGGCCGTGGGGGACCCCGCGACGGACGTCGACCCGGACGACCTGCCCGACGGTCTCGTCGTCGCCGACGAGAACGGCGAGGTCATCTGCTTCAACGCGGCCGCGGCCCGGATCACCGCCACACCCGCACCCGCCGCGCTCGGCCGCTCCCTGCACCAGGCGCTGCCCCTGGAGGACCTCAAGGGGCGACGCTGGTGGGACCTCACCGACCCGTACGGCGGGCTCGCCATCCGGGTCGGCCAGCCCGAGCGGAACCTGCTGCTCCCCGGCGGCCGCGAGGTCCTGGTCTCCGCACGGTACGTACGCGAGACCCCCACCGGCCCGGTCCGCCGGCTCGTCGTGTCGCTGCGCGGCACCGAGGCGCGCCGCCGCACGGAGCTCAGTCACGCCGAGCTGATCGCGACCGTCGCCCACGAGCTGCGCTCGCCGCTGACCTCGGTCAAGGGCTTCACCGCCACGCTCCTGGCCAAGTGGGAACGGTTCACCGACGACCAGAAGCGGCTGATGCTGGAGACCGTCGACGCGGACGCCAACCGGGTCACCCGGCTCATCGCCGAGCTGCTCGACATCTCCCGCATCGATTCCGGCCGGCTGGAGCTGCGGCGTCAGCCCGTGGACATCTCCGCCGCCGTCGAACGCCACATCCAGGCCCTCACCGCGAACGGCCAGGCGCCCGACCGCTTCCTCGTGCACACCCGTCAGCCGCTGCCCGCGCTCTGGGCCGATCCGGACAAGGTCGACCAGGTCCTCGGCAACCTGCTCGAGAACGCGGTGCGCCACGGCGAGGGAACCGTCACCATCGAGATCGCGCCCGCACCGGCGAAGAGCGACGAGACCGGAACGGCGGTCACCGTGAGCGACGAGGGCCCCGGTATTCCCGAGGAGTCGATGAGCCGCGTCTTCACCCGCTTCTGGCGGGGCAGCAAGCGTGGCGGGACCGGCCTGGGCCTGTACATCGTCAAGGGCATCGTGGAGGCGCACGGCGGCACCATCACGGTGGACCGGGCACCCGGCGGTGGCGCCGAGTTCCGATTTATCCTGCCTGTGGGGGCTCCGGCGTATCTCGCCTGAGCAGCCCACGGGCTTCTCCGCCGCTCGGCGGCCCGTAGACTCGACCTTTGGCACCTTTGCGTCCTCAGTCGTCGAGCGGGGGACCGCACCATCAGCCAATCGGAAGCACGGGAAGAGATGTCGGCACCGAACAAGTCGTACGACCCAGTCGAGGTCGAGGCACTGAAACCGGAAGAGATCGAGCGCATGCGGGACGAGGCGTTCGCCGCCTTCGCCGCCGCGGGCGACCTCGACGCGCTCGCCCAGGCGAAGACCGCGCACACCGGTGGCACCTCGCCCCTGTCCCTCGCCAACCGGGAGATCGGCGCCCTGCCGCCGCAGGCCAAGGCCGAGGCGGGCAAGCGCGTGGGCCAGGCCCGCGGCGCCGTCTCCAAGGCCCTGGCAGCCCGCCAGGCCGAGCTGGAGGCCGAGCGTGACGCCCGCGTCCTGGTCGAGGAGGCGGTGGACGTCACCCTGCCCTACGACCGGACCCCGGCCGGTGCGCGCCACCCGCTGACGACCCTCATGGAGCGCGTCGCCGACGTCTTCGTCGCCATGGGCTACGAGGTCGCCGAGGGCCCCGAGGTCGAGGCGGAGTGGTTCAACTTCGACGCCCTGAACTTCGTGCCGGACCACCCGGCGCGTCAGATGCAGGACACCTTCTTCGTGCAGGGCGCCGACGGCGCGAAGAGCGATGAGTCCGGTGTCGTGCTGCGCACGCACACCTCGCCCGTCCAGGCGCGCTCGCTGCTCAGCCGCAAGCCCCCCGTCTACGTGGTCTGCCCCGGCCGGGTCTACCGCACCGACGAGCTCGACGCCACCCACACCCCGGTCTTCCACCAGATCGAGCTGCTGGCGGTCGACGAGGGCCTCACGATGGCCGACCTCAAGGGCACCCTCGACCACATGGTCCAGGCGCTCTTCGGCCCGGACATGAAGACCCGGCTGCGGCCGAACTTCTTCCCGTTCACCGAGCCGTCCGCCGAGATGGACATGGTCTGCTACGTCTGCCGCGGCGAGTCGGTCGGCAACCCGGACCGCCCCTGCCGCACCTGCGGCAGCGAGGGCTGGATCGAGCTCGGCGGCTGCGGCATGGTCAACCCGAAGGTGCTCGTCGCCTGCGGTGTGGACCCCGAGAAGTACAGCGGATTCGCCTTCGGGTTCGGTATCGAGCGGATGCTCATGTTCCGCCACAACGTCGAGGACATGCGAGACATGGTCGAGGGCGACGTCCGGTTCACCCGGCCGTTCGGGATGGAGATCTGATGCGCGTCCCGCTTTCCTGGCTGCGGGAGTACGTCGACCTGCCGGTGACGGAGACCGGCCGTGACGTACAGGCCAAGCTCGTCTCCGTCGGCCTCGAGGTCGAGACCGTCGAGCAGACCGGCGCCGGCCTCAAGGGTCCGCTGGTCGTCGGGCAGGTCCTGACCATCGAGGAGCTGGAGGGCTTCAAGAAGCCCATCCGCTTCTGCACGGTCGACGTCGGCACGGCCAACGGCACCGGCGAACCGCAGGAGATCGTCTGCGGCGCCCGTAACTTCTCCGTCGGCGACAAGGTCGTCGTGGTCCTCCCGGGCGCCGTACTGCCCGGCGACTTCGCGATCGCCGCGCGCAAGACGTACGGCAAGACCTCGCACGGCATGATCTGCTCGACCGACGAGCTCGGCATGGGCGACGACGGGACGCACGGCATCATCGTGCTGCCGCCGGAGTACGAGCCCGGCACCGACGCGATCGAGCTCCTGGAGCTGGTCGACGAGGTCCTGGACATCGCCGTCACGCCCGACCGGGGCTACTGCCTCTCGATGCGCGGGGTCGCCCGCGAGGCCGCCGTCGCGTACGGGCTGCCGCTGCGAGACCCGGCGCTCCTGGACGTGCCGCCGCCCAACGCGCACGGCTACCCGGTGAAGGTGTCCGACCCGTTCGGATGCAGCAACTTCACCGCGCGTACGGTCACCGGGCTGCGGCCCGAGGCGCGCTCCCCGATCTGGATGCAGCGCAGGCTGCAGAAGGCCGGGATGCGTACCGTCTCGCTGGCCGTCGACATCACCAACTACGTGATGCTGGAGCTCGGCCAGCCGCTGCACGCCTACGACCGCACCCGTGTCGCGGGGGCGATCGGTGTGCGCCGCGCCCAGCAGGGCGAGAAGCTCACCACGCTCGACGGCGCGAAGCGTGTCCTGGACGCCCAGGACCTGGTCATCACCGACGACCGCGGGCCGATCGGCCTCGCGGGCGTCATGGGCGGAGCCGACACCGAGATCGCCGACCACGCCGAGGACACCGGGACGACCGAGGTCGTCATCGAGGCCGCGCACTTCGACCCGATCGCCATCGCCCGGACCGCGCGCCGCCACAAGCTGAGCTCCGAGGCGTCCAAGCGCTTCGAGCGCGGTGTCGACCCCAAGGCCGCCGCCGCGGCCGCGCAGCGCACGGTCGACCTGCTGGTCCTCCTCGCGGGCGGCACGGCCGAGGCCGGCGTCACGGAGATCACCGCCCCGTCCGCGCCCCGCACCATTGCCATGCCGGCGGACCACCCCGACCGGGTGGCCGGTGTCGCCTACGGCCGAGAGACCGTCGTACGCCGCCTCCAGCAGGTCGGCTGCGACGTCTACGGGCAGGACGAGCTGATCGTCACGGTGCCGTCCTGGCGCCCCGACCTCGCCGAGCCGAACGACCTGGCCGAAGAGGTCATCCGGCTGGAGGGGTACGAGAACCTCCCGTCCACCCTGCCCACGCCGCCGTCCGGGCGCGGGCTCACCGACCGCCAGCGGCTGCACCGCCGCGTGGGCCGTGCCCTGGCGGGCGCCGGTTACGTCGAGGCGCTGAGCTACCCGTTCATCGGCGACGCCGTCCTCGACCAGCTCGGCCTGGAGAAGGACGACGCCCGCCGCCGCACGGTCACCCTCGTCAACCCGCTCTCCGACGAGGAGCCCGCGCTGCGCACGACGCTGCTGCCGGGCCTGCTCGGCGCGCTGCGTCGCAACGACGGCCGCGGCAGCCACGACCTGGCGCTCTTCGAGACGGGCCTGGTCTTCAGGCCCACCGGCGAGGAGGCCAAGGCCGTCCGTCTGCCCGTCGACCGCCGTCCCACCGACGAGGAGATCGCCGGACTGGACGCGGCGCTCCCGCGTCAGCCGCGCCGTGCCGCCGCCGTCCTGGCGGGCGCCCGCGAACAGGCCGGCTGGTGGGGCAGGGGCCGCCCCGCCGGCTGGGCGGACTCCGTCGAGGCCGCGCGCTCCATCGCCCGTGAGACGGGCGTCGAGGTGACGGTCCGCGCCGACCGGCACGCACCGTGGCATCCCGGCCGCTGCGCCGCGCTGTACGTCACGGTCGACGGCGAGGAGACGCTCTTCGGACACGCGGGCGAACTGCACCCGCGCGTCATCAAGGAGCTCCACCTGCCCGAGCGGACCTGCGCCATGGAGGTCGAGCTCGACGTCCTGGAGCAGGCGGCCGACGGCGTGCTCCAGGCGCCCCGGATCTCCCTCTTCCCGGTGGCGACCCAGGACGTCGCCCTCGTCGTCGCCTCGGACGTGCCCGCCGAAGCGGTGGAGAAGGCCCTGCGCGAAGGCGCCGGCGGCCTGCTCGAATCGCTGCGGCTGTTCGACGTCTTCACCGGCGAGCAGATCGGTGAGGGCAACAAGTCCCTGGCGTACGCGCTGCGGTTCCGTGCCCCGGACCGCACGCTGACCGTGGAGGAGGCCTCGGCGGCCCGCGACGCCGCGGTCGCCCTGGCCGCCGAGCGCACCGGCGCGGTGCTGCGCGGCGCCTAGTCACCGAGTGGTGAGAAGGGGCGTATCCGGTCACCGGATACGCCCCTTCTGTTCTCGCGGGGCGGCCCGGGGACCGCACGCGGCCCGTCTGTCATCGGGGCAGCGGGGCCGCGCGATCCGGCGCCGTACGCCCTGCCACGGAGTGTCGGGCAGGCCGGCAGGACGAACGGCGCGGGGCGGGTCGTCGAACTGTTACGAGGGGGAGCCGACGACCCGGCCGCCTCTTGCGAGGCACTCAGTCAACCCGGCGGCGCCCCGGCGCGGCAGAGCGCACAGCCGGACGCTTCGGGCATTGCGTTCACACCCCGTGTGAATCGTGCTCCACTAGGCTCTTCGCGACACGCACATGGGGGGGCAATGGAGCCCAACGTCCTGCTCGAATCGCTGATCGACGAGGCGGGTGTGTCCCGTGCCGGGCTCGCCGGCCACGTCAACCAGGCCGGCCGCGCCCGCGGGCTGTGCCTGCGCTACGAACACACGGCGGTCGCCCGCTGGCTGAAGGGCCAGCGCCCGCGAGGGCAGGTGCCCGACCTGATCTGCGAGGTCCTCGCGGACCGGCTGGACAGACCCGTCACCCTCGACGACATCGGCATGGGGGTCTCCGGGGTCCACGCGGTGGACCGGGACACGGGTCTCTCCGGCTTCGTCGACCGCGCGACCGCCCTGTGGCGCTCCGACGAACAGCAGCGTCCGCACCTCGCCACCGCGCCCGCCGTCACGGGCACGACAGCCGTGATGCCGGTCTGGGAGTGGGAGAACCCTCCCGACGACACCGACGTCTCCCGTCCGGGGCCGGCCCGCGTGAGCACGGCGGACCTGGCGATGCTCCGTGCGGCCCGCACGCACTACGAGCAGATGTACCGGAAGGCGGGCGGTATCGCGACCAAGGCACGCGTCGTCGGCTTCCTGAACGCCGAGACGGCACCGCTGCTGCGCGGCGGGTACAGCGACACCACGGGCCGGGAACTGCACCGTGCCACCGCCGGGCTGGTGGCCGTCGCGGGCATCTGCGCCTACGACTCCGACGCCCACGGGCTCGCCCAGCGCTACTTCCACCAAGCCCTGCGCCTCGCCAAGTCCAGCGGCGACCGGGGTCTGGGCGGCTACGTGATCGCCCTGCTCGTGAACCAGTCGCTGTACCTGGCCGAATACCGCCGGTCCGTCGCCTTCGCCGAAGCGGCCCTGCGGGCGGCGGGCCCGCACATCACGCCCGCGCTGGCCACCGATCTGCACGCGATGCAGGCCAAGGCCTACGCCCAGCTCGGCGACCACCGCGGCGCCCTGGAGTGCATCCGCCGCGCGGAGGCCGAGGCCGGACGCATCCGGAGCGGGGGTGAACCCGCCGAGACGGGGTACGTCCAGCCCGGTCTCGTCAACGTCCAGGTGGCGGAGGCCCTGCTGCGACTGGGGGATCTCTCCGGTGCCCGGGAACACGCTGCGGCGGCCGTACGCTCCCCGGCGCACGATCGCGGGACCGTGCACCGGCTCGCCATGCTCACCCACCTCGAACTGCTTCAGGGAGAGGCCGACAAGGCGGCCGGCACGGCCTCGGACATGGCGGAACGCGCCCGCGGCATGGAGTCCCAGCGGCTCCGGGACCGGATGCGTTCCGTGCGGGAACACCTGGCCGCCAGCGGCAGCGCCGACGCCGAGGCGGCGGCCCGTCTCATCGACGGGGCGCTCCGCGTGCCCCTGTGAGCCTCGCCCCAGGAACCTCCAGACGTTCCCCCGCGGGGCGGACCCTGCTCCGATATTGCCATCGACCAGTCGGAAGGTGGCAGAACAGTGCAGTGGACGAACTTAAACGAACAGACGGTGTACGAGAATCCATGGTTCCGGGTCAATCTGGCGGATGTCGTCCTCCCCGACGGCCGGCATCTGGACCACTTCCTCATCCGGCTCCGGGCCGTCGCCGCGGCGACCGTCGTCAACGAGGCCAACGAGGTGCTGCTCCTGTGGCGCCACCGTTTCATCACCGACAGCTGGGGCTGGGAGCTCGCGGCAGGTGTGGTCGAGGACGGTGAGGACGTCGCCGCCGCGGCGGCACGGGAGATGGAGGAGGAGACCGGCTGGCGCCCGGGGGAACTGCGTCCGCTGATGACCGTGGAACCGGCCAACGGCCTCGTCGACGCCCGGCACCATCTCTTCTGGTCCCGGGAGGCGACGTACACCGGTCATCCGGCGGACGACTTCGAGTCCTCCCGCCGCGAGTGGGTCCCGCTCAAACTGATCCCGGACCTGGTCGCGCGCGGTGAGATACCGGCGGCCAACATGGCGGCCGGCCTGCTGATGCTCCATCACACACAGCTGGGCTGACCTCACGTGCCGGTGCGGCGGGAAGACCGGGGGGACCCGGCCGGCCCGCCGCACCGGAGGCGGATCAGTCGCAGGGGCGCCGCCCAGGGTGCACACGCGCCGGGCTCGGCCCGATGACGCGAGGCCGGACCGGGCGCTCGCGGCGGTCGGCATGTGAACGGTCATGCCGGAGTCGGACACCGCAGCGGTGGCAGCGCGACGGACGGCCCACTGCCCCGCGGCCCCGTCCTGCCCTGCGCGAGTGCGTAAGCCCGCCGGAGTCGCGCCCTGCCGGAGGCGGCAGACATGCGGTGTTTGAAATGGCCGGGACGGTAAAGACGGTGCATTGACACAGGCTTTATACGACGAGGTAGGAGACGCATCATGGGCATCATCGCCTGGATATTCATCGGGTTGCTCGCCGGCGTCATCGCCAAGGCACTCCTGCCGGGCAAGGACCCCGGCGGCATCATCATCACGATGCTCATCGGCATCGCGGGCGGACTGCTCGGCGGCTGGCTCGGCAAGGTCATCTTCGGAGTCGACTCCATCGACGGCTTCTTCGACCTGTCCACCTGGATCGCCGCCGTTGTCGGCTCCATCATCCTCCTCGTCCTGTACCGGGTCGTCACCGGCAACCGGCACTCGCGTCGCGCCTGATCCCCGACTGCCCGCAGTCCGCGCCCGCCACGAACGGCTCCCCCGCTGCTTGCCGGGGAGCCGTTTGCCGTGCACCGAGCGGACCTCGTCCGGAGGACGCTCTGCCAGGCTCATGCTCCGCTGCGGAGCGACTCCTCATCCAGCGAGGCGAGTCTGCTGAGGATGTCAACGGCTATCGCCCGTTCACCCTCGGGAAGTGCTCTGAGAAGTAGCTCGTTGATCCGTTCCGCCGGAGCGATCAGGGAGTCGAGCAGCGCAGCCCCCTCATCGGTGAGATGCAACAGCGTTCGTCTGCGGTCTTCCTCGTCGCGCACCTGGCTCACGAGAGCCTGGTCGGTCAGACGGCGGACCATCAGATTGACCGTGGAGCGGTCCAGTGAGGTGAGGCGCCCGAGAGTCCGCTGGTCCACCCCGGGCTCCCGGCTGAGAGCGTTGAGGACGGCGAACTTCTGGGAGGTGATCTCACGGGACACGTGCTGGGCCCAGAGGGCCGTGTGCACCTGCTCGGCGCGCCGGATCAGATGGCCGATGTAGTTGGGCAGCTCCAGTGCGCGCGCCACGGTGCTCCCTCCGTCCGTCGTCTAGGTGGTGCCGTCCGGGGGACAGCCGGTCCTCATGGAGTCTAGGAGTGCGCGGCACCACCCTGTGTGCGACCTCCCGTCAGCGGTCCCGCCGTCCGGGGCGCTGCTCGTACGGGGTGGCCAGGGAGCCGTCGACACCCACTTCGAGGCGGCCGACCCGATCGATCTCCAGGACGACGCGGTCCCCATGGCTGAGCGGTCCCACGCCGGCGGGCGTGCCTGTCGCGATCACGTCGCCGGGGTGGAGCGTCATGACGGACGAGGTGTAGGCGATCAGCTCCGCGACCCCGAAGATCAGATCGGCCGTGTTGGTGCGCTGCCGGGTGGCGCCACCGACGTCACAGCGCAGGTCGAGGGAGTCGGGGTCCGGTATCTCGTCCGAGGTGACGATCCACGGCCCGATCGGAGTGAACGTGTCGAACGACTTGCGCGTGGAGCGGTCCTCGCCTGAGCGCACGGTGATGTCCAGCACGCAGGTGTAGCCGAAGACGTGGTCCAACGCGTCGTCCACGGCTACATGACTGGCGGTGCGTCCGATGACGACGCCGAGCTCACCTTCCTGGTCGGTGCGCTTGTCGGTGTAGGGCAGGAGGATGTCCTGGCCCGGGCCGATGACCGAGGAGTTGGCCTTGAGGAAGACCCCGAGGTCGGCGACCGAGGTGGTGTAGGCCATCTCGGCTTTGTGGTCGAGGTAGTTGACCGGTGCGCCGACGACCTTTCCGGGCCGGGGCAGGGGGGCTTCGAGGGCCGCTTCGTCGAGCGGGACGCGAGCGCAGCCTGTGAGGTCGACCCGTACCGCTCCGTCGTGTGCGACGGTCTCGATGTGCTGGTGCAGCGCACCGGCCACGCTCGGGGTGCCGGTTCCGGTGAGTTGTTCGGTCACGTCGACGAGGTCGTCGCCGTCGACGACGCCGAGGCGTCCCTTGTTGAACAGGGCCAGACGCATCGTGGCCTCCTTGTGAAGTGTCGGATGGGGGAGGGAGATCAGGCGCCGGGGTCGGCGTCCTCGGTGCGGTAGAGGCCGAGGGAGCGCATGACGGGCTCGTCGCTGTACGAGAACAGGACCGCGTCGCCGGACGCGGAGGCGTTCAGATGTCGGTAGGAGGCCCAGCCGGGCACGGCGAAGGTGTCGTGCTCGGCCCAGTCCAGTCGTACGCCGTCCACGATCGTGGCGCCTTCACCGCGGACGACGTTGAAAATGGTGGAGGCTGTGTGCCGACGGCCTGCCCCCTGGAATCCGGGGCGCAGGCGCTGGACGCGGCAACCGATGGTGGGCATGACCGGACCGCCCGTCCACGGGTTGGTGTACTCCAGGACGATGCCGTCGACGTCGCTTCCCTCGGCCGTGTCGGCGATGCCCTCCAGTGACCGCTGGGTCTCCTGCCAGGTGTAACGGGTGACGGGGGAGTTGGGCCCGTCCTGCGAGAGCCAGACGGGATTGAGCCTGCCGTGGAGGAACTGCCTGCTGCCCGCGTCGTCCGCTCGGGTAACGGGCTGGAGGCGCTGGTGGAACTTCTCGTAGAAGCCGGCTTCCAGGGCGTTGACCAGCGGGTAGTCGAGGGCGTCGAGCCAGATCATGGGCGCGTCGCCCTCGTGGGTGTGGTCGTGCCAGTGCCATCCCGGGGTGAGCAGCAGATCACCCGGAGCCATGAAGACGCGCTCGCCGTTGACCGTCGTCCACGCGCCGCTGCCCTCCAGGATGTAGCGGAAGGCGTTGGAGGTGTGCCGGTGGGCCTGTGCGGTTTCGCCGGGCAGGATGACCTGCAGTCCGGCGTAGAGCGTGTTGACGGTGGCCGGGGGATCGGTCAGACCGGGGTTGACGAGCATGAGGACCCGGCGTTCGGCCTCTTCCAGCGAGAGGGTCCGGGAGAAGTGCAGCAGGAGGGGCCGCAGTTCCTGCCAGCTCCAGCGGTAGGGAACGGCGCGGCTCTTCGGCCGGGCGGGGAACAAGTTCCCGTAGAAGCGCCAGAGCGGAGCCGCACCCAGGTCCGGCAGGGCCTTGTAGGCGAGTTCGTCGGTCGTCATGGTGTCCTCCTGCGGTTGCTGGATCACGGAACGGGGACGCTGGCCGGGGACGGCGTCCACACCCAGGAGACGTCGTCGAAGTCCTCGGGCCCACGTGACGCGAAGAGCTGGTTGCGGAGGGTGGCCCCCATGCCCTCCAGGTGGCAGATCTCGCCGAAGCGGCGTGCGTTGGTCTGGATGAGGGCCGCGCGCTCGCGGCGCTGATCGGCGTACGCCGCGAAGGCGTCGGCAGGGTCGGTGAACCGGCCGAGAGCCCCTCCGAGGGCGACTGCGTCCTCCAGTGCCTGACAGGCGCCTTGGGCCAGGTACTGCAGCATCGGATGCGCGGCGTCGCCGAGCAGTGCGATCCGGCCGTGCACCCAGTTGTCGACGGGGAGACGGTCGAACAGAGGCCAGCGCCGGTCCCGCGCTATCAGGGGCAGGGCGTCCCGCACGGCCTGGCAGGTTCCCGAGAATCGTTCCTCGAGTTCGGCCTCGGTGCCCCAGGCGTCGGAGTCCGGTGCGTAGTGGTCGCTCTCGAACACCGCGACCTGGTTGTAGAGCTCGCCGCGCCGTACCGGGTACTGCACCAGGTGCATGCGCGGCCCCGCCCAGACCATCACCGCGTCCGAAGCGGCATGCTGTGACATCCGGCCGGTCATCCTGTGCGCGGGCAGGGCTCCACGGAACGCCACGTAGCGCGAGCAGACAGGCTCGCCGTCACCGACCAAGGCCTGGCGCAGCCGCGAGTGCAGACCGTCCGCCGCCACGACCGCGTCGGCCGTCAGCTCCGCCGCAGTCCCGGCGAAACGCAGGTGGACCGCTGAGTCGTCCTGTTCGGCGTGCGTGACGGTGTGCCCGGTGCGCAGCGTGATGGCGGGGTGTTCCTCGCAGGCGGCGAGGAGCGCGGCATGCAGGTCCGTGCGGTGCGTGACCAGGTAGGGGTGACTGAAACGCTCGACGTACGCAGGGCTGCGGAGATCGAGAGAGGTGACCTGATCTCCGCTCAGGGCGTCCATCATCACGAGCCGGGGCGGGGCGACCGCGGCGCGCTGGACGGCCTTGAGCACCCCCAGTTCTTCCAGGGCCTGAGAAGCGTTCGGGGCGAGTTGGAGGCCGGCTCCGATCTCCCCGAACCGGGAGGCTCGTTCCACCAGGGTCACGTAGTGACCGGCGCGGGCGGTGGACAGCGCTGCGGCCAGACCACCGATACCACCGCCTACCACGGCGATGCGGAGGGGGACAGGGGTCACGGACATACGGCCTCCTTGGGCAGGGAAGTGGAGGACACCGACGGAAGGCGACGAGAGCAGCCGCCTGAAATGATCAGTACGCGGATCATTGGTGTACGGATCATATTGCGAGGGTGTTGCCCCGGTGTCAACGGCTCAGCCGGGAAAGGTCAGCAGCGACTCAAGCCCACGGGATCAACATGCGGCCGTGTGGCTGTCCGCGTACACAGGAGCGTCGGTGTGCGCCGTGACGTCCGCGAAGGTGACACCCGGGGCTGTCTCGACGAGGGCGAGGCCGCGAGCGGTCACATCCAGCACACCGAGATCGGTGATGACGCGGTGTACGCAACGCCGGCCGGTGAGGGGGAGCGTGCACTCCTGGACGATCTTGGGGCTGCCGTCCTTCGCGGTGTGCTCCATGAGGACGATGACGCGGCGGGCGCCGTGGACCAGGTCCATCGCCCCGCCCATGCCCTTGACCATCTTGCCGGGGATCATCCAGTTGGCGAGGTCGCCCCCGGCCGAGACCTGCATGGCGCCGAGAACGGCGGTGTCGATGTGCCCGCCGCGGATCATGCCGAAGGAGAGCGCGGAGTCGAAGAAGGAGGCGCCGGGCAGGACGGTGACGGTCTCCTTCCCGGCGTTGATGAGATCCGGGTCGACCTCGTCCTCCGTGGGGTAGGGGCCGGTGCCGAGGATGCCGTTCTCGGAGTGGAGCACGACGTGGACTCCGGGCGGGAGGTAGCCGGGTATGAGGGTGGGGAGGCCGATTCCCAGGTTGACGTAGGAGCCGTCAGTGAGCTCCTCGGCCGCGCGGGAGGCCATCTGTTCACGTGTCCAGGGCATCAGACGCTCACCGTCCTCTTCTCGATACATTTGGCAGCGGCTTGTCCGGGAGTGAGTTCCACGATTCTCTGCACGTATATGCCGGGCAGGTGGACCTCGTCGGGTGCCAGCTCGCCGGGTTCGACGAGCTCCTCGACTTCTGCGACGGTCACGCGGCCGGCCATGGCGGCGAGCGGGTTGAAGTTCGCGGCCGCTCGGCGGAAGACGAGGTTGCCGTGCCGGTCGCCGCGCCAGGCCCGGACCAGGGCGAAATCAGTGGTGATGCCGTGCTCCAGAAGGTACGTGCGTCCCGAGAACTCCCGGGTTTCCTTCTGTGGTGAGGCGACGGCGACCGATCCGTCGGGTGCGTAGCGCCAGGGCAGGCCACCCTCCGCCACCTGAGTGCCGACGCCGGCCGGCGTGTAGAAGGCGGGAATGCCCGCGCCGCCGGCCCGTAGGCGTTCGGCGAGCGTGCCCTGCGGGGTCAGCTCCACCTCGAGCTCGCCGCTGAGGTACTGCCGGGCGAACTCCTTGTTCTCGCCCACGTAGGAGCCGGTGACCCGGGCGATGCGCCCCGCAGCGAGCAGGACGCCCAGGCCGCGGCCGTCCACGCCACAATTGTTGGAGACGACCTCCAGCCGGGCTGCCTCCTGCCTGTGCAGGGCGTCGATGAGGACATCGGGGATTCCGGAGAGCCCGAAACCGCCGACTGCGAGTGAGGCGCCGTCGGGGATGTCGGCGACCGCCTCTGCGGCACTTCCGCTGACTTTGTTCACGTGCGTGATTCCTCTGGTGTGACGGCGCCGGGCAGGACCGTGGTCCAGCCGACGCCGATGACGGGGCCGGCGCCCGGTTGCGAAGCGCGGGCCGCTGTCCGGTCCCGGCTTCCGGCGGGGCCGGGGATCGGAGCCACCTTGCCTTCGAGCCGGTTCACTCAGCGGCCTCGGGGCGCAGGGCGTCGGAGACGGACTTGACGCCGCCGTGTGCGGTGAGGCCGCCGTCGACAGGGATGTCGGCTCCGGTGATGAACGACGACTGGTCGGACAGCAGGAAGACCACCAGCGGCACCACTTCGTCGACGCTTCCGGTACGCCCCAGCGGGGTTTCGCGGATGTTGGTCTCGCGGAAGGCCGGGGCGGCGGAGGCGGTCATCTCGGTCTCGATGTAGCCGGGATGGACCGTGTTGACACGGATACCGCGCGGGCCGAGCTCCAGCGCCGCCGTCTTCGACAGTCCCCGCAGCGCCCACTTACTGGTCGTGTACGCGACCGGGTAGTGGGCGGTGAGGGCGGCGGAGGAGCCGACGTTCACGATCGAGGAGCCCGGGGGCATCAGGGGCATGAGGTGCTGGATGCCCAGGAGAGGGCCGGTGACGTTGACCGCGTGGACGCGCGCCATGTCCTCGGGGCGCACGTCGCCGACGCGGGCACGCCAGGTGATTCCGGCGTTGTTGACCAGACCGTGGACCTGCCCGTGGGTCTCCCGCAGTTCGGCGGCGAGTTCGGCCCAGTGCTGCTCGCTGGTGACGTCCAGGCCGCGGCAGCCGTCCCCGGGTTCGACGTCCGTGGCGATGACGTGGGCGCCTTCGTGGGCAAGGGCGGTGGCCTCGGCTGCGCCCTGACCACGGGCTGCGCCGGTGACGACGACCACCTTGCCGAGCAGTCCCATGGGGTGCGGGCCGGTCACGGCCGCTTCCGGTTTCGGCGCCGGCCGGCCGGCAGGGGCAGGGGCTCAGCACCGGGGACAACGGTGTTGGTGAGCGTGCCGACACCCTCGACGGTCAGACTGACGGTGTCGCCGGGCTTCAGCGGTGGCGGGGTCTGCTCGCCGCGCAGGCCCCACAGCTCGGCGAGGCAGCCGCCGTTTCCGCAGGTCCCCGACCCCAAGACGTCCCCCGGCACGACGCGCGTGCCGCGCGAGGCGTAGGCGGTCATCTCCTCGAAGGTCCAGCTCATGTGGGACAGGAGGTCCTCGCCGATGGTCTCCCCGTTGATCGCGGCGGTGAGGGCCAGCCGCAGGAAACCTTCGGAGTCGCGGTAGGGCTCCAGCTCGTCCGCGGTGACCAGGTAGGGGCCGAGGGTGGTTGCGGTGTCCTTGCCCTTGCAGGGGCCGAGGCCGACCTTCATCTCCGCCGACTGGAGGTCGCGCGCCGACCAGTCGTTGAGGACCGTGTAGCCGACGATGTGGTCATGGGCCCGCTCCGGGGTGAGGTCGCGGCCCTCGCGGCCGATGACGGCGGCGACCTCGAGTTCGAAGTCGAGCGCGGCGGAGCCGGGCGGCACCGGGACGCCGTCATGGGGGCCGTAGACCGCGTGGGGGTTGGTGAAGTAGAAGGTCGGTGCCGCGTACCACTGCTCGGGTACACCGGCGACGCCGTCGACCGCGCGGCGCACACCTTCGACGTGCTCCTCGAAGGTGACGAAGTCGCGGACGGACGTGGGCTGGAGTGGGGCCAGCAGCCGGACCTGGGAGACATGAGGTCCGGCCGGTACGTCACGTGCCGCCGCACCTGCGGCGAGCAGGCCGGGCAGCCCGTCGGTCTCCGCGAGCAGCGTGGTGAGCGAGGTGACGCCGGGCAGGGGGAGGAGTGTGCCGTCCTCTTCGACAACGGCAACGCGGTGGCGGTGCTGATGTTCGTAAGTGGCGAAACGCATGGTGCGGCTCCAGGAGGGGCGGGGAAGGGCTGCCGCGGCCCTGTACGTGACACGGCCGCGGCAGCCCCGACAGGAGAGGAGTGGTCCGGCTCAGACCGGCGGGGCGACGAACACGCCGCGGTCGGGGTCGTTGAAGGACTCCTTGGCGACGAGTTCGTTCATGGCGTTGGCGGTGCCCCACTGGTCGGTGACCTCGGGCTTGGAGAAGTCGTAGACGTGGGGGTGCCAGGTGTCCTCGTCGAGGTTCTCCAGCTCGGTCGTGTACTCGACGGTGTTGCCGTGCGGGTCGAGGAAGTACGTGAAGGTGTTGTCACCCGCCATGTGCCGCCCGGGACCCCAGATCTTGCGGAAGCCGGCCCGCATGACCCGGCCGGAGCCGCGCATGTACTCGTCGATGCCACGCATCTCGAAGGAGACGTGGTGCAGGGCGGTGTGCGGGCCCTGGGCGATGGCCATGGAGTGGTGCTGGTTGCTGATCCGCATGAAGTGCATGACCTCGCCCATGTGCGGGGAGCTGAGCGTGTCGGAGAGGGCGAAGCCGAGGTGGCGTTCGTACCACTCGCGCGTGCGGTTCAGGTCGGGGGAGTTGAGGACGACGTGGGAGAGCTTGACCGGGATGGCCTCCTTCTCCTCGATCTTCCTGTGCTGCCGGACCTCGACGTCGGCGGACACCTCGATGGTGCGGCCGTCGACGTCGAAGAAACGGAAACCGTAGCCGCCGCCCGGGGTGTCCACGGAGCCCGGCCGCGAGATCAGCTGCACACCCCCGGCCAGCAGCCGCTCGGCGAGGGTGTCCACGTCGGCCGGGTTCGCCGCCCCGTAGGAGACGAGGTCGAGCCGCTTCTCCTCGGCCTCGCGCAGCCGTACGACGTACTGCTCGGGGGAGCCCTCGGCGGCCAGGAAGGAGATGCCGGAGTCCTCGGCCACCTTGGTGAGGCCCCAGACGCCGGCGTAGAAGTCGAGCTGCTTGTCGTAGTCCGGCACCGCCAGGTCGACGTGACGCAGGTGGGTGAGCAGGCGTGCGCTCATGGTGGGTTCCTCCTCAGGCGAGGGTGAGATCGAGCAGGGCTGAGGCGTTCCGGCCGCTGACGGCTTCGAGATCGGCCTCGGACAACCGGGCTGCGCGCAGGGCGGCGACGGGGTCGTCGGTGCCCATGTCGAAGGGGAAGTCGGAACCGAGCAGGACGCGGTCGGGACCGGCGACCCGGATCAGTTCGCGCAGGACGTGCGGGTCATGGACGAGTGAGTCGAAGTAGAGCCGCTTGAGGTAGCTGCTGGGCAGGTGGGCGCAGCCGGCACCGGCGTCCGAGCGCGCGGTCCAGGCGTGGTCGGAGCGGCCGATGTGGGTGGGCAGGTAACCGCCGCCGTGCGCGGCGATCAGCTTCAGGCCGGGATGGCGGTCGAGTACCCCCGAGAAGATGAGGTGGGAGAGCGCGACGGCGTTCTCGGTGGGCTGGCCGACCGTGTTGGACAGGTACCAGCGGTCCAGGCGCTCGTCGAGGGTGCAGCCGAAAGGGTGCAGGAAGACGATCGCGCCCGTCTCGTCGGCCCGGGACCAGAACGGCTCGTACGCGGGGTCGGACAACTCACGGCCCGGTGCGTGGCTGGAGATCTCCACGCCCAGGAGTCCCTGTCCCAAGGCGTCGTCGAGGGCTACGACGGCCAGATCCGGGTGCTGGAGCGGTACGAGTCCGAGCCCTCGCAGCCGCTTCGGGGCCGCCGCGCAGTGCGCCGCGGTTGCCTGGTTGGCCAGCCGGTACACCTTCTCGGCGGTCGTCTCGTCCGCCCAGTAGTGGTAGTGCGAGGGGGACGGGCTGACCAGCTGGACGTCGACGCCCTGCTGGTCCATCGCCGCAAGGCGCACAGCGACGTCCGTCAGTCTCGGGATGCGCTCACCCACCATGGGCCCATTCACCGCGAGAGCCTCGGCGCCGTTGCGTCGGGCGTCCAGAGCTTTTGCCGCGTCATGGCCGGGCAGGCCCGCCACGAGTGCCTCGACCTCGGGAAGCAGGACGTGCGCGTGCACATCCACGGTCGGGAAAGTCACGGCAGCTCCCTGAGCATCGTCATGGTGCGGCCCATCAGGCCGGGAACATCGGCGTCGCGTACGCCGTCGAGCTGCCACTGCCCGATCTGTACGGAGGCCTCGACGACCGGCCGGACCCTTGCGATCCGTCGTTCGTAGTACTGCTGGAACAGGGTGTCGTCCCAGGTGCCGGACTCGGTCAGGAGCTGTGCGAGGACCCAGGCGTCCTCCAGGGACAGGGCGGCGCCCTGGGCGAGGGTGGGCGGGCAGCAGTGGGCGGCGTCGCCGACGAGGACGACCCGGCCCCGGTGCCACGCGCCCTCGACCAGCATGCGGTCGAACCAGGTGTAGTTGACCTGGGCGGGGTCGGTGATGTGCCCGGTGATCTCGGGCCAGTTGCCGCCGTAGGCGGAGGCCAGGCGGCGCATCTCGTCGGCGTACGACTCCGGGGGGATCGCGGCGCGGTCGCGGTTGGCTTCGACGACGTACGCGTAGAGAGTGGTGTCGCTGGTGGGGCAGTAGCCGGCGATGAAGGCCGGACCGCCGTAGGCGAGATCGGTACGCTCCACGCCTGCCGGGCGGGGGGCGGCGACGCGCCAGATGGCCATGCCGGTCGGCTCGGGCTTCGCCGTGATGCCGATGGCGGCCCGGGTCGTGGAGCCGAGGCCGTCGGCGGCGATCACCAGGTCGTAGCGGCCCTCGGAGCCGTCACTGAAGCGGACGGAGACGCCGTCGGCGTCCTGGTCCAGGATCTCCGCCGTGACCCCCAGCCGGACGGAGGCGCCGCTGGCGCGCACGGCCTCGATCAGGATGCGCTGGAGCTGGGGCCGCTGCATGCCGACGGTGGCGGGGAGGTCGTCGCCACCGCTGCGGATGTCGTCCTGCGCGTGCAGGACGGTCCCGTCAGGGGCGGTGATGCCGACCGACCCGAAGCCGAAGCCGGAAGCCTCGACCTGCGCCCACACGCCCAGCTCGCGCAGCACGCGCAGGGCGTTGCCCTGGAGGGTGATGCCGGAGCCGGCGGTGGCGTTCCAGTCGTCCTTGGCCTCGATCAGGTGCACGTCGACACCGGCTCGCCGGAGAAGGAGCGTCACGGCGTTCCCGGCAGCGCCGCCACCGATCACCAGGACCTCACGAGCTTTGTTCATAGGGAACTCCTTTGTTCCTCGGCCTACTTGACGGCGATCGGGTTGATGGGGGAGCCGACCGCGCCGGTGATGGGAAGGGGCGCGGCGGTGAGCCAGAACGCGTACGCGCCGTCGGCCGCACAGTCCTCGGCGAGTGCGTCGAGGTCCCACATCTCGCCTATGAGCAGGCCCATGTTGGGGATGGCGACCTGGTGCAGCGGCTGGAAGGCGACGTCGAACTCGTTGGGCCGCACCTCGAAACCCCAGGTGTCGGTCGCGACGGCGGCGATCTCGGTGCCGTGCAGCCAGCCGGCGGTGGTGAAGGAGAGGCCGGGGGCGGGTCCGCCCGCGTAGTCGCCCCAGCCGTCACGACGGGCACGGGCGAGCTGTCCCGTACGGATCAGCACGATGTCGCCGCGGCCGACAGTCACGCCCTGGGCTTCGGCGGTGGCCGTCAGGTGCTCCTCGGTGATCGCGAAGCCGTCGGGCAGTTCACCGCCCTCACCGATCGTGCGGCCGACGTCCAGGAGCACACCGCGTCCGGCGACGTGCGGAGCCATGTGCTCGATGCCGGTGACCAGGTCGCCTTCGGAGGTGACGGTCCTCGCCGCGTCCCGGCCGTTCCACGTCTTGCCGTGGTCGAAGATGTGGCCGAGCCCGTCCCACTGGGTCGAGCACTGCAGCGGCATCGCGATGACGTCGTCGGCGCCGCCGAGGCCGTGCGGGAACCCCTGCAGGCCGAGTGCCGCGTCGGTGCCGGTGTCGAGCATGGTGTGGACGGGATTGGTGCGCCGGCGCCACCCCTTCTGGGGGCCGTTCATGTCGAAACTCTGGGCGAGCGAGAAACTGGCGCCCCGGCGGATGAGCGCGGCGGCCTCGCGCCGCTTCGCCTCGTCCAGGAAGTTGAGGGTGCCGAGCACGTCGTCCGCGCCCCAGCGTCCCCAGTTGGAGTACGCCTTGGCGGCCTCGGCGATCGAGCCCTCGGGGTCGGTGCGGTCGAGGGTCATGAGGCCTCCGTGACACAGCGGGTGCGCTGAGCACCGAGTCCGGTGATGGAGCCGTCCATGACATCTCCGTCGCGCAGCAGCCGTCCCCAGTGCATGCCGTTGCCGGCCGGGGAGCCGGTCAGTACCAGGTCACCGGGCAGCAGCCGGGCCGTCTGCGAGGCGTAGGACACCATGCGCGCGACGTCGAAGATCATGTCCTTGGTGGACTCGTCCTGCATGGTCTCGCCGTTCAGCTTCAGCACGAGGCGCAGGTCGTCGGTGTCCGCGACCGACTCGGCCGGCACGATCCAGGGGCCGAGCGGGGTGAAACCGGGCGCGTTCTTGCTGCGCAGCCAGTCGGTTCCGATCTGCGGCATGTCCCTGCGGAACACGGTCGCCCGATCGGTCAGGTCGTTGGCGATGGTGTAACCGGCGACGTGGCCGAGGGCGTCCTCCACGGACACCTGGTGGGCCGGCCTGCCGATGACCGCCACCAGCTCCAGTTCCCAGTCGGGCTTTCCGGCCCAGGACGGGAGTACGACGTCGTCGTAGGGGCCGGTGATCGCGCTCGGCAGCCCGATGAAGACGTAGGGCAGGTCCTCGTCCGCCCTGCGGTCCATGATCTCTGCGGCCTCGGCACGCCGCTCCTCCTCGGAGCGGTCGTCGCCCGGCGCCCGGTGCGCGACATGCAGGTCGATCACGTGCTGCCGGTAGTTCGCCCCGGACTGGAACACCTGCCGCGGTTCGACAGGAGCGTGCACCCGGAAGTCCGCCAGCGGCCTTCGCTCGGACTCGCTGTCGCCGGCCAGCGCGGTGAGCCGCCCCGCAGCCGTGTCCCAGGTCTCCAGGAGGTCTCGGATGGACAGGGACTTGTCACCGAAGGCAGCGCGCAGGTCGACGACCTGGGCGTCCGCCGTCACGAGCGCGGGGAAGGCGGGGCCGTCCGGTGCCGAGAGCGTGGCCAGAGCGAACGGCCCGGCGAACAGCGCGGGCGCGGATGCAGATTTCACGAACATGTCCTCCTGATTGCGGTGGGACTAATCTGGACCCAGCACCCGGGATCACGGAAATCAATTCTGTGGATGGCTCTCATCCATCGCGTTTATTCCTTCCTGGTCGGCGCCTTACCGCAAGGGGAAAACTCGTGGATCTGGCTCGCCTCGACCTCAACCTCGTCGTCGCTCTGCGTGCCCTGCTGGAGGAGCGCAACGTCACGCGCGCCGGGCAGCGCGTCGGGCTCAGTCAGCCGGCGATGAGCGCTTCCCTGGCCCGGTTGCGCCGCCACTTCGGCGACGATCTGCTCGCCCGTGTCGGCGGGCACTACGAACTCACCGCCCTCGGCCAGGTTCTCCTGCTCCGCACGTCAACCGCCTACGAAGTGGTGGAACGCCTCTTCGCGAGCCAGGCCGACTTCGATCCGGGCAGCGAGAAGCGCGAGTTCAAACTGGTGGCGTCCGACTACGCGGTCGCCGTCTTCGGCGCCGAGCTCGCCCGGGTGGTCCACGAGGAGGCCCCCGGCATCCGGCTGCGCTTCGTCCAGACCCCGCCCACCGTGGTCGACGACACGGCGACTCTGCTGAGCACCACCGACGGGCTGCTCATGCCGCACGGCGTCATCAGTGACTTTCCCGCCACCGACCTCTACGAGGACAACTGGGTCTTCCTCGTCGCGGACGACCACCCGAGCGTCGAGGACCGGCTCACCCTCAACGATCTGGGGCGGCTGCCGTGGGTCACCTACCAGCGGACCTACGACGCCCCCGCTGTGCGACAGCTCGGCATGCTCGGCATCGAGCCGCGCGTGGAGGTCTCCGTCGACAGCTTCCAACTGCTGCCGCTGCTGGTGGCGGGCACGCGGCGCATCGCCCTGATCCAGGAACGGCTCGCCCGGCTCCTCGCGCCACTCGCCGCCGTGCGGACCGTGGATCCCCCCTACGAAGCGGTCCCGCTGCGGGAGGCGATGTGGTGGCACCCGGTCCACACCCACGACGCGGCCCACATCTGGCTGCGTGAGACGACTGCCCGCGTGGGCAGGCGCATGGCTGACGTGTCCGAGGCGCCGATCGCGGACCGATGAGCATGCGTCCCCGCGGTCGCCGGTGAGACCCGGCCGGGAGACATCGCGCCATCCACCGCCTGGATCGCCGTCATCAGAAACTCGGATCGCGTGGGGGGTGGGCAGCGCCGCGCCCGGACCGCATAGTCATGGCACATCACGCGCCCATGCGCCGCGATCTCCGAAGCCGGACTCGCCCGCTTCATGGCGCGACCTTCCCGCCTCGCATCCTGGAGTGCCGCCATGCCGGTTTCTGCTGACCCGCCTGTCAGTGAGCGCGAAGACCCCCCGGCTGTGGCGGGCAGGCTGCCGGCTGCTCTGCTGATGGCCGGCAGTTGTCTGCCCATCCTCGGCGCCGTGCTGCTTGCTCCGGTCCTGCCTCGCATGCAGGACCACTTCGAGGGTGTGCCGGGTGAAGCGGCGTTGGTCCCCCTGGTGCTGACGGTCCCCGCGCTGTCACTGGCTCTCCTCGCCCCGTTCGCGGGTGTCATCGTCGATCGGCTCGGCCGTAAACGCCTGTTGGTCGTGGCGACGATCCTGTACACGCTGTTCGGCACGGTGCCGCTGTGGCTGGACTCCCTGCACGGCATCGTGGTGAGCCGCGTACTGCTGGGGATCGCCGAAGCCGCCATCATGACCTGTTGCACGACCCTGATCGGTGACTACTACACCGGCAAGGTCCGTGACCGCTATTTCGCCCTGCAGACGATGTGCGCGTCGGCGTCCGCCACCGTCTTCTTCGTATGCGGAGGTGCTCTCGGGGCGATCAGCTGGCGTGCGCCCTTCTGGCTGTACGCGGTGGGTCTGCTGCTTGCCCCCGCCATGGCCTGGATGTTGCCGGCGCCGGCGCCCAGTGCCGGGCGTGTTGCAGGTGAGGAGCCCGTCGAGGCCGAGCGACGGCCCTTTCCCGTGCGCCGGATAGCCGGCCTGTGCCTGCTGACGGTGTTCGGTGCGGTTGTCTTCTACGCCGTCCCTGTGGAGATGTCCTACCTCCTCGACGACCTGGGTGTGGATTCCACCGGCGTCATCGGAGCGGTCACGGCGATCGCCAGCGCCGCCACCGTTGTCGGCTCCATCGTCTTCACCCGGCTCACCGACCGGCCACGACGTCGGCTGCCCGCACTCTTCTTGTTGTGTGCCGCCGGCTTCCTCGTCATGGGAACCGCCGAAAGCCTCCCCGTGTTGATTGCGGGCGCCGTGCTGAACTGCGTCGGGACGGGGCTGCTTCTGCCCTCGCTGCTGACGCTGGCGATGTCCCGGCTCGACTTCGCCGACCGAGGGCGCGGTACCGGACTGTGGACGGCGGCGTTCTTCCTCGGTGAGTTCGTCTGCCCGCTGGTCCTCCTCGGAGGCAAGGAGGTTCTGGGCGACCTGGCATCGGCTGTCGGGCTACTCGGGCTGGTCACCCTGCTGGTCTCGGCCGCCCTGCTGCCCTTCACGCGCCGTACGACGCAGCGGGAGCTGCGTCATCGTGCTCCTGAACAGCCCTGACCGGTCCGGGTCATCGCGCCGGCGCGGCCAGGGTCGACCGGCGCACGACCAGTTCCGGCTGCAGTACGACATGGGCGTGTTCGTGGCCGGCGCCGGGGGTCGTCTCCTCGACGAGCAGGCGGCCCGCCTGCCGGCCCATCGCCACGGCGGGCCGGCGCACCGAGGTGAGCGGGACGACGGCGGACGCGGCGCATTCGATGTCGTCGTAGCCGACCACCGCAAGATCCTCGGGCACCTTCAGCCCGGCTTCGTACAGCGCCTGGAGTACGCCCAGGGCAAGCAGGTCGTTGGCGCAGAAGACGGCGGAAGGGCGGCGGGGGAGCCCGAGGAGGCGGTGCCCCGCGTCCTTGCCCGCGCCCACGGTCAGGTCCGCACAGGCGAGCTCCCTCAGGGCTGTGAGCTGGAGTCCGGCCTGGGTGACGGCGTTGACGGCTCCCCTGCGGCGGCCCCGTACCTGCTGGAGGTCCGGACCGCTGACATAGGCGATGGAGCGGTGCCCTTGCTCGATCAAGTGGCGTACCGCGGCGTACCCACCCGTCACATCGTCGATGCCGACGGAGCAGGCGCCGGGCTGGGGGCCGTACTGGTCGGCGACGACGAAGGGAACAGCATTCCGCCGGAAGGAGGCCACTGTGCGCCCGACAGCCTCTCCGGAGGTCAGCACGGCACCCCGGATCCGGTGCGAGGTGATCAGGGAGAGATGGCGCGTCTCCTCTTCGGGGTCGCGGGAGCCGGTGCAGACCATCACACCGAGGTCGGCCTCGCGGGCGGCCTGTTCCACGCCCGAGGCCAGGGCGGTGAAGAACGGGTGAGCCAGATCCGGCACGAGCACTGCGAGGACACGGGCCGCCCGTCCACGCAGGTGCCGGGCTCCTTCTGTCCTTACGTAGCCCAACGAGTCGATGACTGCCAGTACGCGGGTCCGGGTGGGCCCGGCCACGAGTTCCGGGCGGTTCAGCACGTTGGAAACGGTGCCGAGGGAAACGTCGGCCTCCCGCGCGACATCCTTGATGCCTACTCTGCGGCGTACGGCATTCTCATGGTCCATCAGAGTCCTCTGCATGAGCCCTGGTTCAAGACACCTCGGGGAGTGCGCGGCAGGACCGCTTCCATACACGGTCTAGCTGCCGCTCAGGGCGGTGGTGCTGCCCCTTACCACCAGTCGCGGTGTCATGGAGGTCTGCATGGCCCTGTCGCGTCGGCCCTCCACGCGTTCGATCAGCATGCGAGCGGCGGAAGAGCCCATGGTGTGCCCGGCCTGGTCGACGCTGGTCAGCTGGACGGGGGCCAGAGCGGCCAGAGCCGTGTTGTTGTAACCGACGAGCGAAAGGTCTTCCGGGATACGCAGCCCGAGTTCGTGGGCCGCACGATAGATGCCCAGAGCGGCCACATCCGCGCCGGTCATGACGGCGGTCGGCCGTCGCTCGTCCGTCAGCAGAGTCATGCCCGCCTTGAAGCCTCCTTCGTCGGAGTACGCGGCGTGATGGACCTGGACGCGCTCGGCGAGGCCGTGGCGTTCCATGGCAGAGCGGTAGCCGGCGGTCAGGACGACCTCGGGGGTGCGCTTCCACTGATTGGCCTTCGTGCCGGGGGCGGACACAAGGGTGATGTCCCGATGGCCGAGCGCCACCAGATGATCCACCACCAGCCCCGCACCCGTGTCGTCCGCGTCGACCACCGAGTCGTGAGCGTCGGTGCCGTCGTGGTGGCCGATGACGACGGTCGGGGTGGCCGCCGCCGTCGCCAGTACCTCGGCGCGCGAGGTCCCCGGAGCAATGAGGATCAGGCCGTCCATCTGACGGTCGACCATGGAACGAATCGTCTTCGCCTGTTCATCCGGGTCGAAGCCGGCCGCGCCGATCAGCACCGTGTACTCGCTGGTGCGGAGCTCCTCCTGGATGCCGTCGAGGATGTCCGCGAAGAAGGCGTTGCGGACGTTGTCCAGGAGCACGCCGATCGTGTACGTCCGCCCCCGCATCCCTCGAGCCGCCGCCTGTGGCCGGTAGTCCAGCTCGGCGATGGCAGTCCGCACCTTCTCCTGCATGCCCGGGCTCACGCCGTAGGCGTTGCGCAACACCTTGGACACCGCGGCGACGGACACGCCCGCATGCCGCGCGACATCGGTGATGGTCACACGCTTGTTCTGCTTCGGTGCGGCGGACCCGCCCATTGTCAGCACTCCGGATTTCCTAGGCATCGGTGTAACGGTCTACATGATGACGCCTGAATGACGACAAGGCTACTGTCCGGCGCTTCGGTGTTACAGCTCCGTGTCTTGACGGATCCCTCAGTGCGGTGCAGGGTGTTGCTCACTTCGTGGTGGAGAACGTTACACACAGCCTTCCGCGCGGTCGGCCCCGTCTGCCTTCCTCAGCGCCGCTCGCCGTTCCTCGCCCCTCTCAAAGCCCTCCGGGAGTCCTCCGTGTCCCTTCGCATGCCCCGCGTTCGTCGTGCGCGTCTGAGTTTGTTCACGGCCGGCACCGCCTCACTGGCCCTGCTCACCACCGCCTGCGGCGGTGGCGGCGCCGGATCCTCTGCCGCGCCCAAGGAGTTCAGCTACCTGAGCGTCACCGAGAACACCACCGTCAAGACCGCCCTGACCACCATGTCCAAAGGTGCGTGCAAGTCGGCGGACGACGCGCTGCCGCTGAAGGTGGAGACCGTTCCGCAGGCGAGCCTGGACCAGAAGCTGCAGCTGCTGGCCGGCCAGGACGCCCTGCCGGTGCAGTTCGCTGCGGGCAACGCTCCGGCGTTGACGCAGCAGTTGGCGAAGTCGGGCAAGATCGCCGATCTGGAGAAGGAGCTCAAGTCCCTCGGCGTCCTCGACCAGCTGGAGCCTGCCGCCGTCTCCACGATCAAGGCGTTGTACGGCGGCAAGGTCGAGGTGCTGCCGTACGAGTACAACATCGAGGGCATCTTCTACAACAAGAAGCTCTTCCAGGAGAACGGCATAGCCGTGCCGGGCACCTGGGACGAGCTGGTGGCCGGCGCGGCGAAGCTGGACGCCAAGGACATCCAGCCCTTCTCAGCCTCCGGTCAGCAGGGGTGGCCGATCACCCGCCTGGTAAGCGCCTACCTCTACCGCAGCCTGGGCCCCGACGCTCTCCAGAAGGTGGCCGACGGCAAGGCGAAGCTCACCGACCCCGAGTACGTGAAGGCCGCGGAAGAGATCGCGGCCCTGGGCAAGAAGGGGTACTTCGGCAAGGGGGTCGGCTCGATCGACTACGACACCGCGATGAACCAGTTCCTCAACGGCAAGGCCGCCATGTTCTACATGGGCAGCTGGGCGCTGGCCAACGTCTCCGACGCGAAGCAGAACAAGGTCGGCGCGCAGAACGTCGGCTTCATGCCCTTCCCCGCTGTCGCCGGTGGCAAGGGCTCCATCGACCAGTACCCCTCCAACGTCGGCCTCGGCATCACCCTCGGCGCGAAGTCCTTCGACAAGAAGACCGGCGCATGGGCGTCCTGCATCGCCGAGAACTACGGCAGCACCGCGCTCAAGGACCACGGCTCCATCTCCGGCTTCAAGGTGAACACCGAGGTGAAGGACGCCAACGAGGTCACCACACAGGTCCGCGACACCATCAGCACGTCCAAGCAGAACGTCCTGTGGTTCGAGGCCCTGTTCAGTACCAAGGCCACCACCGTCAGCCAGACCAACGCCGCCGGCCTGGTCGGCGGCAGCATGAGCCCGCAGCAGTTCATGCAGACCGTCCAGGACGCGCTGGCCGCCCGGTGAGCGACCGGGGGCGGCCCATCGGCCTCCTCGCGCCACACGCGTGGGCCGCCCCCGGTTCCGTCTCGACAGGCTTCCTCAACGGAAACGAAGTGGACACCATCCATGCACCGCGTACTCGGTGACCGCAGGGCCATCGCGATCCTCCTCGGTCCCGCCCTCCTGGTCTATTCATTGATCATGCTGGTCCCGATCGTGTGGTCGCTCGGGTATTCCTTCACCAAAGGCAACACCATCGACGGCTTCACCGGAAACGGGGTCGCCAACTTCTCCCGCCTGTTCGATGACCCGGCCGTCCGTGACGCCCTCTGGTTCACACTTAAATACGCCGCCATCGTCACGGTAGGACAAGTGATCGCCGGCTATCTGCTGGCACTGCTCTACGTATTCTTCCTCAAGAAGTCCTCGGCGCTCATCCGCACCCTGGCCTTCTTCCCCGTCGTCCTGCCCACGGTCGCGGTCGGCCTGCTCTTCCAGAAGTTCTTCCAGGTCGCCCCGCAGACAGGCCCGGTCAATTCGCTCCTCAACGCGGTCGGGCTTGATTCCATCGATTTCTTCGGCAGCGCGGGAAGCGCATTCTGGGTGCTGATCGTCATGGACATCTGGCGCTCCATGGGTTTCTACGCTGTGCTGCTCTTCGCCGGCCTGGTGGACATCCCCGACGAGGTCCTCGAATCGGCCCGCCTCGACGGCGCCTCGGGGCTCCGGCTGATCCGCCACATCGTGCTCCCGCTGTCCCTGCCGGTGCTGATGTCGTCGCTCATCTTCAGCATCAACGGCACCCTGAAGGTCTTCGACTCCGTCGTCGCCCTCACCAACGGCGGCCCCGGCAACGGCACCACCCCGCTGACCTTGTACATGTTCCAGACGTCGT
The DNA here is from genome assembly GCF_044385685.1 of Streptomyces sp. ALB3. Lineage (NCBI taxonomy): Bacteria > Bacillati > Actinomycetota > Actinomycetes > Kitasatosporales > Streptomycetaceae > Streptomyces > Streptomyces sp. ALB3. Next base: position 238,427 of record NZ_JBISCE010000032.1, on the reverse strand, counting down.
TCACCTACAGCGACTACGGCTACGGCAGCACCATCGCCCTGCTGCTGACGGTCGTGTGCCTGCTGGTGAGCCTGGTCGTCTACCGCGTCTCGCAGCGCGACATCACGGAGGGCTGAACACATGGCCATCGACACACCTGTGAAGACCTCCGCAAGCCGCTGGAGCCGAGGGCCGTCCGGGAACGCCGGGCCGAGCCGCAGGCCCAGGACACCGCGCCGCCTGTGGGTGAGGATCGTCGTCACCCTGCTGCTGGTCGTCGAAATCTACCCGCTGATCTGGATGTTCCTGACCTCCCTGAAGTCGAACGACGACTATTTGAACAACTCGACCTGGAGCCTGCCCACGACCTGGGAATGGGGCAACTACTCCGAGGCCTGGACCACCGGCCACCTGGGCCTCTACGTCCAGAACAGCCTGCTCGCCGTCCTGCCCGCGCTGGCGCTCATGCTGCTCCTGGGCACGGCCGCGGGATTCGCCCTGCAGATCATGGTGTGGAAGGGCCGCAGCCTCACCCTTCTCGTCTTCCTGGCGGGCATGATGGTCCCCCCGCAGATGATCCTCCTGCCGCTGTTCACGGTGTACTTCCAGGCAGGTCTGTCCGGCACCCTGTGGCCGCTGATCCTCACCTACACCGGCACCGGCCTGCCGCTGACCGTCTTCATGATGGCCACGTACTACCGCACCGTCCCCCGCGAACTCTTCGAGGCCGCCACCATCGACGGCGCCGGCATCCTGCGCGCCTTCTGGACCATCAGCGTGCCCCTGGTCCGCAACGCCCTGCTCACGGTCGGCCTGGTGCAGTTCTTCTTCATCTGGAACGACCTGCTCATCGCGCTGACCTTCACCAACAACCAGGACCTCCGGACCATCCAGGTAGGTCTGCTCAACTTCACCGGAGACTTCGGCGCCACCCGGTACGGGCCGCTGTTCGCCGCGATCTGCATCAACGTGTTCGGCACCCTCCTGATCTATCTCTTCCTCAACCAGAAGGTCATGAAGGGCCTCACCTCGGGAGCGGTCAAGGGCTGAGACACGCCCGCGACCCCCGCTCCCGTGTACGTGACGAAAGGCTTTCCTTGCTCCCCCCTCAGCCCTCGCCGGTGTCCTTCGAACATCTCCCGGACGGCCTCGGAATCGGGGCCCCCGCCCCGCGCCTGACGTGGACGTTGCCGAAAGGCGGCGGTTCCCAGGAGGCGTACGAAGTCGAACTGACTCGCGCCGGACGGGCCGACCGCACCGGCCGCGTCGCCGGCCGGGACCAGGTGCTCGTCGCCTGGCCCGGCGCACCGTTGACCTCCCGCGAACGTGTGACCGTTCGTGTCCGCGTCTGGACGACGGACTCCGAGGCTCCCTCGGGCTGGAGTCGGCCGAGCGTGGTCGAGGCGGGCCTGCTCGACGCGGCCGACTGGCACGCGGTCCCGGTGGGTGCAGCCTGGGACGAGGACCCGGAAGCCGGCCGTCGACCGGCACGCGTCCGCAGGGACTTCCACCTCGACGGCCGTGTCACCAGCGCCCGCCTCTACATCACGGCGCACGGCTTGTACGAAGCGGAGATCAACGGGCGCCGGGTCGGCGACGAGACCCTCGCTCCAGGCTGGACGGTCTACCCGCACCGTCTGCGCTACCGCACCCATGACGTCACCGGTCACCTCACCGAAGGCGCCAACACCATCGGCGCCTGGCTCGGTGACGGCTGGTACCGCGGCAAGTACGGCTTCGACGGCGGCACCCGCAACATCTACGGCACCGATCAGTCGCTCATCGCCCAGCTCGAGGTGACGTACGAGGACGGGACCACGGCCACGGTCGCCACGGACGGCACCTGGAGCGCCGCCCCCGGGCCGATCCTGACCAGCGGCCTGTACGAGGGCGAGACGTTCGACGCCCGGCTGCACGATCCCGGCTGGGCCACCCCGGCCGGCGCCGCCGCGGGGGAGTGGGCTCCGGTGCGTACCCACAGCCGTGACCTCGGCACCCTCGTCGCCCCTACAGGCCCACCGGTGCGCTGCACCGAGGAGATCGCACCGGTCGAGGTGACCCGCACCGGCGACGACCGCCACCTGCTCGACTTCGGCCAGAACCTCGTCGGCCGCCTCCGTGTCACTCTCGACGGCTCGGCCGGCACCGCCGTCACCCTCCGGCACGCCGAGGTCCTGGAGGAGGGCGAACTCGCCACGCGGCCGCTGCGCGAGGCCTACGCCACCGACACCCTGATCCTGTCCGGACGGGGCCCGTTCAGCTGGGAACCACGCTTCACCCTCCACGGCTTCCGCTACGCCGAAGTCAGCGGCTGGACGGCGGAGCTGACCGCCGCCATGGTGACCGCCCGGGTGTACCACACGGACATGCGGCGTACCGGCTGGTTCGAGTGCAGCGACCCGCTGGTCAACCGTCTGCACGAGAACGTCGTGTGGAGCATGCGCGGCAACTTCGTCGACATTCCCACCGACTGCCCCCAGCGCGACGAACGCCTCGGCTGGACCGGCGACATCCAGATCTTCGCCCCCACCGCAAGCTTCCTCTACGACTGCGCGGGCATGCTCGACTCCTGGCTCACCGACGTCGGCCTCGAGCAGCTGCCCGACGGCACGATCCCCTGGTACGTCCCCGTCATCCCGGGCGAACCCATGTGGACACCGGTCCACCCGGGAGCCGCCTGGGGCGACGTCGCCACGCTCACCCCCTGGACGCTCCACCAGCGCTTCGGAGACCTCGACCTCCTCCGCCGCCACTACCCGATGGCCAAGAAGTGGGTCGACCTCGTCGAAAGCCTCGCCGGTCCGACCCGGCTGTGGGACACAGGCGTACAACTGGGGGACTGGCTCGACCCGGCCGCACCACCCGACGACCCGGCCGCAGGCCGGACCGACCGCTACCTCGTCGCCACCGCCTACTTCGCCCACTCAGCCCGCCACCTCGCCCTGGCGGCAGCCGTGCTGGGAAACGACGCGGACGCCGAGCGGTACAGCGCACTCGCCGACGAGGTGGCCGATGCCTTCCGCCACCGGTACGTCCTCACCTCGGGCCGCATGACGAGCGACAGCCCCACCGCCTACGCCGTCGCACTCGCCTTCGGCCTGCTGACCCCGCCGCAGAGGCAGCCGGCCGGAGACCGCCTGGCCGAGCTGGTCGTCGAGGACGACGCCCGCATCGCCACCGGCTTCGTCGGCACCCCACTGATCTGTGACGCGCTCACCGACACCGGGCACCTCGACATCGCCTACCGCCTGCTCCTGCAGACCGAATGCCCGTCCTGGCTGTACACCGTGACCATGGGCGCCACGACTGTCTGGGAACGCTGGGACAGCCTCCGGCCCGACGGCTCCCTCAACCCCGGGGGGATGACCTCGTTCAACCACTACGCTCTCGGAGCCGTCGCCGACTGGCTCCACCGTGTGGTCGGCGGCGTCACCGCCACGGCCCCCGGATACCGAAAGATCACCTTCCGCCCGTGCCCCGGCGGCGGCATCACATCGGCCCGCACCCGGCACGAGACCCCCTACGGAACGGTCGCCATCTCGTGGGAGCAGACCGCCACGGGGCTGACAGCCGACGTCGTCGTACCGGAAGGCTGTGAAGCAGTCGCGGAACTGCCCGGCTGCACACCGGTCACCCTGGGGCCAGGCGAACACGCCCTCGACACGGCGAAACTCGCCATGAAGGTTGTCTGACCAGACCCTCACGCATCAGCTACAGGGAGCCCGGCGCATGCCTGCATGCGCCGGGCTTTCTCTTGTCATTCCAAGTTTCGTCGAACTCTCCGGTATTCGTCCTGTGGATGGTCTCCATCCATTGCGCTGATAAATGGCAGACCCATAAAGGGTTTCAATTGAAATTTCAGATCGCTTTGTTGATGAAAGGGGCAGCCTTGATGGTTGTGAGATTTCCTTGAGGTGCGTGCTCCCCGAGGGTTGACCTGTAGCGGTGAGAGGCCATAGTTTCCCCTTTGTTGGCTGAAGCACTTCGCGAATGGTTGGCGCCGGACACCGAAATGGCTTGCCGCGCGACGCGGCGGCCATCTCGAAAGAGCCGAAAATGCGTTGCGCCTGCCGAAGGTGTTCGTAAACGATCCCTCCCCGAGCTGGGGCCGGCCGAGTACCTGACTGCCCGGTCGGCCCCGCCCCCCACGGCGGCCCGTCGAGCGGCCGCCGAATCGTCCGCGAGAGCCGCTGGTCCCAGCAGCACCTCGGCACCGCACATCACCTTCTCCCCTTCTCCTGCACGGAGCCTGCTATGAGAACCTCCCGCCGCGTCCGGGCCACCGTCATGGTCACGAGCCTCGCCATGAGCCTGAGCGCTTGCGGTGGGTCCGGCTCGGCAGCCACCGACGACGGCACCCTCGAGATCACCGCCAATATCACCGACCGCTCAGCCATGAAGACTGTCGTGGCGGCCTTCGAGCGGGAGAACCCGCAGGTGAAGGTCGCGGTGACCTATGCCGACACCGACCAGCTCCAGAGCACCCTCCCCGCCCGACTGTCCTCAGGCACGGCGCCTGACATCTTCACTGTCTGGCCCGGCTACGGCAATCCCGCCGCTGTGCGGACGCTGGAGTCCGCAGGCCGACTCGCCGATCTGTCCGGTCTGGAGTTCGCGCGCGAAGTCCCGGAGGACACCAAGTGGGTGACCCGGGTCGGCGGCGCCACCTATGCCGTGCCGGCCAACTACAGCGGTATCGGTGCGATCTACAGCAAGAAGGCCATGCGTGACATCGGCGGCACCACCCCGGAGACGTGGGACGAGTTGCTGCAGCTGTGCGACAAGGCGAAGGCCGGCGGCAAGGTGCTGTTCGCGCTCGGCATCGAGACGCCGTGGGTGACCCAGCTCGTCGATTACGCGTTGGCCGCCACCACTGTCTACGCCGGTCATCCCGAGTTCGCGACCGAGATGGGTGGTGGCCGGGCCACCTTCGCCGACTCCGGCTGGAGGAAGGCGTTGGAGAAGTACGTCGAGCTCGATGAGCGGGGCTGCTTCACCAGCGATCCCTCGGGAACGAGCTACGAGACGTCCATCCAGGACGTTGCCGAGGGCAGGGCGGTGGGCGTCGTACAAGTCGCCAGCAGCACCTCGGCCATCACCGCGACAGCGCCGGAACTACGACTGGCCATGTTCGCCCTGCCCGCGAGCAACGACGCGGCACAGACCCACATGCCCGGCGCCGTGTCAGCCGCCTACGGAGTCAACGCCGAGAGTGACGACAAGGAGCTGGCCATGAAGTTCGCCGCGTTCCTCGGGTCCGACACCGGCCAGAACCTCTACAACCAGGACAGCGGCACTCTGCCTGCCATCCCCAGCGACCGCTTCACGGCCGACCCCGTTCTCACGGAACTGGTCGCACACCAGAAGGCCGGCACCACCGTGCCGTTCATGGACCAGCTGTGGCCCAACCCCCAGGTCCAGCAAGAGCACTTCATCCAGATCCAGAAGCTGTTCTCCGGGCGCACTGACATCGACGGCGTCCTTGCCGCCCTCGATGAGGCCTACCAGGAGGGATAGGCCGCAGGCGCCGCGCCCAGGCGGCGCGCGCCAGTGAGCAACCCCTCATCCCCGCAAGGTGCGGCGTCACGCTGCTCGCGCCGACCAAGGCGCTGTTCTGTCCTGCCCCGATTCCTCATGGAAGAGCCGCCATGAACCGTCGTACATTTCTCTCAGCCGCCGTCCTCACCGCTCTGGCTTCCGGCATCGCCCCGGCCGCCGCAGCGCCCCGCCGCACCGCGGGAGCCGCCCCCGACAGCAGGGCCGTCGCCCTCCTGGCCAGGATGACCGCAGCACAGAAGGAGGCCCTCGTCCGCTGCGACTTCGCAGCACTGAGTTCTCTGGGCATACCTGCCCTGACCATGGTGGAAGCCTCAGCCGGCCTGCGCGGGGAGACCGGCGTCACGGCCTTCCCCGTCCCGCTCGCGCAGGCCGCGACATTCGATGCCGTCCTCGCCGGCCGGCTCGGCCAGGCGCTGGGAGCCGAGGGACGCGCCAAGGGTTACAACAACCTTCTGGGCCCCACCGTCGACACCGCCCGCACGTGGCACTTCGGCCGGCAGGCCGAAAGCATGGGGGAGGACCCGCTCCTCTCCGGCACCCTCGGCGCGGCGCTCACCCGGCGCATCCAGGAACAGCACGCCGTCGCCACCGTCAAGCACTTCAGCGCCTACACCCAGGAAGTCAACCGCTTCTTCGTCGACGCGCAGATCTCCGACCGGGCACTGCACGAGATCTACCACGCGGCCTTCGAACGCATCATCGACGCCGTGCCCGTCACCTCGGTGATGATGGCCTACCCCAAGATCAATGGAACGTTCGCCACTCAGAGCCCCGCACTGTTCGACGACCTCAAGAAGACCATCGGTCTGGAGGGCTACACCGTCCCCGACTTCTGGGCCGGTGACAATCCCGTGGGAGCCGTCAAGGCAGGCATGGACCTCGGCGGACTTGGCCCCGGAGGCGTGAAGATACCTGTCGGCGGCCTCACCGACGGCAGCGTCCCCACCACCCGCCTGGACGACGCCGCCCTGCGCATCCTCCACACCATGTATGTCAACGGCCTGTTCGACCACCCCGTCCCGGCGCCCGCCGCGAACGTCAGTACCCAGGCACACAAGGACCTCGCCCACGACCTCGCCGTCAACTCCACGGTCCTGCTCACCAACCGCAGCCAAGCCCTCCCGCTGACCTCCGCCATCAAGTCGCTCGCCGTGATCGGCCCGGCCGAGAACACCGCTCTGACGGGAGTGTCCGGCTCCACCTACGTGAACCCCGGCACCTGGACCACTCCGCTGGCGGCCATCAAGGACCGGGCCGGTACCGGGGTCGCCGTCACCTACCGTCAGGGAACTGTCGGAGACATCCCCCTCACCGCCGTCCCGGCGACAGTGCTGCGCACAGCCTCCGGCGCGGCGGGGCTGACCGGCAGCTTCTACGCCTCGGCCCAACCGTCCGGCACTCCGGTCGCCACACAGGTCAGCGCCGGTATCGACTTCACCAGTGCGCCCGTGGCCGGTCTGCCCGCCGTGTGGTCGGCCCGCTGGAGCGGCACCCTCACGCCGACCGACACGGGCCCGCACCGTTTCTCGTTGCTGCCGGCAGGCACCACCAAGCTCGTCATCAACGGCAGGACGGTCGTCTCCGGCACCCGACACAGCCGCCGGTTCTTCCTCGGGCCGTACGACTACCCGCTCCAGGGCACCGTCGACCTCACGGCGGGCAAGGCGGTGAGCATCAGCGTCGAGTACAGCAACAGCACCGCCGACACCGGCACCTGCGGCCTCACCCTCGGCTGGCAGCCGAAGTCCCTCATACCCGCCGCGGTCGCCGCAGCACGGACCAGCGACGCCGCCGTCGTCATCGTCAACCGGGTCGCGGGCGAGGACATGGATCACGGCTCCCTCGACCTGCCGGGCGACCAGAACAAGCTCATCGCCGACGTCGCAGCAGCCAACTCCCGCACCATCGTCGTCCTGAACACCGACGGCCCCGTCGCCATGCCGTGGATCAACGATGTCGAAGCGGTCGTCCAGCTCTGGTACGCCGGACGCGCCACGGGCACCGCACTGGCAGCCGTCCTCTTCGGCGACGCGGACCCTTCAGGCCGTCTTCCGGTCACCTTCCCCGTCACGGCGTCCCAGGGTCCCGGGGCCACGGAGGCCACCTACCCGGGCAATGGCCCCACGGTCTCTCACGGCGAGGGTCACCTGGTCGGCTATCGCTACTACGACGCGAAGAACCAGAGTCCGCTGTTCCCCTTCGGACACGGCCTGTCCTACACCACCTTCAACCTCGGCTCCCTGGAGACGTCCTTCGACACAGCGACCAAGACACTGACAGCAGCCGTCACCCTCACCAACTCCGGTTCCCGCGAAGGCACCGAAGTCGTGCAGCTCTACGCGGCCCTGCCTGCCGCCGCCCAGGCCGAGCCACGGCGACTGATCGGCTTCCGCAAGGTCACGCTCGCCCGAGGTGCAAGCACCCGGGTCACCTTCAGCGTTACCGCCCGCGACCTGTCCGTGTGGACTGCCGGCGCCTGGAAACTCACCCCCGGCTCCTACACCGTCCACGCCGGCCGCTCCTCACGCAGCCTGTCTGTGCAGCGCCTCGTCACCGTCAGCTGAGCCATGTGGTCCGGAGGACCATCCGCGAGCCGAGGAAACTCATCTGGATCTTGATGGTGATTCCTCCGGGCAAGCATCACGTCGGTCTTCACGTTCGATCTCGTCCCGTCGTGAAGGCCGGCGTCGCGCTGATCCCGCGAAGAGCACCCCCTGGGTACCCGATGCCGAGGCGCACCTGCGCGGACAACGCCCAGGACTGTGGATTGTCTCCGGAGAACGCGCGACAGGCGCACCTTCCCGTGTGAGCGTCCGTCGAGTCACCGAGTAGGCCCGCGCTGCGGACGCGGGTCGGGCAGGCGCTCCCGTGCTCAGCGAACACGGCACCGCAGAGGCCCGTTCCGATCGACGAGATCGTCCGCGAGGGTGCTCGGCGGATGCCGGCCGCAGCCTCGGAGGCGGAGGCGGAGGCGGAGGTGGACCAGTACATGGCCGAGCTCGGGGCAGCGTGACGAGGCCGGACATCGACTGGAGGTTTGCAACGGCCGCCACCGGCCGCGGACCCTGACCACGGCTGCTGGGCCGGTCGAGGTGGCCGCCCCGCGGGTGAACGACAAGCGGGTCGACGAGACGACGGGTGAACGGCAGCCGGTTCTCCCCGAAAACCTGGCTCCGTGGTGCCGGAAGTCCCCGAAGATCAGCGAGGTGCTGCCGCTGCTCCACCTCCACGGCCTGCCGTCGATGAGCCGCCCACGGCCCTGACCTCGGGTGACGTGCCCCGGCGAGCCCGGCGGGGTGAGCGCCGGGCCCGGGGGCGGGCGGTCAGTCGTACGGGTAGAACCCCGACCCCGTCTTGCGGCCGAGCCGGCCCGCGTCGACCATCCGCTGGAGCAGCGGGGGAGCGGCGTACAGGGGCTCCTTGTACTCGGCGTACATCGAGTCGGCGACCGAGGCCACGGTGTCCAGGCCGATCAGGTCGGCGAGCTTGAGCGGCCCCATCGGGTGGGCGCAGCCCATCTCCATGCCGTTGTCGATGTCCTCCCGGCTGGCGATGCCCGACTCGAACATCCGGATCGCCGAGAGCAGGTACGGGATCAGCAGGGCGTTGACGACGAAGCCCGAGCGGTCCTGCGCGCGGATCGCGTGCTTGTCGAGCACGTTCTGCACGACGGCTTCGGCGCGCTTTATGGTCTCGTCCGAGGTCGTCAGCGCGGGGATCAGCTCGACGAGCCGCTGCACGGGGGCCGGGTTGAAGAAGTGGATGCCGATGACCTGGTCCGGCCGGGAGGTGGCCACGGCCAGCTTCACCAGCGGGATGGACGAGGTGTTCGAGGCGAGAATGGCGTCCGGCCGGGTCACCACCTGATCGAGCACCTGGAAGATCTCCGTCTTGACCTGCTCGTTCTCCACGACGGCCTCGATCACCAGATCGCGGTCTGCGAACTCACCGAGGTCGGTGGTGAAGCTGAGGCGGCCGAGGGTCTCGTCGCGCTCCTCCGCAGTGATCTTGCCGCGTTCGGCGGCCTTCGAGAGGGAGTTCTGAAGCCGGGTACGCCCTATCTCCAAGGCCTCGCCGGTGGTCTCGGCCACCATGACATCGAGGCCGCTGCGGGCGCACACCTCCGCGATGCCTGCGCCCATCTGGCCACAGCCCACCACTCCGACGCGTGCAATGTCGGCCATAGAGTCCGTCACCTCGTGCCTTTCGCTGATCTCGTGCGGCAGTTCCCGTTTGATTCCGGTGCCCGCCTCGACCCCACGACGTTACTCCGCGATTCCCTCCCGGTGAGCCGCGGGTCGGGCGGTCCGGTGGCGGGCATGATCTGCGTCACGCGCTGCCGGCGTGACACACGGGAACAGCAAGACGAAAGGTGCACAGATGCGTCGTATGGGCCGGAGGTCATGGGTACTGGGCGCGGCGAGTGTGGTGGCCGCGCTCATGACAGCGGGTGATGCCGTCGCGGCGCGGCGGCCGGAATTCCCACGGCGCCGGGGCCGTCGCGCGGGAGAGGCCGAGCTGCGCGGCGTGTGGATCGCCACGGTCGCCAACCTGGACTGGCCGTCGGCGCCGGGCCTGAGCGCCGCCGCCCAGGAGGCGGAGCTGATCGCCCATCTGGACCGCGCGGTGGAGCTGCGGCTGAACGCCGTGGTCCTCCAGGTCAGGCCGAGCGCCGACGCCCTGTGGCCCTCGTCGTACGAGCCCTGGGCCCAGTGCCTCACCGGCGTGCAGGGAAAGGATCCGGGATGGGACCCGCTGGGTACGGCGGTGCGCGAGGCGCACGCCCGGGGGCTGGAGCTGCACGCCTGGTTCAACCCCTACCGGGTCGCGAACCACACCGACCCCTCCCGTCTCGTCGCCACCCACCCCGCCCGGGTGCACCCGGACTGGGTGCTGCCCTACGGCGGCAAGCTCTACTACAACCCGGGGCTGCCCGAGGTCAGGAAGTTCGTCCAGGACGCGATGCTGGACGCGGTCAGCCGCTACGCAGTCGACGCGGTGCACTGGGACGACTACTTCTACCCCTACCCCGTGGCCGGCCAGGTCTTCGACGACGACGCCGCCTACGAGCGGTACGGCCAGGACTTCGCCGACAGGGCGGCCTGGCGGCGCGACAACACCGACCGGCTGGTGCGCGAGACCTCCGAACGGATCAAGGAGGTCAGGAGCGGCGTGCGGTTCGGCATCAGCCCCTTCGCGGTGTGGCGCAACGCCAAGACGGATCCGCTGGGCTCCGACACCGCGGCCGGCGTCCAGACCTACGACGACCTGCACGCCGACACCCGCAAATGGGTGAAGGAGGGCTGGATCGACTACATCTGCCCGCAGATCTACTGGAACATCGGCTTCTCCGCCGCCGACTACGCGAAGCTGCTGCCGTGGTGGGCCGAAACGGTCCGGGGCACCGGGGTCGGCCTCTATGCCGGGGAGGCCCTCTACAAGGCCGGCGACCCGGCCCAGCCGGCGGCCTGGCAGGATCCGGCCGAACTCTCCCGGCACCTCGATCTCGCCGCCGGATATCCGGAGGTGGGGGGTCACGTCTACTTCTCCGCCAAGCACGTGAAGACCGACCGCATCGGGGCGATGGCGCGGGTGGTGGCGGACCACTACCAGGCCCGGGCACGCACCCCGCGCTGAACCGGGCGGACCGGCGGCGGTGAGGGGTCGTGCGCCGTGGCGTCCTCCCGGCCGCCGGGCCCACCGCCCGCTCCGGTCACGTCGCCATGACAGTGCTGCCCGGACCCCGGCCGGGCGCTGTCCTGGCAGCACTGTCCGGGCAGCACCGCCCGGACGGACGCGTGCGCCGGGAACCACTCGTGCCCCCGGCGCACGCGCGCTCTACCGCTTCCGGTCCTCCGGGGCGGTGTGCTGGACGACGCTGTCGGGGCCCGGGGACCTGATCGATTCGTGCCCGTCCTCGAAGCGCAGACGGTACGGGGGGCCGCCCCCGTCGCCGAGTACCTCGATGATCTCTGCGACCCGGTCGTGCTGCCCCACGGTCCTGCCGTGCGTCAGCAGCCGGTCGCCGGTGTGTGCCTCCATCGGGAGTGACCTCCTCACGGGTGGCGGTCCATGTCGACAAGTCTATGACCGGACCGGCTTGCCGGCCTCCGTGCCGCGCGCCCCCCGGCCTCCCGCGCGCTGGGTGACGGCGATGCACACCAGGACGGCCACCGCCGCAACCGGCGTGGCGGCGGACACCTCCTCGCCGAGAGCGAGGAACGACCAGACCAGAGTGAGCAGCGGCTGCGCCAGCTGGAGCTGGCTCGCACGGGGAACCCCGATCTCCGCCATGCCCCGGTACCAGACGTACAGCCCGAGGAACGTCGACCCGGCGGCGACCCAGACCAGCCCCACGACCCCGTGCACCGTGAGGCGCACCGGCTCGAACGGCAGGGCCACGGCCGCTCCGGCCACCGCGAGCGGCAGGGAGAGCACGAGGGCCCAGCCGATCACCTGCCAGCCGGGCATCACCCCGGCCAGCCTGCCGCCCTCGGTGTATCCCGCCGCGCAGACCAGCAGCGCCCCGAACAGATAGAGATCGCTCACGGAGAGCTCCCCGCCGCTCTGCTGGACCGTGAACGCGATCACCACCGCCGCTCCGGCGAGGGCCGCGGCCCAGAACGCGCGCGGCGGGCGCGAGCCGGTGCGCAGGGCCGCAAGGAGCGCGGTCGTCAGCGGCAGCAGCCCCACCACGACGGCCGCGTGCGAGCTCGTGGAGGTCTGCAGGGCCAGCGAGGTCAGCAGAGGGAAGCCCACGACGACCCCGCCCGCCACGACCGCGAGACCGGCCCAGTGGCGGCGCTCGGGCACCGGGACCCGTCCGGCCAGCAGGGCGCACCCCGCGATCAGTGCGGCGAGCACGCTGCGCAGCGCCACCAGGGACCAGGGGCCGAAGCTCTCCAGCCCCCACACCGTCGAGGGGAAGGTCAGGGAGAAGGCGAGGACACCGAGCCCGGCGAGCACGACTCCGCTGCCGGGGCCCCGTCGCGAGGCCGGTCGGTCGGCCCTCACCGCTATCGTCATTGTGGATGTAGCGCTATTCTCTGCTGTCATGCATGAGCGTAGCAGTGTGTCCGGACTGGTCACTTGCCTGAAGAGTGAGCTCAACCGCTACTCGCCTGGTGAGAAGCTGCCGTCGAGCCGGGCCCTTGTCGAGCGGTTCAAGGTCAGTCCGGTGACCGTCTCGCGCGCCGTGGCGCACCTCGCCGCCGAGGGGCTGGTCGTCACCCGGCCCGGCTCAGGGGCCTTCCGGGCCGAGGTCCGCGCCGCCGTGCCCGCCCCGGGTGACACCTCCTGGCAGGAGGTGTCACTCAGCGGGGACGCCGGGCCCGAGGTCGTGCCGCGGACCGTCGATGCCTCCGGCGTCCTCGTCACGCTCGCCGCGCCCCCGCCCGGGGTCATCGAGTTCAACGGCGGCTACCTCCACCCCGGGCTCCAGCCCGAACGGGCGCTGGCCGCCGCCCTGGCCCGGGCGGGACGCCGGCCGGGGGCCTGGGGCAGGCCGCCCACCGACGGGCTGGCCGAGCTGCGCGCCTGGTTCGCCCGGGAGATCGGCGGAACCCTCACGGAATCCGACGTCCTGATCACGGCGGGAGGGCAGAGCGCCCTCGCCACCGCGCTGCGGGCGCTCGCCCCGCCGGGAGCCCCCGTCCTCGTCGAATCCCCCACCTACCCGGGCATGCTGGCAGCCGCCCGCGCCACCGGCCTGCGACCCGTCCCCGTGCCGATGGACGCCGACGGGGTGCGCCCCGATCTGCTGGAGGCCGCCTTCGGCGCCACCGGGGCCCGCGTGTTCGTCTGCCAGCCGCTCTTCCAGAACCCCACCGGCGTGATACTCGCGCCGGAGCGGCGCGAGCGGATCGTGCGGGCCGCCCGGGCCGCGGGCGCCTTCGTCGTCGAGGACGACTTCGCCCGCCGCCTCGCGCACGCGGACGCGGGCCCGCTGCCCGAACCGCTCGCGGCCCACGACCCGGACGGTGTCGTCGTGCACGTGCGCTCCCTCACCAAGATCACGTCGCCCAGTCTCCGCGTGGGCGCGCTGGCCGCCCGTGGCCCCGTCCTGGAGCGGCTGCGCGCCATCCAGGTCGTCGACAGCTTCTTCGTGCCGCGCCCGGTCCAGGAGGCCGCCCTCGAACTTGTGGGCTCCCCGTCCTGGGAGCGTCACCTGCGTACCGTGGCCGCCGAACTCGGCAGCCGTCGCACCGCGACGACGGCAGCGGTGCGCGAACGGCTGCCCGAACTCGCCCTCCCGCACGTGCCGTCCGGCGGAGGCAGTATCTGGCTCCGGCTCCCGGGCCCGGTGGCGGGCGAGCCCGCCCTGGTCTCCGCCGCGCTGCGGGCCGGCGTCGCGGTCGCGCCCGGCCGCCCGTACCACTGCGCCGAACCCCCCGCCGGACACGTCCGGTTGAGCTTCGCCGCCGTGTCGGGACCCGCCGAGATCGCCGAGGGGGTGCGCAGGCTGCGCATCGCCGTGGACGAGCTGGGGATGCCGGGCGATAGCCTCCCGGGATGAACGACGACACCTCCGTGCGGCGCCACGAGATCTCCGACGACCCCTCCCGGCTGGACGCCGCCCGTATCCACCACTGGCTGTCCACGGACGCCTACTGGGCTCTCGGCCGCACCCGCGAGCAACAGGACCTGATGATCGCGGGCTCCCTCAACTTCGGCGCCTACGACCCGGCCTCGGGTGAACAGGCCGCCTACGCGCGGGTGGTCACCGACCGCGCGTCCTTCGCGTGGATATGCGACGTGTACGTCGACCGCGAGGCCCGCGGCCAGGGCCTCGGCACCCGGCTCGTCACCGCCGTCCGGGACGAGCTGGCCCCCCTCGGCGTACGCAGGTTCCTGCTGGCCACCAAGGACGCCCACGGTGTGTACGCGAAGCTCGGGTTCACCCCGCTCGCCGAACCGGAGATGTGGATGGCCCTCCAGATCGGCTGAGGCGCGGGCGGCGGCCCCGCGACCGCCCTCTTGACCGGCGCGTCGCCGGGCCCCACGATCGCGCGCATGAGTGTTCGGGTGTCCCTGGTCGCCGCAGCACGCAGCTCCGCCCTCCTCTCCGAGCGTTTCGACGACGACCGGCCGCTGGACCACGCCGGCTGGCGCGAGGTCCAGCTCGCCGCCCACACGCTGGTGCACCTCGGCGCCGCCGAACTGCGCTACTGCTCGCCCACCCCGCGCAGCCGTGCCACGGGCGACGCCCTCGGCTTCGCCCCTCTCGTCCAGCCCGCGCTGCGCGACTGCGACATGGGCCGGTGGCGGGGCCTGACCCTTTCCGAGGTGGCGGCCGGAGAGCCGGCCGGTGTCGACGCCTGGCTGGCGGATCCGCGCTCCGCCCCGCACGGCGGCGAATCCCTGCTCGCCTTCATATCCCGGGTGGGAGGCTGGCTCGACACCCGTCCCCTCCGCGACGGCGCGCTCGTCGCCGTCGCCGAGCCCGCCGTCGTCCGCGCGGCTCTGGTGTACGCCATCAACGCCCCGCCGGCGACGTACTGGAACATCGACGTCCGCCCGCTCTCCGCCGTGACGATCACCGGACTGCCCGGCCGCTGGAGCCTCAGCCTGGAAGCGCTCACGCGCCGGCCCTGACCGCACACCGGGAACAACCCGCCGTACAGCGTCTTCCCGCCAGTCCGACCAGTCGGTATGGTGCGTGGCACCTACGACGAGGAGAGTCTTCCGTGCCGCAGATCCAAGGCCACTGTGACGACCGGTTCACTGCGGTGCGCGACGCGTTCGCGGCGAACTTCGCCGAGCGCGACGAACTGGGCGCGGCGGTCACCGTGCTGGTCGACGGCCGTCCGGCGGTGGACCTCTGGGGAGGCTGGGCCGACGGTGGACGGACCCGCCCGTGGGAGCGGGACACCGTGGTCAACGTGTGGTCCACGACGAAGGGCCCGACCGCGCTCTGCGCCCACGTCCTCGTCGACCGCGGTCTCCTGGACCTGGACGCCCCGGTGGCCGCGTACTGGCCCGAGTTCGCCGCGGCCGGCAAGGGTTCCGTGCGCGTACGCCACCTGCTGTCGCACCGCTCGGGGGTCGTGGGTCTGCGTGATCCGCACACCCTGGCCGAGCTGTACGACTGGGAGCTGACCACGGCCCGGCTCGCCGCCACCGAGCCCTGGTGGGAGCCGGGCACCCGCTCCGGCTACCACGCGATCTCGTACGGCTTCCTCGTCGGCGAGGTCGTCCGCCGGATCACGGGGCTGCTGCCCGGGGAGTTCCTGCGGCAGGAGATCACCGGGCCGCTCGGCATCGACTTCACCGTGGGCCTCCCGGAGAAGGACGCCGGCCGGGTCGCCGAGCTCGTCCAGCCGAAGGCCGTCTCCCGCGCACAGGCCGCGCTCTTCGCCGCCATGGAGCCGATGGCGGTCGCCTCCCTGCTCAACCCGGGCACGGGCACGGCAGCCGCCAACACCCCCGAATGGCGTGCCGCCGAGATTCCCGCCGCCAACGGCCACGGCACCGCCCGCGCGGTCGCCTCCCTCTACGGCATCCTCGCCGGGCGGGGCACCCTCGACGGACGCCGGGTCCTGTCCGAGGAAGCGGCCGAGCGGGTCCGTGAGGGTCAGGGGAGCTGCCGTGACCTGGTGCTGGGAGCGGGCTTCACCCACGAGACCGAGCTGGGTCTGGGTCTGTGGCTGAGCGGCCCGAACGCCTCGTACGGCCCGAACCCGCGCGCCGTCGGGCACGACGGCGCGGGCGGCTCCTGCGGTCTCGCCGACCCGGAGGCCGGGATCTCGCTCGGCTACGTCATGAACAGGATGGGCCCGAACATCGCCGACGACCCGCGCAAGATGGCGCTGATCGACGCGGTCTACGGAGCTCTGTGAGCCGTCGTCTCCAGCCGGCCGGGCGCGCCGGCTCCGGCCGGTACGCGCCGGCCGCGGCCCGGGACCGGTCGCGCGGGCCCGCATCGGCGGACGCGTCTCGTCGCTCCGGCCCCGGCCGTCTGCGGTACCGAGTTTCCTTCGGTACCGGGCCGACTCGGGAACCGGAGCGGGGGCCGAGCTGTGCGGTCGGCGCCTCGTCCGGGAGCCCGCCCGCGGGTAGCTCCCGAGACGACGGGCAGGGGGCGTCCGCTACGGCCGGCGGCGGGGCTTGCCACGCTTGGCGGCGCCGCCCTTGGGGTTCTTGGCGGCGCCTCTGGACTGCTGGGCGCCGGCGGAGCCGCCCCGGGAGCTCTTGCCCGCCGCGGGCTTGCGCGGGGTGCCGCCCTTCTTGTCCGTCCGTCCGGCCTTGGGCTGCGGCGGTGTCGGCGGGCGGCCACGGGTGCTGTTGACGGTCCGCCCGCGGACGATCCCGATGAACTCCTCCACCAGGTCCGTGGTCTTCTCCTCCGGCCAGGACAGCGCGATCCGCGACTCGGGGGCACCGGCCAGTGGCCGGTAGGTGAGGTCCTTGCGGTGGTTCAGCCGGGCCAGCGACTGCGGGACGACCAGCAGGCCCACCCCCGCCGCCACCAGTTCGACGGCGTCCTCGGTCGTGGCGGGCCGTTCGTAGGCGGGCCTCCCCGGCGGACGCTCCCAGCCGAGGGTGTCGTCGAGGGGGTGCAGCACGATCTCCTCGGCGAGGTCCCCGGTGGACAGCTCCTCGACGGCCGTCGCCGCGTGGTCCTTCGGGAGGACGACCACGGTCGTCTCCGTGTACAGGGGGATGGCGCTGAGGTCCGTGCGGTCGACGGGCAGCCGCACGAAACCGGCGTCCGCTCCGCCGTCGCGCAGGAGGCCGGCGGCCTCCGCGGCGGGCACGCCGACGAGGGTCAGAGGAGTGCCGGGCAGCCGCTCGTTCCAGATCCGGACCCACTTGGTGGGGGTCACGCCCGGGACGTAGGCGAGCCGGAACGCGGGGGGTACTTCCGAGCCTGTCACTCCGCCAGGTTACCGGCCGTGGTCGGAGGCGGCGCACACGCTCGATACCCTGGACACCATGACGTCGCACCAGACCACCCAGACGATGAAGGCCGCCACCGCGGCGAAGAAGCTGGGTGTGTACCTCGAAGCCACCCCCGCCGAGTTCCAGGAGGGCGTCGTCTCGCGCGCCGAGCTGAACGCGCTGCAGTCCGACCCGCCCCAGTGGCTGCAGGACCTGCGGCGCAACGGCCCGCACCCGCGGCCGGTGGTCGCCTCGAAGCTGGGTGTCTCCATCGCCGGTCTCGCGCGCGGCGGGGTCACGGAGCCCCTCACCACCGAGCAGATCGACGCACTGAAGCAGGACAGCCCCGAGTGGCTGCTGAAGGAACGCGCCACCCAGGCCGAGGTCCGCGAGGAAGCGGCACGCATCAAGGAGCGCAACGCGGCCCGCTCCGAGCAGGCCGACCGCGACTGAGGTGTCCGCCGGGGCTGCCCGGCCCACGGCCGGGCAGCGGCTGCCGGCTTCTCGGCGCCGGGCATCGCCACCGGCACCCGGCCGTACGGGCGGTGGTCGATGGATCGGGGCGGTGCGGCGGCCGTGCGTGGGGGACGGGACCGGGCAGCACCGTGACGGGTGCGGGCTACTCCCCGATGTAGGCCGCGACCGCCGCCACCGTCGTCGCGGTCACGGTCTCCGGGTCCGCTCCGGATGCGGCGAACGCCCGTCCCCACTCCTCGCCCGAGCGTGCCACGAAGGCCTTCGCCTCGGACGAGAGCTGCCACTGCGCGGCGTCCTCCGGGCTGAGCCCTCCGCCGGCGAGGTGCCATCCGAGCCCCAGGAGCGCCAGGTCCCAGCCGATTCCGACCGCTCCGGGCCCGTACCGGCTCCGGAACTCCTCCGGGACCACGGCCGCGTGCTCCAGCTCGAACACCGTCCGTCCGGCACCCTCCGGCGCCAGGCGGACCTCGACCTCACCGAAGCCGGTGCCGGGACCGGACAGCCAGGACACGCGCAGCCGCTCCGGGGGCACGCACTCGAGGATCTCGCCGTCGGCGTTCCCCTCCAACCGGTAGCTCCCGCCTTCCCGGAGGTCACCGGCCACCGGGAAGAACCAGCGGGCGACGCGCTCCGGTGAGGTCAGCGCACCCCAGACATCGTCCGTTCCGGCCTCGAAGGTGCGCCGCAACAGCACCGTGCCCGCCTCGCCCGACGCCACCCGGCGCGTGCCGACCTGCCGGTGCACGCGGTCGATCACGTCGACGATGTCGCCCACGGCCGTCCACCTCGCTTTTCCGCCTGTCCGCCGTACCCGGTGGGCACTCAGGTCATGTAACCGGAGTTCCGCACGACCCGCCTCGCCGGGCACGCGTGACCGAGTGCCTCAGCCGCCCCGGCCGGCCATGCGGAGCGCTCAGCTCGCGAGGCCCTGCCCGGGTAAGCGTCCAGCGGCGGCGTCACGCGGGGACGCGGAGCGGCGGGTGCTCGAGCACGCGGGGCGTGTACTCGACCAGCTGGATGCGGCCGTCGAAGGTGCGGTGCCCGATCATCTCCAGGGCGACGTCCGGATAACCGTCGTAGACGCGTTCCTCGCCCGTGGCCCCGGTGATCACCGGGAACATCACGACGCGGAAGCGGTCGACGAGTCCGGCTCGCAGCAGGGACCGGCACAGGCTGAGGCTGCCGATCGTGCTGAGGAGCCCCGAGCCGCTCGACTTCATGGCGCGGACCGCCTCGACGGCGTCGTCGCGGACGAGCGTGGAGTTGGCCCACGTCAGCGGCTCCTCGAGTGAGGAGGAGAACACCACCTTGGACGCTTGTGTGAGCTCGTCGACGGACGCCTCCTCCTCGGGCCTGAACTCGTCCTGGCCATCGGGGACCTCGCCTGCGGCGAAGCCCGACATGAGACGGTAGGTGTTCGCCCCCATCAGGTAGGTGGCCCCGGGCTGCTCACCGAGCCACGCGAGGTACTCCGGTCCCTCGAGGCCCCAGAACCCGGGCCACCCCTCTCCCGACGCGTGGCCGTCGAGGGAGGTGATGAAGTCGACGAGAAGCTCCGACATGGTGGTGTCCTTTCCTGGGCTCCTGGGTGTCACGAGCTTGGACCGGCCGGGTGCCACGAACTCATCGGCCGCGCTGTGGGCTAACGAGAAGACCCATGACACCGCACCCGACCGGACCGGCGGAGCGGCACCCGGGAGCGGCCCGGGCCGGCCGTCACGCTCAGCCGGGCCGAGCACGGGGCCCAGGGGCCGACCGAGACGCTCAGTCACAGGACGGCGGTGGGACGGCCGGGAGTGATCTTTGCATAAAACTGCATTGGTGCGTATAGTCATGCCATCGATGAGGAGGAATTCCGATGGTGGTACGTGCGGCAGTGGCGGGAGCGAGCGGTTACGCCGGCGGGGAGCTGCTCCGCCTGCTCCTCACCCACCCACAGGTCGAGATCGGGGCCCTCACCGGCCACTCCAACGCCGGGGAGCGGCTCGGCGCGCTGCAACCGCACCTGAGGCCGCTCGCTGACCGCGTCCTGGAGCCGACCACGGCAGAGGTGCTCAGCGGACACGACGTCGTCTTCCTGGCCCTGCCGCACGGGCAGTCCGCCGCCGTGGCCGGTCAGCTCGGTGACGAGGTGCTGGTCGTCGACATGGGCGCCGACTTCCGGCTGCGGGACCCCGCCGACTGGGAGAGGTTCTACGGCTCGCCGCACGCCGGCACCTGGCCCTACGGCCTGCCGGAACTGCCCGGGGCCCGCGCGGCGCTGGAGGGGTCCAAGCGGATCGCCGTGCCGGGCTGTTACCCGACGGCCGTCTCCCTCGCGCTCTTCCCGGCGTACGCCGCCGGTCTCGCCGAACCGGAGGCCGTCGTCGTCGCGGCGTCCGGGACCTCCGGCGCGGGCAAGGCGGCCAAGCCGCACCTGCTCGGCTCCGAGGTGATGGGCAACATGTCCCCGTACGGCGTCGGGGGGACCCACCGGCACACCCCCGAGATGATGCAGAACCTCGGTGCCGCCGCCGGTGAGCCCGTCTCGGTGTCCTTCACACCGACCCTCGCTCCCATGCCCCGCGGCATCCTCGCCACCTGCAGCGCGAAGGCCAGGCCCGGGGTGAGCGCCGGGTCGCTCCGCGCCGTGTACGAGAAGGCCTTCGCCGACGAGCCGTTCGTCGACCTGCTGCCCGAGGGGCAGTGGCCCGCCACCGCGGCCGTGTACGGATCCAACGCGGTGCAGATCCAGGTCGCCCACGACGAGGGGGCGGACCGGATCATCGTGATCAGCGCCATCGACAACCTCGCCAAGGGCACCGCCGGAGGCGCCCTGCAGAGCATGAACATCGCCCTCGGCCTGCCCGAGGAAACGGGACTCTCCACGATCGGAGTCGCACCGTGAGCGATGCACGCGCAGCCGCCGGGCTGCTGACAACGGCGAGAACCGCGCCGCCGCGCCGCGCGGGCGGAGAAGCGAACGAGGAGATCCAGTGAGCGTCACGGCAGCCAAGGGGTTCACGGCGGCGGGCATCGCCGCCGGAATCAAGGAGAGCGGCAATCCCGATCTGGCCCTCGTGGTCAACAACGGGCCCCGCCGCGCCGCCGCGGGCGTCTTCACCTCCAACCGCGTCAAGGCGGCCCCCGTCCTCTGGTCGGAACAGGTGCTCAAGGGGGGCGAAGTGACCGCCGTCGTCCTCAACTCCGGTGGGGCCAACGCCTGCACGGGGCCGCAGGGCTTCCAGGACACCCACGCCACCGCGGAGAAGGCCGCAGAGGTCCTCAGCGGGCACAGCGCAGGCGAGATCGCGGTCGCCTCGACCGGTCTGATCGGCCTGCTGCTGCCCATGGACAAGCTGCTGCCCGGCATCGAGCAGGCCGCGAAGGCGCTCAGTGAACACGGCGGCGAGAAGGCCGCCATCGCGATCAAGACCACCGACACGGTCCACAAGACCGCGGTCGCGGGCGGCGAGGGCTGGACCGTCGGCGGCATGGCCAAGGGCGCGGGCATGCTCGCCCCCGGTCTCGCCACCATGCTGGTCGTCCTGACCACCGACGCCGACGTCGAAGGCCCCGCGCTCGACGCCGCGCTGCGCGCCGCCACCCGCACCACCTTCGACCGTGTCGACTCCGACGGCTGCATGTCGACGAACGACACCGTGCTGCTGCTCGCCTCGGGGGCGAGCGGAATCACCCCTGAGCCGGCCGACTTCGACCGTGCCGTGCAGAGCGTCTGCGCCGACCTCGCCCGGCAGCTGATCGGGGACGCCGAGGGCGCGTCCAAGGACATCCGGATCGAGGTGATCAACGCGGCGACCGAGGACGACGCCGTCGAGGTCGGCCGGAGCATCGCCCGCAACAACCTCCTCAAGTGCGCCATCCACGGCGAGGACCCCAACTGGGGCCGCGTGCTCTCCGCGATCGGCACCACGAGGGCCGTCTTCGAGCCGGACCGGCTGAACGTCGCCATCAACGACGTCTGGGTGTGCAGGAACGGCAGCGTCGGCGAGGACCGGGACCTGGTGGACATGCGCTACCGGGAGGTCAGGATCACCGCGGACCTCGCGGCGGGAGACGAGTCCGCCGTCATCTGGGCCAACGACCTGACCGCCGAGTACGTCCACGAGAACAGCGCGTACAGCTCATGAGCGCCGCGAGGAAGCACACCGCGCTGCCCAAGGCACAGATCCTCATCGAGGCGCTGCCCTGGCTCACCCGCCACAACGGAAAGACCGTCGTCATCAAGTTCGGCGGCAACGCCATGGTCGACGAGGAGCTGAAGGCCGCCTTCGCCCAGGACGTCGTCTTCCTGCGGCACGCCGGTCTCAAGCCGGTCGTGGTGCACGGCGGTGGCCCGCAGATCAGCGCCCAGCTCGACAAACAGGGTCTGGTCAGCGAGTTCAAGGCCGGGCTGCGCGTCACCACGCCCGAGGCGATGGACGTCGTACGCATGGTGCTGGCCGGGCAGGTCCAGCGTGAGCTCGTCGGGCTGCTCAACCAGCACGGACCTCTCGCCGTCGGTATGACCGGTGAGGACGCCCACACGATCACCGCCACCCAGCACCGCCCCGTGATCGACGGCGAAGCCGTCGACATCGGCCGTGTCGGCGAGATCACCGGCATCGACACCGGAGCGATCCAGGCGCTGCTCGACGACGGCCGGATCCCCGTCATCTCCTCCATCGCCCGCTCCGCCGAGGACAACCACGTCTACAACGTCAACGCCGACACGGCGGCCGCCGCACTCGCCGCCGCGCTGAACGCCGAGACGCTGATGGTCCTCACCGACGTCGAAGGCCTCTACGAGGACTGGCCGAACAGCGACGACGTCATCAGCCGGCTCACGGCCACCGAGCTGGAGAAGCTGCTGCCCGACCTCTCCAGCGGCATGGTGCCCAAGATGCAGGGCTGCCTGCACGCCGTACGCAACGGTGTCGAGACCGCCCGCGTCATCGACGGCAGGGTCCAGCACTCGATCCTGCTGGAGATCTTCACCGACGAGGGAATCGGCACGATGGTCGTGCCCGACACCGCACCCGCCACGGACCACGACGCGAAGGGGGAGTCATGACCGGCAACGAGGAGTTCGCACAGCGCTGGCAAGGCGCGCTGATGGACAACTACGGCACCCCTCAGCTGCCTCTGGTGCGCGGCTCCGGCGCCCGGGTGTGGGACGCGGACGGCACCGAGTACCTCGACTTCGTCGGGGGTATCGCGGTCAACGCGCTCGGCCACGCCCACCCCGCGGTGGTCGAGGCGGTCTCCGCGCAGATCGCCTCCCTCGGGCACGTGTCCAACCTCTACACCGCCGAGCCCCCCATCGCGCTCGCCGAGCGGCTTCTGACGCTCTTCGGGCGGACGGGCAAGGTCTTCTTCTGCAACTCCGGCGCGGAGGCGAACGAGGCGGCCTTCAAGATCGGCCGGCTGACCGGGCGTACGCACATGGTCGCCACCGACGGCGGCTTCCACGGCCGGACCATGGGCAGCCTCGCCCTTACGGGCCAGCCCGGCAAGCGCGCCCCGTTCCTGCCGCTGCCGGGCGACGTCACACACGTGCCGTACGGCGACGTCGAGGCTCTCCGCGGAGCGGTGACGACCGACACCGCGCTGCTGGTCATCGAGCCCGTGCAGGGTGAGAACGGCGTAGTCGTACCGCCGAAGGGCTATCTGGAGGCGGCCAGGGAGATCACCCGGGCCACCGGCACGCTGCTCGTCCTGGACGAGGTGCAGACCGGGATCGGCCGCTGCGGCCACTGGTTCGAGCACCAGGCCCACCAGGGTGTCGAGCCCGACCTGGTGACCCTCGCCAAGGGGTTGGGCGGCGGACTGCCGATCGGCGCCACCGTGGCGTTCGGAGCCGCGGCCGACCTGCTGAAGCCGGGGCAGCACGGCACGACGTTCGGGGGTAACCCGGTTGCCTGCGCCGCCGGCCTCGCCGTGCTGGACACGCTCGCGGCCGACGGGACCCTGGACACCGTGAAGCGGCTCGGTGAGAGGATCAGGGACGGTGTCGAGGGCCTGGGGCACCCCCTGGTCTCCCACGTCCGCGGCTCCGGACTGCTGCTGGGTATCGTGCTCACCGGGCCCCTCGCACCGAAGGTGCAGCAGGCGGCTCAGGGAGCCGGACTCCTGGTGAACGCGCCCGCCCCCGACGTCGTACGGCTCATGCCGCCGCTGATCATCGGTGACGCCGAGGTGGACGCGTTCCTGCGGATTCTGCCGGGAGCTCTCGACGCGGCTTACCGGGACGGACGGTCCGGGGAGTGACGATCCGGAGAATGAGGCGACGACGATGACCGAGGCGCAGGAAACCGACCACGGCGGGCCGTCGGTGCCACAGACCCGCACGGCACGCCACCGCAGGATCGTGGACATCCTGAACCGCCGGCCGGTGCGCTCGCAGAGCCAGCTGGCCAAGCTCCTCTCCGACGACGGGCTGAGCGTCACCCAGGCGACGCTCTCCCGCGACCTGGACGAGCTCGGGGCGGTGAAGATCCGCAACACCGGTGGCGAGCTGATCTACGCGGTGCCGAGCGAGGGCGGATTCCGTACGCCGCAGGCGCCGCTCGGAGGGTCGGCCAAGGAGGAGCGGATGCGCAGGCTCTCGGCCGAGCTGCTCATCTCCGCGGAGGCGTCGGCCAACCTCGTGGTGCTGCGTACGCCTCCGGGTGCCGCCCAGTTCCTCGCCTCGGCCATCGACCAGGCCGAGCTGCAGGCGATCCTCGGCACGATCGCGGGGGACGACACGCTGATGCTGATCAGCCGTGACCCGAACGGCGGCCAGGCACTGGCCGACCACCTGCTGCGGCTGGCGCAGAACGACCGCGGCCCTCAGTAGCGGGTGATCGCGGTCCGACCGGTCGCCGTCCCGACCGCGATGTGCGGACGGCGGGCCGGGTCGGCCCAGGCCAGGATCCGGTCCATGGCGGACGCCGGCACGGACACGCAGCCGGCGGTGGCGCCCCTCCCGTCGACGTGGAGGAAGATCCCGGCACCCCTGCCCCGCACCGGCCGGTGGTAGTTGAAGCCGATGACGAGTGCCCGCGCGTACTGGACGGCGTAGGTCGCGAGGTGCTCGGCCTCGTCGGCGCGGCAGTCGGAGGGCAGCGGGTCCACCCAGCGGTTGTAGGCCCGTGACGCGTTGTCCTGGCACCACCACGCGTCCCCGCCGACCCGGCGGTACGGGTAGCGGGTCCCGGGCGGGGCGGCCTCGATGCCGAAGGCGTACGGCAGGTCGTACAGCCCGGTCGGCGTGGTGTCCGTGCCCTGGGTGCGGGTGGCTCCCTCGGCCAGGCCGTTCGCCCCGAAGCGGGCGGGCGCCGAACCCGCCTCCACCCAACCGCCGCCGCGCCTGTCCCACCAGGTGACCGTGCCCGTGACGGAGTCCGTGCCGGCGGCCTCGGCGGTGATCAGCTGGGTACCGCCGCCCGTGTCGGCCAGCCGCTCCGGAAGAGGCGGCGGACCGGCGGGCCGCGCCGCGAGAGAACCGGCCAGGGCCAGCAGGACCGACACGGCCACCAGGAGTCTGCGCATGCTCCGGACGCTACGGGGCGCGGCGTCCGGCCCCCACCGCGCCTGCTCCGTACGGCCCAGTGCCGAGGCCGCGGACCGTCGCGGGCGTGGTGGCCGGCGTCGGCGGCAGCGCAGGCCCGGCAGCCGTCGCCCCTCGTGGCGAAGTCCGGCCGCGCGCGTGGGGTTCACGGGCCGGGGTACAGCCCTCGCGCGTGAGCGTGCTCCCGCGCCCTCAGAAGCCGTAGTGCCGCGACCCGGGTGGGCCGCGGTACGTCCGGCGTCAGCCGCGCGCGCAGCAGGTCCGCGTCGAGCGTGGCGGCGTACGGCCGCAGGGCGCGGCCCGCGGCACGGACCACGGCGGCCGACGGGTCGTCGAGCAGGGGGCGTATCCGCTCCGGCCGCACCGCGTCGAGCGCGCACAACGCCGACACGGCGTGGGCGCGCACCGCCGGCAGCGGGTGGGCCGTCAGGGGCCACAGCGTCCCGGCGTCCGTCCGCGAGCCGCACTCGCCCAGCCCGGCTGCCGCGGCCGGGTGCCGGGCGGGGTCGGCGCACATCGATCGGTACAGCGGGAGCGGGTCGGTACCGCCCTGCCGGAGCACGTAGCGGGCGCAGGCCCGCACGAGGGCCGACCGGTCGGTGAGGAACGCGGCCGCCTGTCCGTGGCGTCCGGTCCGGCGCAGGCCGGTCACTCCGGCGGAGCGGACCTGGGGCGGCCGCGCGGCCAGGAGGGGCGCCACCACGGTGTCGTAGTCCTCCTCGCCGGCCCCGGCGAGCGCCGCCTCGGCGCAGTGGACCTGGACGCGGCCGTCGTCGTCGGTGGCCGCCCTGCGGGCGAGCTCCGCCCGGGTCAGCAGGCCGCGGCCGACGGCGATGCGGCAGGCCAGCCGGCGCACCGCGCGCTCCTCGTCGGCGAGCAGCGCCACGACGACGGGACCCGGCCCGTCACGCAGCACGTGTTCCAGCAGATCCAGGGTGAAGCCGCCCCGGTCCCGCCGGGACAGGCGAAGGACGAGAGCGGCTGCCGAGGCGAGTTCCGGGCCGGCGGTGTCCGCGAGCACGGCGCGGGCACGGTCGCGCACCGGTGCGGCCCAGTCGGCGCATCGCACCACCAGGAGCGGCAGCAGCCCCGGAGCTCCGGCCGCCCGTCCCAGGGCGGCCTCACGCACCCTGCCGTTGGGGTGGCACAGGGCGAGCGCGAGACGGGACTCGACGGCGGGGGAGGCCGGACCGGCTGCGGACCCCCGCAGCTCGTTGCGCGTCGGGAGCCGGTTGGCGGGGCGCGAGGCCAGAATCCGTACCTCGGCGTCCAGCGCGAGCCAGGCCTCCGGGGAGGCGGTGTCGAGGGCCTCGCGCAGCGGCACCCCGGAGGCGAGCCGTGCGGCCGGTCCTTGCCCGTCACTCATGCGGTCCCCCCGGAGGTGCGTGTGCGTGGAGCCGATCGTAAAGGGCCGCAGCCCTGCGCGTACACGCGATTTCCCTTACTTGACCAGCAGCTTTGACAATCCATACGGTGCACCGCATAGTTATGCTATTCGTGATCGCGCCGTGAGGCGGACGCACACCCCTTGCACCCCCCGAGGAGCACCGCAGTGAGCAACGGCACCGGTAACAGCGACGTACGCCTGTGGGGCGGCCGTTTCGCCGACGGCCCCGCCGAGGCGCTGGCCAAGCTGTCCGCCTCCGTCCACTTCGACTGGCGGCTCGCGCCGTACGACATCGCGGGCTCCCGTGCTCACGCACGCGTGCTGAACAAGGCGGGGCTGCTCACCGACGACGAGCTGTCCCGCATGGCCGACGGGCTGGACTCACTCGAAGCAGCCGTAGCCGACGGCTCGTTCACCGGCACCGTCGCCGACGAGGACGTCCACACCGCCCTCGAGCGCGGACTCCTGGAGCGTCTCGGCCCGGACCTCGGGGGCAAGCTGCGGGCCGGCCGGTCCCGCAACGACCAGGTCGCCACGCTCTTCCGCATGTACCTGCGCGACCACGCCCGGATCATCGGCGGACTGGTCGCCGGACTCCAGGACGCGCTGGTGGGGCTGGCCGAGGCGCACCCCGACGTGGCCATGCCCGGCCGCACACACCTCCAGCACGCCCAGCCCGTGCTCTTCGCCCACCACGTCCTGGCGCACGTCCAGTCCCTGTCCCGGGACGCGGAGCGGCTGCGCCAGTGGGACGAGCGGACAGCCGTCTCCCCCTACGGCTCCGGCGCGCTGGCCGGGTCCTCCCTCGGCCTGGACCCCGAGGCGGTCGCCGCGGACCTGGGCTTCGAACGTGGTTCCGCCGCCAACTCCATCGACGGCACCGCGTCCCGTGACTTCGTCGCCGAGTTCGCCTTCATCACCGCGATGATCGGCGTCAACCTCTCCCGCATCGCCGAGGAGATCATCATCTGGAACACGAAGGAGTTCTCCTTCGTCACCCTCCATGACGCCTTCTCCACGGGCTCCTCGATCATGCCGCAGAAGAAGAACCCGGACATCGCGGAGCTGGCCCGCGGCAAGTCCGGCCGCCTCATCGGCAATCTGACCGGGCTGATGGCGACGCTGAAGGCGCTCCCGCTCGCGTACAACCGCGACCTGCAGGAGGACAAGGAGCCGGTCTTCGACTCCTGCGACCAGCTCGAGGTCCTGCTCCCCGCCTTCACCGGCATGATGGCCACGCTCACCGTCAACCGGGAGCGCATGGAGGAACTGGCCCCGGCCGGCTTCTCGCTCGCCACGGACATCGCCGAGTGGCTGGTCAGGCAGGGCGTCCCGTTCCGGGTGGCGCACGAGGTCGCCGGCGAGTGCGTGAAGGTGTGCGAACAGCAGGGCATCGAGCTCGACGAGCTGACGGACGAGCAGTTCGCCAAGATCTCCGAGCACCTCACCCCGGAGGTGCGCACCGTCCTGAACGTGCCCGGTGCGCTGGCCTCCCGGAACGGGCGCGGCGGCACGGCCCCCTCGGCCGTCGCCGTCCAGCTGGCCGAGGTGAAGGCCGACCTGGTGACGCAGCACGCCTGGGCGACCGCACGCGGCTGATTCCCGGGCATCGCGGGCTACGTTGACGGGAAGGCGTTCGGAACCGACCCAGAGGAGCCCGCGATGCCCTTCGCCCGCCTGAACCGAGCGACCACCCCGACCTCCCACATCGGGCTCGGCCTGGCCGCCGTCGGCAGGCCCGGCTACATCACTCCGCACCGGGACCGCGATCTGCCCGGTGACCGCGGCGCGGACGCCCTGCGCGCCCGCACCCACGAGCTCCTGGACGCGGCCTACGCCCAGGGCGTGCGCTACTTCGACACGGCCCGGTCCTACGGGCGCGCCGAGGAGTTCCTCGCCGAGTGGCTGACCGCCCGCCCCGACGTGACGGACGTCGTCGTCGGCAGCAAATGGGGTTACGCCTACACCGGCGACTGGCGCGTCGACGCCGAGGTGCACGAAGTGAAGGACCACGGAGTCGCCGCCTTCGAACGCCAGCACGCCGAGACGGCCGCGCTGCTCGGCGAGCGGCTGGACCTCTACCAGGTCCACTCCGTGACCGCCGGCAGCCCGGCGCTGAGCGACAAGGGCCTGCACGCGCGTCTCGCCGAGCTGGCCGCCGGGGGCACGACGGTCGGCTTCTCCGCGAGCGGACCCGGCCAGGCCGACGCCATCAGGGCCGCCATGGCCGTGACCGTGGACGGCGAGCCCCTCTTCCGCACCGTCCAGGCCACCTACAACGCCCTGGAGACCTCCGCCGGAGCCGCACTCGCCGAGGCGCACGACGCCGGGCTCACCGTGATCGTCAAGGAGGTCATGGCCAACGGCCGGCTCGCCGGTACCGAGGCACCCGCCGTCGTGCGGGAGATCGGCGCCGAAGCCGGACTGGACGCGGACGCCGTCGCCCTGGCCCTCGTGCTCCACCAGCCGTGGGCGGGAGTCGTCCTGTCCGGCGCGGTCACCGCCACCCAGCTGGCGGCCAATCTGCACGCGCCCCTGCTCGACCTGGACCCGGACCGGCTGGACCGGCTGGCCGCCCTGGTGGAGGAGCCCGAGGCGTACTGGCGCCACCGCGCCTCGCTTCCCTGGACCTGAGCGGCCGTACCCCGGGGCCTCCGGGTCCGCGCCGGTTCACGGGGAGCGGGGTGCCCGCTTCACGCCCAGTCGGCCAGCACCTCGAAATCCGTTCGCACCAGCCCGGCCCAGGGGTCGATCCTCCGCAGCAGGGCCCGCCCCGGATGGTGCGCTGCGACCCAGGAGGAGTCGAGCCCGGTGATCTCGTCGTCGACCCAGGCGAACGGCCTCCCGTCCGCGTAGTCCACGATGTGGCGCGTCTTCCAGTACGTCCCGTCCACCGTGGCGGCGTGCATGGCGGGCCAGTCGATGTACGGCAGCGGGGGAAGGCCCAGGCGCGGGCCGATCCACTCGTTCGCCTCCTCCTTCCAGGTGGTCGCCCAGACCAGTTCGTACCGGTTCGCGAGCGCCAGCAGCTCCTCACCGTGGCCGGGGCGCAGGAGTACGGGCAGCGCCACTCCCGACTTCCACCCGGTCGGCCGCATCCGGTGGACCAGGTAGCCCGCGGGAGGGGTGGCACGGGACAGGGCCGCGTACGGGTTGAGCGGACCGTCGACGTCGATCAGCAGCAGCGGCTTCATGCCGCCATGGTGCCTCCTGGGACACCCGGCGCCCAGGGATGCGCGTGGGACTCTGATGTCTCAAATGGGTTAGTGTCGTCTCATGTCTCTTGATCGCGAGAAGGTGCTGCGCAGTGCCGCCGCTCTGCTGACCCGAAAATCCACGGCGACCATGGACGAGGTCGCCCGGGCCGCGGGAATCGGCCGTGCCACCCTGCACCGGCACTTCGCCGGGCGGGACGCACTGGTCGGAGCGCTGGAAGACCTCGGCATCCGGGAGTTCGAGGCCGCTCTGGACGCGGCAGGGCTCGGCGAGGGCAGCGCCGAGGACGGGCTGCGGCGGCTGATCACAGCCGTCCAGCCCAGCGCGGGACTGCTGTCCTTCCTCGTCACCGAGAACCAGCTCTTCGAGGGCGACGACGTCAACGAGGGCTGGAGCCGCCTCGACGCCCGGGTCTCGGCCTTCTTCAGGCGTGGCCAGGAGCGCGGCGAGTTCCGGATCGACCTCACCCCGGCCTGGCTGACCGAGGCCCTGTACGGCCTGATCGGCAGCTGCGCGTGGTCGGTACAGACCGGCCGGGTCGCCGCGCAGGACTTCCCCCACATGATCGTCGAGTTGCTCCTGGGCGGAGCACGCCGGAGCGTGGAGAAATGAGCAGCACCTTCTCGAGGGCCGGCGTCACCGGCGATCCGCACCATCCGGGACGGTGGATCGCCCTCACCGTGCTCGTCCTGGCCGTGCTGCTGGTCGCCGTCGACGCGACCGTACTCGGCCTGGCCACCCCGTTCCTCAGTGAGGACCTCGAGCCGACCGGCACCCAGCTGCTCTGGATCGGCGACGTCTACTCCTTCGTCATCGCCGGACTCCTGGTCTCGATGGGCAGCCTCGGCGACCGCATCGGCCGCAAGAAGCTGCTGCTGACCGGCGCCACCGCGTTCGGCGCGGTCTCCGTCCTCAACGCCTACGCGTCGAGCCCCGAGATGATGATCCTGGCCAGGGCGCTGCTCGGCGTCGCGGGCGCCACCCTGATGCCGTCCACGCTCGCGCTGATCCGCAACCTCTTCCACGACCCGCGCGAACGAAGCCTCGCCGTCGGCATCTGGGGCGCGATGGCGGCGGCGGGCGCCGCTGTCGGGCCGGTCGTGGGCGGGCTCCTGCTGGAGCACTTCTGGTGGGGATCGGTCTTCCTGATCAACCTCCCCGTGATGGCGGTGCTCGTCGCCGTGGGCATCAGGATGATCCCCGAATCGAAGAACCCGGCGCCGGGCCCCTGGGACCTGCTCAGCGTCGGACTCTCCCTGGTCGGCATGATCGGCGTCGTGTACGCCATCAAGGAGCTGGCCGCGCACGGGGTGAGCCTGCCGACCGCCCTGGTGGCCGTCGGCGGCGCGCTGGCACTCGCCTGGTTCGTACGCCGTCAGCTCAAGCTCCCGGCCCCGCTGCTGGACATGCGGCTCTTCCACCACCGGGGGTTCTCCGGCGCGGTACTGGCCGACCTGCTGACGATCCTCGGCCTGTCCGGCATCGTCTTCTTCCTGTCCCAGTTCCTGCAGCTGGTCCAGGGGCGGGGCCCGCTCGAGGCCGGGCTCGCCGAACTTCCCGCGGCGGTGGGCGCGGTGACCGCCGGTCTGCTGGCGGGGAGGGTCGCACGCCGCTACTCCGTACGGTCCGTGGTGGCCGTCGGGCTGGGCGCCATCGGTGTGTCGCTCGCCGTGGTCACGGTGATCCACAAGGAGACCGGCTACCCGCTGATCGGGATCCTGCTCCTGGTCGTGGGCGTCGGCGCGGGATTCGCCTTCACCGTCACCTCGGACGTGATTCTCTCCAGCGTCCCGAAGGAGCAGGCGGGCTCCGCCTCAGCGGTGTCCGAGACGGCCTACGAGCTCGGCGCCGCCCTCGGCATCGCTCTGCTCGGCTCCATCGTCACGGGCGTCTACAAGGACTTCGGGACCCCCGGCGGCATCCCCGTCAACGCCGCGACCGCGGCCCACGAGTCGCTCGGCGGAGCCGTGGAGACGGCGGAGCACCTTCCGGCGCGCCAGGGGGAAGAGCTCGTCGCCGCGGCTCAGGAGGCCTTCGTCAACGGCCTGCGGGTGTCCGCGGCGGTCGGCGCGGTGGTACTGCTCGCCACCGCCGTCGCCGCGTGGTTCCTGCTCCGGGACCAGAAGCTGGAGGACGGCATCATCCCCGACGAATGAGCGGCCCGGGACGCCGACGGGGGAGCGGGGCCCGGATCCGCCGCGGACGAGCGGCCCCGGCGCGCACGCGCCGGGGCCGGAGTCACCCGTCCGGCTCAGGCGGCCTTGGCCTTCGTGGCGTACATGTCGACGTACTCCTGGCCGGACAGCCGCATCACCTCGGCCATGACGGAGTCGGTGACCGCCCTCAGGACGTAGCGGTCGCGGTCCATGCCCTCGTAGCGCGAGAACTCCATCGGCTCACCGAAGCGGACGGTGACCTTGCCCGGGCGGGGGAGCCCGGCGCCGCCCGGCTGCAGCTTGTCCGTGCCGATCATCGCGAAGGGCACGACCGGAGCACCGGTCATCAGGGTCAGCCGCGCGATCCCGGTGCGACCCCGGTACAGCCGGCCGTCGGGGGAGCGGGTGCCCTCGGGGTAGATGGCGAAGGCGTGCCCC
Organism: Streptomyces sp. ALB3; assembly: GCF_044385685.1. NCBI lineage: Bacteria > Bacillati > Actinomycetota > Actinomycetes > Kitasatosporales > Streptomycetaceae > Streptomyces > Streptomyces sp. ALB3. The sequence continues at coordinate 205,801 of NZ_JBISCE010000032.1, read as the reverse complement.
TCCTCCAGCACCCGGCGTCCCGTCATCAGCGCCGCGACACCCCCGCGGCCGCCGTCCCGGTCCACCGGGATCATGCCGCAGCCGGTGAAGAACCAGGCCATCAGACGGCCCTTGAGGCCCTTGCCGGTGACGTACTCGTCCTTGCCGATGTAGTACACCGGCCGGTCGCAGCAGATCGGCATGATCATCGAGTCGATGAACGTCAGGTGGTTGCCGGCGAGGATCACCGGACCGTTCCCCGGGATGTTCTCGACGCCTTCCACCTGGGGCCGGAAGAGCAGGCGCAGGATCGGTCCGAGCACTGCCTTGATGACCGTGAGTCGGGACAACGCATCCTCCGGTGTCGTGGCCGGGCGGCCGGGGCGGGAATTCGCGAGGGTCTGTGCAGGTGAGGACGATACTCGCGGGTACTGCCTCTCCGCACATCGGGTTCACCCAGTGGATACGCGGTGTTGACGTGTGTTTCCGCCATGTTCGTCCACGGGATGCCCCTCCGATGGCGTAGCTGCCTACGATCGAGCCCCCCGAAGGTGCCGTACATCACACGCGAGGAGCATTCATGACAGAGCGCGCGCAGACAGGGCCCGCCCGGCGGGCACTCCTCGGGGCGGCCGTCCTCGGCACCACGGCCCTCGGAGGCGCCGGCGCGGCCCAGGCCTCCGGGCGTGTCGCCCCGGAGGGACGCGGCGCCGCCGGCAGCTCCTACCGGAGCCTGCCCGTGCCCACCGTCATCGGCCACCGGGGCGCCAGCGGCTACCGCCCCGAACACACCCTCGGGTCCTACCAGCTGGCCCTGGACATGGGCGCGCACATCGTCGAACAGGACCTCGTGCCGACCAAGGACGGCCACCTGGTCTGCCGCCACGAGAACGACATCACCGGCACCACCGACGTCGCCGACCACCCCGAGTTCGCGAGCCGCAGGACCACCAAGCAGGTCGACGGGGTGTCGCTCACCGGCTGGTTCACCGAGGACTTCACCCTCGCGGAGCTGAAGACCCTCCGGGCGAAGGAGCGGATCCCCGGCAACCGCCAGGAGAACACGGTGTACGACGGCCGCTGGGAGATCCCCACCTTCGAGGAGGTACTGCGCTGGGCCGACAAGGAGGGCCGCAGGCGGGGCCGGGCCGTCTGGCTCTACGCCGAGACCAAGCACCCCTCCTACTTCAGGGGTCTCGGACTCGGCCTGGAGGAGCCGCTCGCCAGGCTGCTGCGCCGTCACGGCCGGCACCGGGCGAACTCCGCACTGATACTCCAGTCCTTCGAGCCGACTTCCATGCGGCGCATGTCGGAGCTGGTCGCCACGCCCCGCGTCGTCCTGCTGTCCGGCCCGAAGGAGCGGCCCTGGGACTTCGTCGAAGCCGGTGACCCCAGAACCGTCGCCGACCTGGTGAAGCCCGCCGGCCTGAAGTGGATCGCCTCCTTCGCCCAGGGCATCGGCCCCACCCTGGACCTGGTCATCCCGAGGGACGGCGCGGGACGGCTGACCTCCCCCACCGCACTGGTGGCCGACGCGCACGCCCGGGGGCTGGTCCTGCACCCGTACACGATGCGCAACGAGAACACCTTCCTGCCCGCGGACTTCCGGCGCGGCACGGACCCGAACGCGTACGGCGACGTGTTCGGCGCCCTCCGGACGTACTTCGAGACGGGCATCGACGGCATCTTCTCCGACCACCCGGACACCGCCCTGCTCGCCGCGGCCGACTTCGCGCGGGACTGACCGAGGTCCCGGGGCAGGAACGGGCGCGTCAGCCGCCCGGCACGCGTACCCCGGTCGGGTGGAGCTCCCCGTGCGCGGCAACCCGCCGCACATGGGGGGCGTTGACGGGGCATGACTCTTCTTGATCATGCTCCCGCGGTCCCGGCCGAGGACCCGGGCGGTCACCGGCGGGAGGCCGTGCGCACCCTGCACGCGCTGGTCCGCGCGGAGGCGGCGGCCGAAGCCCAGGCCGCCGGGACCGAGGCCGCGGACCTCGAACAGGCGGTGTGGCTGCGCCTGCTGGAGCGCCGGACATGGCCGGACGTGCCGGCCGACCCCGCCCGCTGGGTCCGCACCGCCGTGCGGGCGGAGGCGCGCATGGCCCGGCGCAGGGCGAGGCGCGAACGCCCTTTCACCGCCGGCGAGTCCCCCGGTGACTGGGCCGGCTGTCCCGAGCGGATCGCGGTGGGGACCGACGAACGCCGCGCGCTGCGCGTCGCGGTGGGGCGGCTGCCCGGGAGGTGCCCGCGCTTACTCGCGGCGATGCTGGCTCCCCACGATCCGACGTACCGGGAGATCGCAGGGGAGTTGGGTATGTCACAGGGGAGTTTGGGCCCTATGCGTTCCCGATGCCTTGGATGTCTGCGCAGAATGCTCGCGGCGGAGGTTGTAGCTCCTGAACTGCGGGGAAAGGAGCGGTAGACAACCGGTGGATCAGGTGAGCGGGAGGCATGCACACATGGGCATGAGTGTGACCATCTCGGCGGCGACGGCACAGGACGTCGAGCAGATCTTCAGACTCCAGTACCTCTGTTTCCAGAGCGAGGCGGAGCTCTACGGCAACTACCGGATCGATCCGCTCGTCCAGACCCTCGAATCCGTCCGGGACGAAGTCGCCTCGGACCTGGTGTTCGTGGCCCGGCTCGGCGACGAAGTCGTGGGCTCGGTACGCGGCTTCACCGACGCGGACGGCGCGGGCCGGATCGGCAAGCTCTGCGTGCACCCCAGGCTCCGCAACCACGGCCTCGGCACGCGTCTCCTGCGCGCCGCGGAATCCGGGCTCGCGGACGGGCGTTCGGCCACCCGGTTCCGCCTGCACACGGGGGAGCGCAGCGAGGGAAATCTGCGCCTCTACCGCAGGGCCGGCTACGCCCGGGTCGGCAACGCCACGGGAGGCGACGGCGTCCGGATGGTCCTCCTGGAGAAGGACGCAGCCGCGCCGGCCTACGTGGCCAGCGCCTGAACCGTTCCCGCGAGCCCGGTCTCAGTCGTTCCGGGCGCGGCGAAGCCAGATCATCCCGGTGACCGGCAGGATCACCGGGATGAACAGGTAACCCATGCCGAATCCCGACCACACCGTGCTGTCCGGGAAGGCGGAGGGTTCCAGCAGCGTCCAGGTGCCGACGACCAGCACCCCCGCGAGCTCGCCCGCGCAGCACACCAGTGCCGCCCTGCGCGCCTTCTCGCCGCCCCGTACCAGGGAGTACGTGATGAACCCGTACACCAGGGCGGCGACGGCCGACAGGGTGTACGCGAGCGGGGCCTTGCCGAAGTCCATGATCATCTCGACGATCGCGCGGGACGCGGCGGCCACCGTGAAGACCCCGTAGAACCAGACCAGTAGCCGGCCCGGTCCGGTGCCGAGCTCGAAGCGCTGCTTGCCCCCCGGGGCCGTGTCCGGGGAGACGGGTGCCTCCGTGCGGTCGGTGTCGCGCATGGTCAGCTTCCCCAGATGTCGTAGAGCCGCACTTCGAGGACGGCGAGCACGACCGCGCCGGCCGCCACCGTCGCCGAACCCCAGCGGGTCCGTTCCGACAGCGACAGGAAACCCGCCGCGGGCACGGCCGCGAAGGCGCCGATCAGATAGGCGATGAAGATGGTCATGCCCTGGTCGGGCCGCTCACCGCGCGCCAGCTGCACGATCCCCACGAGCAGCTGTGCCGACGCCAGCACGGTGACGACCGCCATGCCGATGAAGTGCCAGTCCTTCGTGGGCTGGTCCCGGTAGGCGGCGAATCCGCACCAGGCGGCGAGGGCGAGCGCGGTCACGGCGACCGCGACCGTCAGGGCGTCAAGCATGCAGTGAGGGTATTACGGACGGGCCGGACAACGGCGTGCGGGCCTCCTCGCCGGGCCCGTGGAGGCGCGTCCAGGAATCGTGGCCTTTGCCACAGGGCGTCCCCGGCACGCTCGCGTCGCCGTCTGCGCGGTGATCCGAGAGGACTCGTGTTTACGCAGGTCAAAGCGGTGAGTGCGGGAAGGCCGACGCGGCGGCGCGCCCGTCCATCTCCGTCCGCTATACGGACACGGTGGGCTGCTGGAACGTTACGTCTGTTTTACTTGGGGCATGACCACGACGAGCTACCGCAGCCCTGCGACCGAGGCGATCCCGACGCCCGGTGCTCGTTGTATGTGTCGAATGCGCGCCTTCTGAGGGCCCCCGCCTGAGCCTCGCGCCCCGAAGCGAGACCGAGCCAGTGCCGTCCGCACCCAGCGGACCGAGCAGGCACGGGCATGCCCCGCGCCCGGCGCCCCCGCCGGAACCGGGCCATGCCGAGACTCCCACCGGTCGACCACTGAGAAAAGTCTCACCAGACGAATGCCCCGTGCCCGGCGGACACCGCGCCGCGCACTCGACAGTGACGGAAACCCTGTGATCACCACTTCGGGCCTCACGAAGGTCTACCAGTCACGAGGCCGTGAGGTCACCGCCCTGGACGGCGTGGACCTGCACGTCCGCGAAGGAGAGGTGTACGGCGTCATCGGACAGAGCGGCGCCGGCAAATCCTCCCTCATCCGCTGCGTCAACCTCCTCGAACGCCCCACCTCGGGCACCGTGACCGTCGCCGGACAGGACCTCACGGCCCTCGCGGGCCGGGGCCGCCGCGCGGGCAGGGAGCTCCGACGGGCCCGCAGCCGCATCGGCATGGTCTTCCAGCACTTCAACCTCCTGGACTCGCGCACCGTCCGCGACAACGTGGAGCTCCCCCTGGAGATCCTCGGACTGTCCGGGCAGGCACGCACCCGCAAGGCGCTGGAGCTCCTCGACCTCGTCGGTCTCGCCGACAAGGCGAAGGCCTACCCCGGTCAGCTCTCCGGCGGACAGAAGCAGCGCGTCGGCATCGCCCGCGCCCTCGCGGGCGACCCGCAGGTGCTCCTCTCCGACGAGGCGACCTCCGCGCTGGACCCGGAGACCACCCGCTCGGTCCTGCAGCTGCTGCGCGACCTCAACCAGGAGCTCGGCCTCACCGTCCTGCTCATCACGCACGAGATGGAGGTCGTCAAGACCGTCTGCGACTCGGCGGCCCTGATGAGGAAGGGCCGGATCGTCGAGTCGGGCACCGTCGGCTCGCTCCTGGCCACCCCGGGCTCCGAGCTGGCGCACGAGCTGTTCCCCGTCGGCGGCACCGCGGCCGCCCCCGGCTCCACCGTCGTCGACGTGACCTTCCACGGCGAGGCCGCGGCCCAGCCGGTGATCTCGCAGCTCTCCCGCACCTACAACATCGACATCTCGATCCTCGGTGCCGCGATGGACACCGTCGGCGGCAAGCAGATCGGCCGCATGCGCATCGAGCTGCCCGGCCGCTTCGAGGAGAACGTCGTACCGATCGGCTTCCTGCGCGAGCAGGGACTCCAGGCCGAGATCGTCGAAGGCGCCCCCGCCGAAAACGCCGGCATCCCCGCCCAGACCACCAAGGAGGTGGCGAAGTGACCTGGTCCGAAATGCAGCCACTGCTCTCGCAGGGCACCATCGACACCCTCTACATGGTGCTCTGGTCCACCCTCGTCACCGTCGCCGGCGGACTGCCGCTCGGCCTTCTGCTGGTCCTCACCGACAAGGGCGGACTGCTGCAGAACATCGTGGTGAACAAGGTCATCGGCGTGATCGTGAACATCGGCCGCTCCCTGCCGTTCATCATCCTGCTGATCGCCCTGATCCCCTTCACGACCTGGGTCGTCGGCACCTTCATCGGCCCGTCCGCGATGATCGTGCCGCTCGCCGTCGGAGCCATCCCGTTCTTCGCGCGGCTCGTCGAGACAGCGGTGCGTGAGGTCGACCACGGGCTCGTCGAGGCCGTCCAGTCGATGGGCGGGTCCATCCCGACGATCGTCCGCAAGGTCCTGCTCCCGCAGGCACTGCCCTCGCTCGTCTCCGGCGTCACGACCACCGTCATCGTCCTCATCGGCTACTCCGCGATGGCCGGCGCGGTCGGCGGCGAAGGGCTCGGCTCCAAGGCCGTCACCTACGGGTTCCAGCGGTTCGACGACCAGTTCATGCTCATCACCGTCGCGCTGCTCATCGTCATCGTGACCGTGGTCCAGCTGATCGGCGACGGAGCCGTACGCCTGCTGACCCGCCGGGGACGCACCACCTCCTGAAACCTCATCCCCCAGGTCCGGACTCCTTGTCCGGGCGCACCATCATCACCACCGGAAAGAGGCACTCTTCGTGCGCAGGAACATCAAGATCACCGCTGCCGCGGCAGCCACCGCCGCCCTCGCCCTCGGCCTCAGCGCCTGCGGCACCGACTCCGACCCGGCCGCCAAGGGCGGGACCGGCGCGGACGCGGACACCTCCAAGGCCCTGGTCGTCGCCGCGTCCCCGACGCCGCACGCCGACATCCTGAACTACGTCAAGAAGAACCTGGCGGACAAGGCGGGCCTCAAGCTCGAGGTCAAGGAGTTCACGGACTACGTCCTGCCGAACACCGCCACCGAGAACGGCCAGGTCGACGCCAACTTCTTCCAGCACAAGCCCTACCTGGACGACTTCAACCAGAAGAACAAGACCCACATCGTCCCGGTGGTGAACGTCCACCTCGAACCCCTCGGCCTCTACTCCAAGAAGGCCAAGGACATCAAGGACATCAAGGCCGGCCAGACCGTCGCCGTCCCGAACGACACCACCAACGAGGGCCGGGCGCTCCAGCTGCTCGCCGAGAACGGGCTGATCACCGTCAAGGACGGCGTCGGCACCAACGCCAAGCTCAGCGACATCACGGACAAGAAGGGCCTGGAGTTCAAGGAGATCGAGGCCGCGACCGTGCCGCGCGCCCTGGACGACGTCGACGCCGCGGTCATCAACGGCAACTACGCCATCGAGGCCGACCTCCAGCCCGGCAAGGACTCCCTGGTGCTGGAGAAGGCGGAGGGCAACCCGTACGCCAACCTCCTGGCCGTCAAGGCGGGCAACGAGGAGGATCCCCGCGTCCAGAAGCTCGTGAAGCTCCTGAACTCCGACGAGGTCAAGAAGTTCATCGAGGACACCTACAAGGGCTCGATCATCCCGGCCTTCGGCGCGCCCGCCAAGTCCTGACTCCCGGACGTCACTTGCACGACGAGCCCCGCACGCCCGCACCAGGGTGTGCGGGGCTCCGCCGTGCGGACCCGGCCATGCACATCCACGGCCCGATGCTGCATGCTGGTGCCTTTACACGGTCTTCGGCATGGAGCTGCGCATGACTACCACCTTCCCGTCCATCTCCATCAGCACGGACAGGTTGGTGCTGCGCCCCTTCGACATGGCCGACGTCCCGGCGTACATCGAGATGATGAACGACGAGCTGGTCACCGCGTGGACCGACGCACCGCACCCCTACACCCAGGTGGACGCCGAACGCTGGGTCCGCAGGATCGCGCCGGCCGAGCGCACCCAGGGCAACGGGATCGTCCTCGCCGTCACCGAGTTCCTCACCCAGCGCCTCGTCGGCTCCGTACGGCTCCTCAACACCGACCGGCGCACCCTGGCCACCGAGGTCCGCTACATCACCGCCCCCTGGGCGCGCGGTGAGGGATACGCCACCGAGTCCGTGCTGGCCCTCGCCGAATGGCTCTTCCGCGACCAGGGCTTCGAGCGGATCGAGCTGCGCACCCCCGCCGGCAACACCGCCTCCCAGCAGGTCGCCCAGAAACTGGGCTGCATCAGTGAGGGAGTCCTGCGCAACGCCCGCATAGCCAGGACCGCCACCGAGGACGGAGGCTGGGCCGACATCAGGACCGACCTCATCGTCTGGGGCCTCCTGCCCGAGGACCTGGAGGGCGTCGCGGAGCAACTGGCCGACGCCGGCGGCTACGGCACGTACAACGACTGGAACTGACCTCCGCCCGGCTTCGGGAGCCCCCGGCGGGGCGTTGGTACGGACCGGATACGCTCACCCTTGCCCCGCCCATCCCGCGGGGAGCCCCGCCTGCTGACATCCAGGAGACTGACGACGATGGCCGACCGGGTCACGGTGATCGGCTGGGACGGTTCGCCACTGACCAGAGCGGCCACGGCCGCGCTCTCGGCCGCCACGCTCGTCGCCGGCGCCGGCCACCACCTCGCGCTGCCCGAAGTGCCCGAGCGCGCGGAACGCATCCGTCTCGGCAGCGTCGACCTGGCCGCCCGCAGGATCGCCGGGCACCGGGGGAGCGCCGTGGTCCTCGCCGACGGCGACCCGGGCTTCTTCGGCGTCGTACGCACCCTGCGCAAGCCCGAACACGGTCTCGAGGTCGAGGTGGTCCCCGCCGTCTCCTCCGTCGCGACCGCCTTCGCCCGCGCCGGAATGCCGTGGGACGACGCACAGATCGTCGTCGCGCACCCCCGCACCCTGCGCCGCGCGGTCAACGTCATCCGCGCCCACCACAAGGTGGCCGTGCTCACGTCCCCCGGCGCAGGGCCCGCCGAGCTCGCCCTGCTGCTCGAAGGCGTCCACCGCACCTTCGTGATCTGCGAGGAGCTCGGCACCGTGCGCGAGCGGGTCACCGTCCTCACGTCCGACAAGACGGCCGACCACACCTGGCGCGACCCCAACGTCGTCATCGTCATCGGCGGCGGTCCCGAGACGACCGCCCACGGCGCCTGGATAGCCGGCCGGCGCCCCGACCACCCCGAGGGCGTGCGGGGCTGGGGGCTGCCCGCCGCTTCGTACGGCGGCGCGGGCGAGGGCGGCGAAGGGGAGTCACCCGGCCTGCGCGCCGCCCAGCTGGCCCGCCTCGGGCCACGCACCGGTGACCTCGTCTGGGACATCGGCTGCGGCAGCGGAGCACTCGCCGTCGAGGCCGCCCGCTTCGGCGCCGCCGTGCTCGCCGTGGACAAGGACCCCGACGCCTGCGCGCGTACGGTGACGGCCGCCCGCACCTTCCAGGTGGGCGTCCAGGTCGTCAGGGGTACCGCACCGCACGTGCTGGAGCGTCTTCCGGAGCCCGATGTCGTACGCATCGGCGGGGGAGGCGTGCCCGTGGTGACGGCGGTGGCCGACCGGCGGCCGGAACGCATCGTCACCCATGCCGCGAACCGGGACGAGGTGGAGGCGCTGGGTGCCGCACTCACGGAGAACGGGTACACGGTCGAGTGCGCGCTCCTGCAGTCCGTCGAGATGGACACCTCCGCCTGGGCGGAGCGTGAACGCTCCGTCGTGTTCCTGCTTTCCGCGGTGCGTCCCGGCCTCGCCCCCTGAAGCGTTGCGGGGGAGCGCGAGGTAGGCTGACCGATTGTTGTACCGCGCCCGGCTGTTCGACGGTTCGTTCGTCAATGTCCGGAAAAGTGGACCGTTTTGTTCCGCGACGTGGTACGGCGTAACCGGGGGACGCGCAACGTGGCGCAGTCCACAGCGAGCCGAGGCAGAAGTGTCTGTCGCGGCGGCGAACGGCCGCGAGAATGTACACCTGCGCGCGCGTTTCGTGCCGCGCGGGGAGCCCGCTCGTTCTTGTTGACGAGCACCGGCGTGCCGTGGTTCGGGCATCCCGGGCGAAGGGCGAAGGAGCACTGACGATGGGCGAGGGGTACGCATGACTGACACCGGCCAGATCCCGGGCGAGGGACTGCCGGAGAACGCAGGCATGGTGGAGCAGCCGGGCGTCCCCGCCCCGGACGCCTACACCTACCTCGAACCCTCCGAGCACACAGCCGAGGACGACGACCTCCTCCTGATGCCCGCGTCCCAGGGCGCGTGGAGCGATGCTCCGGCCGCGCAGGCGGGGCTCCCCGAACAGTTCCCGGCGTACGACCAGAGCGCGAACGGCACGCACGCGCCCGGCGCCGCCGGACTCAACGGCGCACAGACCCCGGCACACACGCCCGTACAGGTCCCGGCTGCCGCCGCTCCGGCCCGGCGTCCGCTGCACCGGGGCCCCGCGTCCACCGAGGCGCCCTCGTACGGGGGCACGCCCACCGGCGGAGTGGTCCGCTCGCTCGCGGACCGGGGGCCGGCCGGTCCGCAGCATCAGGTGCCCGTGCGACACGCCGGACCGCCCACGACGGGGCCGGAGTACTTCGACGTCCCGGCGGATGACGCCTCCGCGCTGCCGGGCCCGCAACTGGGCGAGATCCCGCCGCAGGGCGCGCCCGCGTGGGGACCGCCCCCGCCGGCCCCGGCTCCTGAGCCGGTGACCGCTCCCGAGCCGGCCGCTGTTCCCGCGCCCGCCCCGGCTCCTGAGCCGGTTTCCGTTCCTGAGCCGGCCGCTGACTCCGCGCCCGCGCCGCAGCCAGAGGTCCCCGACGCGCCGCTGGAGCCCGTCGTCCCTGTCGAGCACGTCGCGCCGGCTGAGCACGTCGCGGCGGCTCAGCACGTCGCGGCGGCCGAGCACGTCGCGCCGGCTGAGGAAGTCGGAGCCGTCGAGCCGGTCGCGCCCGAGCCGTCCGCAGAAACGGTCGCCCCGGAGCCGACGGCGGAAGCGGCCGAGGAGCCTGAGGCTGATGTCCTGACCGAGGTACCGGCTGCGGTACCGGCGGAAGCCTTCACCGAGGCACCCGTTGCCGCACCGGCGGAAGCCCTCACCGAGGCACCCGTTGCCGCACCGGCGGAGCCGCCCGCCGAGATCCCCGTCGAACCGCCTACCGATACCGCCGACACGGCCGCGCCGACGGGGCAGTTCGTGCCCGTGGCGGCATCAGTGCCGACGGCGCCGCACGATGCCCCGACGCCTGCGGCCGAGACGGACGCCCCCGCCACTGAACCCGGGCAGGCCGCCGAACCCGCGCCGGAGCCCGCGCCGTTCGTCGCCGAGCCCGTACCGCCCACGCCGGAGGCCACGGTGGCCCCGGAGGCCCCGGAACCGGTCGCCGTCCAACAGCCCGGTGCGGCGCCCGAGATCCAGGCCGGGCCCGTCGCGGAGTCCGAGCCGGCTCCCGAGCCCGTCGCCGTGCCGCAGCAGGCCCCTCAAATGCCCGTCGAGCCGGAGGCCGGCACCGGGCCGGAGATCATCGAGACCCCGGAGGCCGGGGTTGCGGAGGTTCAGCCCCTGCCGGCGGAGACTCCGCCGGCCGAGGAGCCGGCCCTCCCCGAGGGCGCTCCCGTGGAAGCGCCGGCCGAGGACGTGACGGAAGAGGCCGCCGCAGAGGATGCCGCGGCCCACACCGAGGCCGAAGTCTCCCCCGAGGCCGAGGCCGAGGCCGAAGCCGAAGCGCACGCCTCCGCTCCCGCTCCCGCTCCCGGTTACGCCGACGCCGAGCGCGAAGCCGTCCTGCGGGTGATGCGTGAACGGCGCGACATCCGCAACGGATTCCGCAGCGACCCCATCCCGCACGAGGTGCTCCTGCGGGTCCTGGAGGCCGCGCACACCGCGCCGAGCGTCGGCCATTCGCAGCCCTGGGACTTCGTCGTCATCCGCTCCGCGGAGACGCGCCGCTCCATGCACGAACTGGCACAGCGCCAGCGCGAGGCGTACGCCAAGTCGCTGCCCAAGGCCCGCGCCAAGCAGTTCAAGGAACTGAAGATCGAGGCCATCCTCGACACGCCGGTGAACATCGTCGTCACCGCCGACCCCACCCGTGGGGGCCGCCACACCCTCGGCAGACACACCCAGCCGCAGATGGCCCCGTACTCCTCGGCGCTCGCCGTCGAGAACCTCTGGCTCGCGGCACGCGCCGAAGGCCTCGGCGTCGGCTGGGTCAGCTTCTTCGACGAGCGGGAGATGGTCCGCGCGCTGGGCCTGCCCGAGCACCTCGAGGTCGTCGCCTACCTCTGCGTCGGATACGTCGACGAGTTCCCCGAGGAACCCGAGCTCATGAAGGCGGGCTGGTCCAAGCGCCGCCCGCTGTCCTGGGTCGTCCACGAGGAGACCTACGGCCGTCGCGCGCTCCCCGGTGAAGAGCCGCACAGCCTCCTCCAGGAGACCGTCGCGGGCATCCGGCCCCTGGACGCCAAGGCGCTCGGCGAGGCCTGGGAACGCCAGAAGCGGATGACGAAGCCCGCCGGCGCGCTCGGCATGCTGGAGATCATCTCCGCGCAGCTGTCCGGACTCTCCCGGCTCTGCCCGCCGCCGATCCCGGAGCCCGCCGCCGTCGCGATCTTCGCCGGTGACCACGGTGTCCACGCCCAGGGTGTCACGGCGTGGCCGCAGGAGGTCACCGGCCAGATGGTCGCCAACTTCCTCGGAGGCGGCGCCGTCTGCAACGCCTTCGCCGCCCAGGTGGGTGCCGAGGTCTGCGTCGTCGACGTGGGTGTGGCGGCCGAACTCCCCGCGACACCCGGCCTGCTGCCCAGGAAGGTCCGGCCCGGAACAGCCGACTTCACCACCGGACCCGCACTCACCCGCGAAGAGGTGCTCGCGGCCGTCGAGGTGGGCATCGAGACCGCCCGCGACCTCGTGGCGGCAGGCAACAAGGGCCTGCTCACCGGCGAGATGGGCATCGCCAACACCACCGCGTCAGCAGCGCTGATCTGTGTCTACACCGACATGGACCCCGCTGAGGTGACCGGCCGCGGCACCGGGATCAACGACGAGATGCACGCCCGCAAGGTCGACGTGGTGCGCCGCGCCCTGGACCTGCACGAGCCCGACCCGGCCGACCCGATCGGCGTACTCGCAGCGGTCGGCGGCCTGGAACACGCCGCCATGGCGGGATTCCTGCTGGGCGGTGCCTCCCTCCGCACTCCCGTGATCCTCGACGGCGTCAGTGCCGGAGCGGCGGCGCTGGTCGCCCGCGCCATCGCCCCCGAGGCGCTCGCCGCGTGCATCGCGGGGCACCGCAGCGCGGAACCCGGCCATGTCGCGGCCCTCAACAAGCTGGGCCTGCGCCCGCTCGTCGACCTGGACCTCCGCCTCGGCGAGGGCACGGGCGCACTCCTCGCGCTGCCCATCGTGCAGAGCGCGGCCCGCGCCATGCACGAGGTGGCGACCTTCGACTCCGCGGGTGTCACGGAGAAGTGACCGCCACCGTGCCCGGACGCGCCCACCGGCGCGTCCGGGCACCACGGCCTCCCGGCCGCCCGGGCCCGGCACGGAAGGGCGGGCAGGACGCCGAAGCCCGGCCGAGGCGGCCCGCGAACCCGTCGGACCGCCCCGGCCCCGGGGCCCACCACCCCGTATCGTGGTCCCACGCCTCACCGCCCCACCCAGCCCACGTCACCGCCGCTCCACCGCCGCAGCGGCCCGCAGCACACCGCACCCTGCACGAGGAGCCCGCACGACCATGGCCGAGTATGACGATCACCCTGCCTACCCCGTCGGACTGCGCCTGAACGGGCGCCGCGTCGTCGTCGTCGGCGGTGGCCAGGTCGCGCAGCGGCGGCTGCCCGCCCTCATCGCGGCCGGGGCCGACATCACGCTAATCTCCCCTTCCGCGACCGCGTCCGTCGAAGCGATGGCCGACACCGGTGAGATCCGCTGGGAGCGCCGCAGGTACCAGGAGGGCGACCTCGCCGACACCTGGTACGCCCTCGTCGCCTCCTCCGACGCCGCCGCCAACGACGCCGCGTCCGCCGAGGCGGAGCGGACCCGTACCTGGTGCGTCCGGAGTGACGACGCGGAGGCCGCCACCGCGTGGACCCCGGCCACCGGGCGCAGTGCGGGCATCACGGTCGCCGTCCTCACCACCACCTCACAGGGCCGCGACCCCCGGCACTCCGCCGCGGTCCGCGACGCCATCGTCGAAGGGCTGCGCGACGGCACGCTCGCCGCCCCGCACCACCGCACCCGCGCCCCGGGCGTGGCGCTCGTGGGCGGCGGTCCCGGTGACCCCGACCTGATAACGGTGCGGGGCCGTCGTCTCCTGGCCGAGGCCGACGTGGTCATCGCCGACCGGCTCGGCCCGCGCGACCTGCTCGACGAGCTCCCGCCGCACGTCGAGGTGATCGACGCCGCGAAGATCCCGTACGGCCGGTACATGGCGCAGGAGGCGATCAACCAGGCACTGATCGACCACGCCAAGGCCGGCAAGTCGGTGGTCCGCCTCAAGGGCGGCGACCCGTTCGTCTTCGGCCGTGGCATGGAGGAGGCGCAGGCCCTGGCCGCCGAGGGCATCGCCTGCACGGTCGTCCCCGGGATCTCCAGCTCGATCTCCGTGCCCGGAGCGGCCGGGATCCCCGTCACCCACCGAGGGGTGGCACACGAGTTCACGGTGGTCAGCGGCCACGTGGCGCCCGACGACCCGCGCTCGCTGGTCGACTGGAAGGCGCTCGCGCAGCTGCGCGGCACCCTGGTCCTCCTGATGGCCGTCGACAAGATCGGCGCCATCGCCCAGGCTCTCATCGCCCACGGCAAGTCCCCCGCCACTCCGGTGGCGCTGGTCCAGGAGGGCACCACGGCAGCCCAGCGCAGGGTCGACGCGACGCTCGCGGACGTCGGGGAGCGCGTCGTCGCGGAAGAGGTAAGGCCCCCGGCCGTCATCGTCATCGGCGACGTCGTCGCCGTCGGCGCGGACCCGGCCGGCCGGCTGGAAGGCTGAGCGGCCCGCCGCCCGGCGGGCCCCCTCGACACCGCACACCACTCCCCGACAAGGCAAGTAGCACCCGTGGCTGAACTCATCACCGTCGACGACCCGGACGACCCGCGTCTGGGCGACTACACCGGCCTCACCGACGTCGAGCTCCGGCGCCGGCGGGAGCCCGCGGAGGGCCTCTTCATCGCGGAGGGCGAGAAGGTGATCCGCCGCGCGGTGGACGCCGGGTACCGGATGCGGTCCATGATGCTCTCCGCCAAGTGGACCGGCGTCATGCGCGACGTGATCGACATGACCACGGCACCGGTGTACGAGGTCACGCCGGCCCTCGCCGAACAGGTCACCGGCTACCACGTGCACCGCGGGGCCCTCGCCTCCATGGAGCGCGAACCGCTCCCGGACGTCGGCACGCTGCTGAGCCCCGAGCGGGGGAGCGTACGCCGGGTCGCCGTGTTCGAGGACATCGTCGACCACGCCAACGTCGGAGCGGCCTTCCGCAACGCGGCCGCTCTCGGCGTCGACGCCGTCCTGCTCACCCCGCGCTGCGCCGACCCGCTCTACCGGCGGGCGGTCAAGGTGTCGATGGGGTCCGTCCTCCACGTCCCGTGGACCCGTCTGACGTCCTGGCCCCAGGACCTGGACCTGCTGCGAGAGGCCGGCTTCACCACCGCCGCGCTCTGCCTCAGCGACACGTCGATCACCCTGGACGAACTCGTCGCACGCCGGCCCGAGAAGCTGGCTCTGGTCTTCGGAACGGAGGGCGACGGCCTCACCCCCGGCGCGCTCGCCGCCGCCGACGCACACGTGCGTATCCCGATGGACGCCGGAGTCGACTCCCTCAACGTCGCCGCGGCATCCGCCGTGGCCTTCTACGCCACCCGGACCGCGTCCGCCTGACCGGGAGGCGCCGCGCTCCCAGGGCCGGCCGCACCCCGCTCCGGCCGGACGGCCGCCCCGTCGTACGTCTGTGACGGCGTGCCCCCCAGCCCGCGTGCGGGGCCCTGGCAGCCCTGAGCGGCCGCGATCCCCAGGGCCACCAGCAGGGTGACCACGACGAAGACGACGAGCCGCTGAC
Source organism: Streptomyces sp. ALB3 (assembly GCF_044385685.1). NCBI lineage: Bacteria > Bacillati > Actinomycetota > Actinomycetes > Kitasatosporales > Streptomycetaceae > Streptomyces > Streptomyces sp. ALB3. Next base: position 190,381 of record NZ_JBISCE010000032.1, on the reverse strand, counting down.
GCAGCAGTCGCGGATTCGCGGGCCGCCTCTTACCGCCCTTCCCGGCCGAGGTCGTCCGGACGCCGGACCGGGAGGCCTGCCTGCTGTTCGTGCCGTTCGTGTGCGCACCCTTCGGCCCCCGGGGCTGCTGTCCGGAGCGCGGCCCGCCCCGCGACGCCCGGGGCTGCGAGCCGCCGGTGCGGGGGGCCGCCGGGCGGGACGAGGACGGGCGCCGCCCGGGGGTGCGGGACGCCGAAGCGGGTCCACCTGCGCGCCGGGTCGCCTGTTCGGTGTAGGGGCCTTCCAGCCGGCCCGTCGGCCGGTCGAGCTCCTGCGCGCTCCGCTGCGCGGGCGGCCGGCGCTCCTGCAGCCCCTGCGCCTCACGCGCGGCGATCTCCTTCAGGCGCATGGAGAGCTGCAGCGTGCTCGGCCGCTCCTCCGGGTCCTTCGCCAGGCACGCGCGTACCAGCGGGGCGAGTGCGTCGTGCACATCGAGGAGATGCGGTTCCTCGTGCACCACGCGGTACAGCATCACCTCGGAACTGCCGTGCCCGAAGGGCGAGTCGGCCGTCGCCGCATAGGCCAGGGTGGCACCCAGCGAGAACACGTCCGTCGCGGGCGTCACCACCGCGCCGCGCACCTGCTCGGGTGCCAGGAAACCGGGCGAGCCGACGGCCGTCCCCACATGGGTCAGCGTGCTGGCCCCGGTCGCCCAGGCGATGCCGAAGTCGATGATCCGGGGGCCCTTGGGCGACAGGAGGATGTTCGACGGCTTCAGGTCGCGGTGGACGACACCTGCCTCGTGCACCGCCACCAGGCCCTCCGACAGCGCCGCGCCGATCGAGGCCACCTCGGCGGCCGGCAGGGGGCCCTCCTCGATGACCTTGTCGTGCAGCGAGGGGCCCGGCACGTACTGCGTCGCGAACCAGGGCCGGTCCGCCTCGAGGTCGGCGGCCACCAGCCGGGCCGTGCAGCCGCCGCGGATCCTCCGGGCGGCGGACACCTCGCGCGCGAAGCGCGAGCGGAACTCCTGATCCTCCGCCAGGTCCGGCCGGATCACCTTCAGCGCCACCCGCTGGCCCCGGCGGTCGGAACCCAGATAGACGACGCCCATGCCACCCGCGCCGAGCCGCCGGTGGAGTCTGAACGAGCCGACGACACGCGGGTCCTCGCGCCGGAGCCGCATCATCGCCATCGTCTGCCCATCCCCGCTGCCGGTCCGCCTGACGAGGCACAGCTTACGTACCCGTGGCGCGGCGCGCTCAGAGGCCGCGCCCTCACCGGCCCATCGATTGTCAGTGCCCGGTGGGAGGATGGAGAAGTGGTCAGGGAGCTGCGGATCCAGGCTCCCTGGCCCGTGCGAGATCTCAAAGGTCCGTCGCAGAAGGGGGATTGGATCAATGAAGGGCGATCGTGTGGAAATAGTCGTGGACGCGGGTGACACGACCAGGACGTACGAAGTGGTGGCCTCCAGGGCAGGCCGGCGGGTGGAGACAGCGGTCCGCCGGGGTGTGGTGGAAGTGAGTGAAGTCACCCGAAGTGGATCAGTTGTCCGTACCGCCCGCTTCATGGCGACCAGGGTGCTCGCCCTGGTCGAACAGCCCGTCCCCCGGGAGGACGCCTCCGAGCGTCCGCCCACCGGTGACCGGGACTCCTAGCCTCCCTCCGGGCTCGTGCCGGCCGGGCTTCCCGGTGCGGCCGGGCCCGGTCCGGAGATCCTCCGCCCGCCGCGCCCCGGGTCGCACGGCGTGGACCGGAGAGCACCCTGCACGCGCCGGGGTCTGAGGACACCCCCTAGGTGCCGGGTGCCGGAATCGGCACCGCATCTCCACCCAGGGGAGTACGCCGGAGTCCGCCGGCTCATCCTCCGGGAGGCCCGGCATTCGGTACGCGGGCATGACGCCGGATGCCTCCCGCCTCCCTAGTGTTGAGGTCAAGCGGCGGGCGTGGAACTCGTCCCCCGAGGCCAGACGCCCGCCGCTCCGGAACAGGTCAGGAGAGGAACCATGGCGGACACGGCAACGCGGACCATGATCCGCACGCAGGGACGCAGGGCATACACCTCGTTCGGCGTACGCCCGTCCGGCAGGCGCCACCCGCTGGTGGCGACAGCCATGGTTCTTCCTCTGGCGGCCCTGCTGGTCGTCGTCTTCGGCGGCTGGGACGCAGTGGTCACACAGGCGTCGTCCGTAGGCGTGATGCTGGGGCGCTGAGCGGCGCCCCGGGTCCGGAAGAGCGGTCCGGACCGGGACATCCGGCCAACAGCCCCGTGGGGACGGGGGTGCGGCGGACGGCAGCGTTTGTCCGGCCAGCTGGGGAGCTGGCCGGACATCGCGCTGTCCGGCCCCTGGTGCGGGCGGCCGCGTACGATCGCCGCCGGGACCGGCCGGAAGGCCGGCCGATCACCTTCCGGGAGCCGAGCCGATGACCACCTCCTCCGTCGTGCGCGTGCTGGGCGATCTCGCGCACGACAGCGCGCACTCCGGCGCGAGGGTGTGCGCGTGCGCCCCGCCCCAGGTGCTCGCGGACCGGCCGGACGGCACGGTGGTCCGCAGCGGTCCGGTCGTCGCCAAGGCCCACGCCGCCGACTCCGAGCTGCCCGCCCTGGCCGCGCGCCTGGCGCTGGCCGCCTCCCCCCGGCTGGCGGGAGTCCTGCTCCCGGCGCTCCCCGCCCCGGGCGGTGCTGTTTCCGGCAGCGTCGAGGGCCGCACCGTGAGCCTCTGGCCGTACGGCGTACCCGTCGACCCCGCCGACCCCGACGCGGCGCCCTGGGAGGAGGCCGCCCTCCTCCTGGCGCGGCTGCACCGCACCCGTCCGCCCCATCCGCTTCCCCCGATGCGCGGACCGGCCAAGGCGGCCCGGGCGGTGGCACGGATGTGCGCGGCCCGCCCCGGTGATCCGGCTGTCGCGCCCGTACTGGCCGCCTGGCGCGGGCTGCCCGGCTGGGCACGCGGGGAGACACCGGTGCCAGGGCGCCGGGGCGGCTTCCTCTGCCACGGCGATCTGCACCTCGGTCAGCTCGTACGCCATCCCGCCCAGGACGGTCCCTGGCTGCTGATCGACCTGGACGACGCGGGCCTCGGCGATCCCGCATGGGACCTGGCACGACCCGCCGCGTGGTACGCGGCAGGGCTGCTGTCGCCAGGGACCTGGCTGCGTTTCCTCGACGCCTACCGGGCGGCGGACGGCCCAGCCGTACGAGCCGGGGACGACCCGTGGCCCGACCTGGACGTGGCGGCACGGGCGCTCACCGTGCAGACGGCGGCCCTCGCCCTCGCCAAGTCCATGGCGGAGGACCGCAGTCCGGATGAGGTGGAACAGTTGATGATCGACGCATGTGTCCGCATTGCGTCCCTCCCACCCGAGTTGGCGTCCGACGACGCGCCGTAGGGTGAACCGTGTGCCGCCGGGCATGTATCCGGCGACGCCGCCACGACCTGAGGAGTCCACCCGATGATCCAGTGCCCCAAGTGCCACGCGCAGATGAACACGTACAACCGCAACGGTGTGCAGATCGAGCAGTGCAGCGGCTGTCGCGGGATATTCCTCGACTACGGCGAGCTGGAGTCCCTGACCCGCCTTGAGTCGCAGTGGGCGCAGCAGGCCCCGCCCGCGCCGCCCGCCCCGCAGCAGGGCTACCCCGCCGCTCAGCAGCCGTACCCCGCGGCGCCGGCCCCCGCGTGGGGAGCGCCGCACCAGGGTGGTCACTACGGCGGCCACCACCGTCAGAAGAGCTTCGGCCGGATGCTGTTCAGCTCCTGACCGCGTCTTCCGGGCGGGTAGTGCCGCAGGGCGGGTCCGGGTCTGTGCCCGGGCCCGCATTGCATACGGTCGACCGACTTCCCCTCATGATCTAGTCATGGCCATGACTGATGCCTAGAGTGCGGATCCATGAACTTCCTCGACAGGTCCCGGACTGTCGCGCCCCCGGGGTGGAGCCGCTGGCTCGTACCGCCCGCCGCGCTCGCCGTGCACCTCTCCATCGGACAGGCCTACGCGTGGAGCGTGTTCAAGCCGCCGCTCGAATCCGCTCTCGGCCTCTCGGGCACCGCCAGTGCTCTCCCCTTCCAGCTGGGCATCGTCATGCTCGGCCTCTCGGCCGCCTTCGGTGGCACGCTCGTCGAACGCAACGGCCCCCGCTGGGCGATGTCCGTCTCCCTCGTCTGCTTCTCCTCGGGCTTCCTCGTCGCCGCGCTCGGCGCCGCAACCGGCCAGTTCTGGCTCGTCGTTCTCGGGTACGGCTTCATCGGCGGCATCGGCCTCGGCATCGGATACATCTCCCCGGTGTCCACTCTCATCAAGTGGTTCCCGGACCGCCCCGGCATGGCGACCGGCATCGCCATCATGGGATTCGGTGGTGGCGCCCTCATCGCCTCGCCCTGGTCCACCGGGATGCTCGAGAGCTTCGGCACCGACCGGTCGGGCATCGCCACGGCGTTCCTCGTCCACGGAGTCGTCTACGCCGTCTTCATGGCACTCGGCGTCCTCCTCGTACGGGTGCCGCCGGACGGCTGGCTCCCCGACGGCTGGGCGCCGAAGCAGGAGACGCGCCGGCTCGTCACCAACGCCCAGGTCTCCGCCCGCAACGCCCTGCGCACGCCGCAGTTCTGGTGCCTGTGGGTGGTCCTGTGCATGAACGTCACGGCGGGCATCGGCATCCTGGAGAAGGCCGTGCCCATGATCCAGGACTTCTTCGCGGACACGACGGCCCCGGTCTCGGTCTCGGCGGCGGCGGGTTTCGTCGCCCTGCTCTCGCTGGCCAACATGGGGGGCAGACTCCTGTGGTCCTCCACCTCGGACCTGATCGGCCGCAAGAACATGTACCGGGTCTACCTCGGCGTGGGTGCGCTGATGTACGTGGTCATCGCCCAGCTGGGCAACGACTCGAAGCCGCTCTTCGTCTGCTGCGCGCTCGTGATCCTGTCCTTCTACGGCGGAGGTTTCGCGACCGCTCCCGCCTACCTGCGGGACCTCTTCGGCACGTACCAGGTGGGAGCCATCCACGGCCGCCTGCTGACCGCCTGGTCCACGGCCGGGGTGCTCGGACCGCTGATCGTCAACCGGGTCGCCGACGCGGGGGAGCGGGCCGGGCACAGCGGCCCCAGCCTCTACACGACCTCGCTGACGATCATGATCGGGCTGCTGGCCGTCGGCTTCGTCGCCAACGAATGCATACGCCCGGTCCACGCCCGCTTCCACGAGGCACCGGAAGGGAGCCCCCGTGTCCGCCAGCAGTCGTAAGCCCCTCATGGTGTTCGTCTGGCTCTGGGTCGCCGTGCCGTTCGCGTACGGCCTCTACGAGCTCGCCCGCAAGGCCACCCAGCTCTTCACCGGCTGAACCGCGCCGCCCACGACGAAACCCCCGGTCGTCGAGACGACCGGGGGTTTCGGCTGGTGCGCGATACTGGGATTGAACCAGTGACCTCTTCCGTGTCAGGGAAGCGCTCTCCCGCTGAGCTAATCGCGCAGGGTGAACCTGCGTGTACTGCGTGCGCGATACTGGGATTGAACCAGTGACCTCTTCCGTGTCAGGGAAGCGCTCTCCCGCTGAGCTAATCGCGCGGGGATCCTTGCGGATCAGTGGACGATACTGGGATTGAACCAGTGACCCCTTCCGTGTCAGGGAAGTGCTCTCCCGCTGAGCTAATCGTCCTTGGAGGTGGAGACGGGATTTGAACCCGTGTAGACGGCTTTGCAGGCCGTTGCCTCGCCTCTCGGCCACTCCACCAGGGGTGGGGGTTCGGGAAGATCCCCCACCTTCTGCGAGCGGACGACCAGGTTCGAACTGGCGACCTCAACCTTGGCAAGGTTGCGCTCTACCAACTGAGCTACGTCCGCTTGTCTTTCCCGGTCCGCTTGCGCGTCCCGGCGACGTGTTGAACTCTAGCGGATTCCCGGGCCAGCACAAAAACGCGTTTGCGCAGCGTGCTGCGCCGCCGTCGCCCGACGCAGGTCATCGCGTGCCGCCCTAGACTCGGTCACGTGCGCGACCTCACCCCTCTTGCCCGCTTCGGTGGCCTCGTCGCCTCCGGTCTGCGGGATGTCACCAGCGATCCCACAGCTCTCGAATCATCCGGCTTCTGGGCGGTGTGCGCGGATTTCGAAGGCCGTCTGGTCTGCGCCCGCTTCGCCACCGTGCGGTCCGAGGAGGTCCCCCTCCCCGTTCCCGGGGCCTGGCAGGGTCCGGGAACGGAGGACTGGACGTCCTCACTGGACAGGGACGCCTACATGGCCGGTGTGCGCCGGATCCGTGCACACATCGCGGCGGGCGAGGTCTACCAGGCCAACCTCTGCCGGGTCCTCTCCGCTCCGCTGCCCGGCCCGCGGGCCGACGTGGACGCCCTCACCGCCCTGCTCGCCCGAGGCAACCCGGCTCCGTACGCGGGCACGGTCCGGCTGCCGGAACACGGCGTGGAGATCGCCACCGCCTCGCCCGAGCTCTTCCTCTCCCGGAACGGCCGGACCGTCGAATCGGGACCGATCAAGGGCACCGGGCGCACGGAGGCGGATCTGCTGGAGAAGGACCACGCGGAGAACGTGATGATCGTGGACCTGGTCCGCAACGACCTGGGCCGGGTCTGCGCCCCCGGCAGCGTGGGTGTGCCCGACCTCTGCGCGGTGGAGAAGCACCCGGGACTCGTCCATCTCGTCTCCACCGTGCGCGGACGGCTCGCCGACGGCGCCGGGTGGCCCGAGCTGCTCACCGCGGCCTTCCCGCCCGGTTCCGTCACCGGCGCGCCCAAGTCCAGCGCGCTGCGGATCATCGACGCCCTGGAGACGTCGCCGCGAGGCCCGTACTGCGGAGCGGTCGGCTGGGTGGACGCCGACCGGGGCACCGCGGAACTGGCCGTCGGCATACGGACCTTCTGGATCGACCGCACCGGGCCCGCCCCGCTCCTCCGCTTCGGTACCGGAGCCGGCATCACCTGGGGATCCGACCCGGCGCGCGAATGGGCGGAGACCGAGCTCAAGGCGTCCCGGCTGCTCGCTGTAGCGTCGGGCGCCCACGAGGAAACAGGAAGGACCGCGTCATGAGGATTTGGGTCAACGGCGGACTCCGGGACGCCGATGACGCCCGGCTGTCCGTGCTCGACCACGGGCTGACCGTGGGCGACGGCGTCTTCGAGACGATCCGGGTTTCCGGGGGCCGCCCCTTCGCCCTCACCAGGCACCTCGACCGGCTGACGCGCTCGGCCAGGGGCCTCGGCCTGGCCGGCCCCGACCACGACGAGGTCCGCCGTGCCGTGCGGGCGGTCGTCGACGCGAACCCCGTGGAGCTCGGCCGGCTCCGGATCACCTTCACCGGTGGTCTCTCACCGCTCGGCTCCGACCGCGGCGACGCCGGCCCCAGCCTGGTCGTCGCCCTCGGCGAGGCGGCCCGCCGTCCCGACAGCACCGCCGTGGTGACCGTCCCCTGGACGCGCAACGAACGCGGCGCGGTGACGGGCCTGAAGACCACCTCGTACGCCGAGAACGTCGTCGCTCTCGCCCGGGCCCATGAACAGGGCGCCTCGGAGGCACTCTTCCCCAACACGGTGGGGCAGCTCTGCGAAGGCACCGGCTCCAATGTCTTCGTCGTCCTCGACGGCCGGATCCACACGCCTCCCGTCACCTCGGGATGCCTCGCGGGGATCACCCGCGCCCTGGCCGTCGAGTGGACGGGAGCGCAGGAGACCGATCTTCCGCTGGACGTGCTGACGCGGGCCGACGAGATCTTCCTGACCTCCACACTCCGCGACATCCAGGCTGTCCACCGGATCGACGGGCGTGCGCTGCCCGGCGCCCCCGGACCCGTGACGGCCAAGGCGATGCGGATCTTCGACGAGCGCGCGGCGGACGACCTCGATCCGTGAGGAGGGCCCGCCGGGAGGTCCTTCAGCGGGACCGGAATCCGTAAAGAGGGTGACGGCCCGCCGTCCAGCGGATAGAAAGCCCTGATGACCACGACCATCCGGCCGGCCGGGCCGGTCCAGCAAGGCGCCGACGGCGCGCGGGCACGCACGTACGACGTGTGCGACAACGGGCGGCAGGTGGGCACCGTCGGCATCTCCACCGACCCGGCGTTCGGTGCCTCCGCGGGCGTCCTCCACTCACTCGGCATCGAGGAGGCGCACCGCAGGCGAGGCCGGGGGACCATCGCCGCGCTCGCCGCCGAGGAGGTGCTGCGCGGCTGGGGCTGCACCCAGGTCCGCCTGGTGGCTCCCGCGGACAACCACGCGGCCCGGACCCTGGCGACGGTGCTCGGCTACACCGAGCGCAGCCGCAACATGCTGAAGACCCTTCCGGGGACCGCCCCCGCGCTGCCCGCCGGGCTCACGGGACGCCCCATGACGGAGCAGGAGTACGCCGAGTGGGCCGCCACCTGCGTCGAGACGTACGCGCAGGAGTGGACGGAGCGCGGCGTCCCGGAGGAGCAGGCCCGGCTCAAGTCCGAGAACGACCACGCCGCGAACCTGCCGGACGGACTGGCAACCCCCGGCATGTACTTCCACGTCCTCGTCCACGACGGAGCGGTCGTCGGCTATGTCTGGGTGGCCCGGCGCGAGACCCCGGACGGCGAGGAACTCGGCTACGTGTTCGACATCGAGGTGCGCGAGCAGCACCGGGGGCACGGCTACGGCCGCGCGCTGATGCACCTCGCGGAGCACATCACGCTCGGCGCGGGCCTCGGTCTGCTCGGCCTGCACGTCTTCACCTCGAACACCCCGGCGCTGCGCCTGTACGAGTCGCTCGGCTACGAGGTCACGCAGTACAACCTCGCGAAGGCGCTCTAGCCGGACGCCCGGCGGTCAGCCCTGGCCGGCGAGCAGGCGGTCGGCGATCTCCTCGACGCGGGCGCGCAGCCCTTCCTGGCTCTTCCCGCCGTCCAGCCGCTCGTCGCCGATCACGTACGTCGGGGTCCCGGTGACGCCGATCGCCTTCCCCTCCGCCTGGTCGGCGTCCACGATCAGCAGATGGCGGCCGTCGATCAGCGCGGTGTCGAACTCCTCCGCGTCCAGGCCCATTTCGCCGGCCACCTCGAGCAGCAGGGGCTCGCCCGCACGGGCGAGGTCGGCGGTGCGGGCGAGGACGGCCTCGACGTACGGCCGGCCCTTGCCCTGGACGAAGGCCTCCTCGGCGGCCTGTGCTGCCGCGTACGCGTGCTTGTTCTTCTCCAGCGGGAAGTGGCGCAGCCGGACCTCCAGCCGGTCGCCGTAGCGGGCACGGAGGGCGTGGACGTCGGAGAGGGCCCGGTGGCAGTCGGGGCACTGGAGATCGCACCAGACGTCGAGGACGAGGGGTGCTGTGGAGGTGGAATCGCTCATGGCATCAGTCTTCCAGGCGGGTCCGGGGCCTCCCACTCGGGACCTGGGGAGGACCATGGCCCTGAAATGTCCCTGATGCGGTCCCGCACCGTGGCACCTCCGGCAGGGTCCGGTGCAGGATGGAAGGGACGTATCCCGATCGCTGGAGGCCCTGATGCTTGCCGAGACCATCTGTTCCGCGGTGTCGGCGGCCGGTCTGGGCATCGCCGCGATCACCGCGTACCGCAAGCGGTTCCTCACGGCGGCCCGGATCGCCGCCTACTCGCTGGTGCCCGTCGGCCTGGTGATGACCGGTGTCGTCGAGTGGCTGTCGGGCATCGTCTTCAAGCCGACGGTCTGGATCGGCTTCGGGCTGCTCGCCGCGGCCTGGCTGCTCTTCCTGACCACACGCGCCGTGGAGCGCCGCGGCGGCTCGAGCCGCAGGGAACGCAAGGCCGCACGGGCCGCGGAGCGGGACGCCGCCGTCGCGCCGGGGGTCTCGTCGCCCTCCCTGACGTCCGGAGCCGGTTCCTCGGCCCCGCAGGCGCAGAACAGGCCGAAGAAGAAGCCGCAGCAGACCGGCGGATCCGGTGACGACTTCAGTGACATCGAGGCCATCCTGAAGAAGCACGGGATCTGACCTGCCCTCCGGCGCCGCCTGCCCCCATGGGCGGGCAGCGTCACGCGGAGGGTATGAATCGATTCATGGCCGCGCGGTGGGTGGGGAGGTGCTCGCCCACGCCCCGCGCGTGGGTATATTCAGCTCGCGCCGCTTCGACCTTGACGGTATTCCGGGGATGCGGTTGGCGTCCCGGCGGATTGAAACAGTTCAATCCGCCGGACGCGGTGAGGTGACGGCGGGCCGGACCGTGCCGTACGCCCGTCCGCGGACCAGGGACCCCGCGCCGGGCGCGGCGGCCGAACGCATCAGTGGGGCAGGGCAAGTGGGGCGTGTGGCAGGGATCAAGGACGTGGCCCGGCAGGCGGGAGTCTCGGTGGGCACGGTCTCCAACGTGATCAACCGTCCCGAGGCGGTGCTTCCCGACACCCGGGCCCGTGTGCTGGCGGCCATCGAGGACCTCGGATACGTACGCAGCGAGTCCGCCAGGCAGCTCAGGGCGGGACGCAGCCGCATCATGGCCCTGCTCGTGCTGGACATGGGCAACCCGTTCTTCGTCGACATCGCCCGCGGCGCCGAGCGGGCGGCCCGGGAAGCCGGTCTCGGCGTGATGGTCTGCAACAGCGGCCAGAGCCAGGAGGAGGAGGCCGAGTACCTCGGGCTCTTCGCCGAGCAGCGGGTCTGCGGGGTGCTGGTCACGCCGGCCGACGCCAGCGGCGGCAATCTCGAGGCCTTCGCCCGCCACCGGATCCCCTATGTGCTGGTGGACCGGGTGGCGGCCTCCACCGACGTCTGCGCCGTCTCCGTGGACGACGTGCGCGGCGGCATGCTCGCCGTCGGGCATCTCGTCACGGCCGGCCACCGTTCCGTCGCCTATGTGAGCGGCCCGGGCGATCTGCACCAGATCAGGGACCGCCGCGAGGGCGCCCTCGCGGCGCTCGCCGAGGCGGGGCTCGGCCCTGAGGCACTCGTCGAGATCCCCTCCGACCGCCTCGACGTGGCGGCGGGCCGCGACGCCGGGGCCAGGCTGCTCGGCCTCGTCCCGAGGCCCACGGCGGTGTTCTGCGCCAACGACCTGCTGGCGCTCGGTGTCCTGCAGTCGCTGTACGCCGCCGGTGTGCGGGTGCCGCAGGACGTCGCCATCGTCGGTTACGACGACATCGAGTTCGCCGCGGCCGCCGCGGTGCCGCTCACCTCGGTCCGGCAGCCCGCCGTGGTGATGGGGAGGATGGCGGCCGAGCTCCTCCTGGAGGAGGCGGACGACGAGGACGGCACCCACCGGCACCGGAGCGTGGTGCTCCAGCCGGAACTCGTCGTACGCGCCTCCAGCGCGGCTCCGCGCTGACCCCGGAGACCGGCCGGCCGCAGGGGCGCCCGGACGGCCCGGTGGGAGGCATCGGGGCGAACGCCCGGCGGGGTTTCGGACGGGGGAGCGAATCCGTTGATCCGGAGTGGGTGAACTCGCCCTGCGAAAGGCTCTGTTGATCGCCAACACGGGCCGCTCTGAGTCATGATCGCTACGAGATGGTGGACACATCCCGGGGCGAAGCCCCCGCACCCCCCGCCGAAGAGCCCCGTGGCTGCCTCTTCGCGCTTTCCCAGCCGCCCCTGATGATCTTCCTGACGGTCGTCGGCGGCCTGCTGCTGATGGCCGCACTGCACGATCTCTTCCTCCTGTGAGCGGGCGCCCGGCGCGGACGCCCCCCGCTCCGCTGGGCCGCCCCCCTCCCGGGGCCGCGGGAGGGGGGGTCCCCCGCTCGGCGGGACGGTCAGCCCGCCGCCTCCCGGCGCCGGGCCCGGTACGCGGCGACGTGGAGCCGGTTGCCGCAGGTGCGGCTGGAGCAGTAACGCCGGGAGCGGTTGCGCGACAGGTCGACGAAGGCGTCCCGGCAGTCCGGGGCCTCGCACCGACGCAGCCGTTCCTGTTCACCCGCCACCACGATGAAGGCCAGTGCCATGCCGCAGTCGGCCGCGAGGTGGTCCGCGACGGAGGCGTCGGGCGCGAAGTAGTGGACGTGCCAGTCGTAACCGTCGTGGTTCGTGAGCTGTGGAGTGGTCCCGGCGGCGGCCACCAGGCCGTTGACGAGATCCGCGGCGGTGCGCGCGTCGGGCGCCGCGAAGATCTCGGCGAAGCGTCCGCGGACGTCCTGCACGGCCCGCAGGTCCTTCTCGCCGAGTACGCCCACCCCGCTGATGTCGTGGCGCTCCGCGAAGTCGTAGAGCGCGGCGACGTCGGCGAGCCCGTCGTCCGTGTCGCTCTCCGGTGCGGTGTTCACCAGATCGACCACCGTTTCGAGGGCGATCCGGGTGTCGTGAGGGATCAGCACGCTTCGCTCCCTGGCCTCCGGCGGACGGGCGTCCGCCGATGCGGGCTGACTCTACTGGCTCGGCGAGGGCGCTCAGGGCCCGGTGCGGGCTCAACGGGAGGCGCAGGCCCCTTTTCCCGGCCCGGTGGCATCGACGGAACCTGCGGCCCTCCTGGTGGCCTCGGACGGGGCATCGGCGGGAGCGGTGAGGTGCATGATGCGGCTGATGCCGGTGTGACGAGGACTGCCGGCCATCCCCTGCGGCTCCCCCCGCGCTGGCCGGCCGCCTCCGCCCGCGCCCCGGCCGCTGCCGCCGCCCCGCCCGCCGTCACCCTGCCGGGCCGCCGCCCGCCCCGGCCCGCACGCGGCGCCGCCGCCGCGGTGGGTTCCGCGGCGACGGCGCCGGTGCCTGCCCTATGAGGTTGTCCGCGCGACGCCGTCTCCCCGAGTCGGACGGCGTCCCGCAGCTGTCGGCCTGGCTCAGCTCTCGGCCAGGATGTGTGAGAGCTCCGTATCGAGGTCGAAGTGACGGTGCTCGGTACCGGGCGGGACCGCGGCGTCGGTCCTCTTCAGGAACGACTCCAGGGCCCTTGCCGGGGCTTCCAGCAGGGCTTCGCCCTCCGGGGAGCTCAGTGCGATGCAGACGACGCCTTGGCCGTGACTACGTGATGGCCAGACGCGGACGTCTCCGGTGCCGGTGGGCCTGTGCAGCCCCTCGGCAAGGAGGTCACGGGCGAAAACCCATTCGACCGTCTCCTCCGCTCCGGTGTGGAAGGTGGCGTGCACGGCATAGGGATCGGCCGTGTCATACCGCAGGCCCGCGGGTACAGGCAGTGAGGACTCGCTCGACACAACGAGGCGCAGGTGCAGCTCGCAGCTGACCGTGGTGTTCATAAGCGCCAGGGCCTTTCGCTCAGTGTGCGCTCGGGGATTCGCACGTCGGCGAAATCGACATGCCACCTACGGTGGCGTTGTAAACCCCTCTGACCTATTTGTGCTGCTTCAGGTCGCTCGTCCGGCGGTGTGTAACTTTGGGTCATGCGTCCATTCCGGTGACGCTCACGGTTCCGGTAGGTTGGGCCCCATGAACGCGGAGAGTGACGAGCGGAGAGAGGTCGCCGCCACGGTGGCCCCTGAGCCCGCTGCGGGGGACGAGCGGGTGGCGGAGCGCGAGCTGGGGTCGCGGGCACCCGGGTTCATCAAGGGATCGAGGGTGCTCCACCTCAGCTGGCAGGTCGGGATCTTCATCGTCGGCCTCGCCGTGGTCGGGGCGGGCATCGTGATGCTGCCGCTGCCCGGCCCGGGGTGGCTGGTGATCTTCGGCGGCATGGCGATCTGGGCGACCGAGTTCGTCTGGGCGCAGCTCGTCCTGCGCTGGACCCGGCGCAGGGTCACCGAAGCCGCCCAGCGCGCCCTCGACCCCAAGGTCCGGCGTCGCAACATCATCCTCACGACGGTGGGGCTGGTGATCATCGCGGTGCTGATGGGGATCTATGTCTGGAAATTGGGCCTGGTGATGCCGTGGGACATCGAGCAGTGACCCGGTGATGGTCCTGAGGCGCCGCTGACATGGGGTAATGTAAGCCGTGCGCCGGGGCGATTAGCTCAGTGGGAGAGCGCTTCGTTCACACCGAAGAGGTCACTGGTTCGAACCCAGTATCGCCCACCCCGGACCGATGGCCCGGAAGCTTCTGAGAAGCTTCCGGGCCATCGGTGTTTCCGTGTGTGCGCCACGCTGCCGCCCGGGCCCCGCCCGCGGTGCCGTTCGGCCCGTCGTCAGGCCACCGAAATTTCGTCCTAACCGTTGACGCGCCCGGTGCCGCTCCTTACTTTTGCCCAGCAAGCGCTTTCTAAAACGATTCAATGCGAACGGTGGGGGCGAGCTATGTCTCGGAACAACGGCATGGACAGGCGGCAGCTGCTGAAGCTGGCCGGCCTCTCGGCGGCCGGTCTCGGGCTGACCGCGGCCGGCTGCGGTTCGGGCGGCAGCGGTTCCGGCGGTCCGGTCACCATCCGGCACTCGTGGTGGGGCGCCGACGACCGCGCCAAGAAGATCCAGCAGTGCGTCGGCCTCTTCGAGAAGAAGCATCCGAAGATCAAGGTGAAGACCGACTTCCAGCAGTACCCGGACTTCTGGAAGAAGTTCAACACCCAGGCGGCCGGTGGCAACCCGCCCGACGTCATCCAGAACGCCGTGACCTTCCTGCGCAAGTACGAGGCGAAGAGCGTCCTCCTCGACCTCAGCCCCCAGGTGGAGAAGGGCAACCTCGACCTCACCGGCTTCCGCTCCGGCCTGGAGAAGTTCGCCGAGATCGACGGCAAGCTGCTCGGCGTGCCGGTCGGCAGCAACTCGATGGCCCTCGTCATCGACGAGAGGGTGTACGAGAAGGCGGGCATCACACCCGAGATCGGCTGGACGTGGGACGACTGGCTCGCCGGCCTCCGGAAGATCAGGAGCGGGCAGAAGATCGCCGGTGACGCCGGACCGCACGGCGTGATGTACCTCTACGACCTGGTCCTGCGCCAGAACGGCAAGGCCTTCTTCACCGAGGACGGCATGGGCTTCGGTGAGGCCGAGCTGCTGCCGTACTGGACCGAGGCCCTCGAGCGGGTCAAGTCGGGTCTCTACGCGGACCCCGGCAAGGTCGAGCAGATCAAACCCGCGTCGGCCACCGCCAAGGGCCTGTCCGCCGGAGAGTTCACCTGGGACAACTTCTCCGTCCGCTACAGCGCGGAGGGCAGGAGCAGCTACGGCCTCGCGCCCATCCCGAGCACCGACGGCAAGAGGACCGGGCAGTACCTCGGATCTCTGATGCTGAGCGGCTCGGCGCGGACCAAGCACCCCGCCGAGGTGGCCACCTTCATCAGTTTCATGACGCACGACCCGGAGGTGGCCCGGATCATGGGGTACGACCGCGGCGTGCCCGCCACCACCGCGCAGTTCGAGGCCTACCAGCCCGGCGACGCCCCCAGCAAGGCCATCGGCGCGTACGAGACCGCGATCGCCGACGCGGGCGTCCTCGAGCCCATCACCCCGCACCCGGCCGGCGCCGACGTCATCGAGGCGGCCTTCCTGCGTATCGGTGCCGACCTCGCCCTGGGCAAGACCTCGCCGAAGGACTCCGTGAAGCAGTTCTTCTCCGAGGCGAAGACCGCCCTCGCCTCGAACTGAGAGGACCGTGGTGACCCACATCCACACCTCCCCGGGCGTGCTCGACGCCGGGGACGGCCGCTCCGTCGGCAAGCGGAACGGTCCCGGAGGAAACGCGCCGCCCGCCGCCCCGAAACGGCGGGACCGTCGCGAGAACGTGGCCGGCTACCTGTTCATGTCGCCCTGGATCGCGGGCTTCCTGTTCCTGATCGCCGGGCCGATGGTGTTCTCGCTGTACCTGTCGTTCACCGAGTACAACTTGTTCGAGGCGCCGCGCTGGATCGGTCTCCAGAACTTCACCGACATGTTCGCGGACCCCCGCTGGCGCCAGTCGGTCGAGGTCACCTCCTGGTACGTGCTGATCGGCACCCCGGTCAAGCTGGCCGCGGCACTCGCCGTCGCCATGCTGCTCGCCCAGAAGAGGTGGGGCCAGTCGTTCTACCGTGCCGCCTTCTACGCCCCGTCCCTGATCGGTGCGAGCGTCTCGGCGGCCATCGTCTGGCGTGCGCTGTTCTCGGACGACGCGATCGTGGACCGTACGCAGAAGGTGTTCGGCGTCGAGGCCGGCGGCTGGATCGGCGACCCGGCGATGATCGTCTACGCGCTGATCGCTCTCACCGTCTGGCAGTTCGGCGCGCCGATGGTCATCTTCCTGGCAGGCCTCAAGCAGGTACCGCGTGAGCTGTACGAGGCCGCCGAGGTGGACGGGGCCGGCCCTTGGCGCAGGTTCTTCCACATCACCCTTCCGATGATCTCGCCGGTGCTGTTCTTCAACGTCCTGCTGGAGACCATCCACTCCTTCCAGATCTTCGGATCGGCCTACATCGTCAGCAACGGCACCTGTGGACCGGCCGACGCGACACTCGTCTACACCTGTTACCTGTACGAACAAGGCTTCGTGAACAGCCGCATGGGATTCGCCTCGGCCATGGGATGGCTGCTGCTCGTCGCGGTCGGCCTGGTCACCGCCGTGCTGTTCTGGTCCCAGAAGCGCTGGGTGCACTACGAGGAGGGCGGCCGATGAGTCTCCGGTACGCAGCCGTACGGCGCCGGGGGCCCGGCGCACTCGCCTGGCACATCGGTGCGCTAGCCATCCTCGCCGTGGTCCTCTACCCGGTGGCATGGACGATCGGGGCCTCGTTCAAGCCCAGCGCCGAGATCATCGGTGCCCTGGACCTGTTCCCGGCCGACCCGATCGGAGACAACTACACCCGGCTCACCGAGGGCATCGCGGACATCCCGATCTCGACGTTCTTCCTGAACTCGGCCTACATAGCCGTCGGTTCCGTGATCGGTGTGGTCCTGTCCTGCTCGCTGACCGCCTACGCCTTCGCGAAGGTGCGGTTCGCCGGCCGCAACGCCATGTTCGCCATCATGATCGGCACTCTCCTGCTGCCGTACCACGTGCTGATCATCCCCCAGTACGTCCTGTTCCAGAAACTGGAGCTGATCAACACCTTCACCCCGCTGCTGATCGGCAAGTACCTCGCCACCGACGCCTTCTTCGTCTTCCTGATGGTGCAGTTCATGCGCGGGCTGCCGAAGGAACTCGACGAGGCGGCACGGCTGGACGGCTGCGGGCACCTGCGGACCTACTGGTCCATCGTCATGCCGCTGTGCCGGCCGGCGCTCGTCACCAGCGCGATCTTCACGTTCATCAACGCCTGGAACGACTTCATGGGCCCCCTGCTCTATCTCAACGAGCCGGACAAGTACACCGTCTCCCTGGGGCTGAAGATGTTCATCGACCAGGACGCGGTGGCGGACTACGGCGGCATGATCGCCATGTCGCTGGTGGCCCTGCTCCCGGTGCTGGCCTTCTTCGTGGCCTTCCAGCGGTACCTGATCGACGGCATGGCCACCTCGGGCCTGAAGGGCTGACGCGCCGTGGCGACGAAGACCCGTGTCCCGGCGAGGCGTTCGCGCGTCATGGACCGCTTCGCCCTGTTCTCCGAATGTCTGCTCGCCGGCGTGTGGATCGCCGTCGCCGCGCTGCCCCTGTTCACGTTCCCCGCGGCCTTCGCCGCGGGGACCCGGCACCTGCGCCGCTACCTCGCCGGTGAGCACGGCGGCCTGCGCGAGTTCGCCGCCGACGCCCGGGCCGCCGCCCGCGGGGGGTGGGTCGTCGGCGCGGCCGTCTGGGCCGCGGCGGCCCTGCTCCTGCTCGACCTGGCCGCTGTCCGGGCCGGTCTGCCAGGGGGCCCCTTCGTGGGGGCGGTCGGCATCCTCGCCATGATCGGCTTCCTGGTCGCCGTGGTGCGCGCCGCTTCCTGCTGGGAGCCCGGCGCCCTGTGGCGCACCCTCCTCGCCGAGGCCGGCCGCGACACGGTCCGCGACCCGGCCGGCTCCCTCCTGCTGGTCTGCGGGATGGCCGTCGTCGTCCTGTCCGGCGCCCTGGTGCTGCCGCTGGCCGTCCCCGTCGTCGGGGCCGTCGCCGCCGCCGCCACCGCGGTACGGGCGCGCCGGCTCTCCCGCTGACCCGCTACCCGTCC
The DNA here is from genome assembly GCF_044385685.1 of Streptomyces sp. ALB3. Classification (NCBI taxonomy): domain Bacteria; kingdom Bacillati; phylum Actinomycetota; class Actinomycetes; order Kitasatosporales; family Streptomycetaceae; genus Streptomyces; species Streptomyces sp. ALB3. The sequence goes on along the minus strand of NZ_JBISCE010000032.1, from coordinate 172,550 downwards.
CTGTTCCGTTTCCTGTCCCCATCCGCACGGAGAGAGGCACAACCATGTCCAGGATGCCCCGCAGAACGCTCCTGAAGGCCGCGGCAGCGGCCGGTGCGGCCGCACAGTTCAGCTGGTCCTCCGGGGCCGCTCCCGCGTCGGCCGCGGGGAGCACGGAGCGCAGCGACGAACCGGTCACCCTGACCTGGCTGGAGTCCGGCGGCCTCGGCGCCGCCCCCGGTTCCACGCTCGGCGTGCCCTGGCCCAAGGGGCGGTACGCGAAGGGCCAGACGTTCGCCCTGTCCACTCAGGACGGCAAGGACGTCCCCGTGCAGACCTGGCCGATCGGCTACTGGCCGGACGGCTCGCTCAAGTGGACCGCCCACGCGGTGGGCCCCGAGGCCACCGCCGGGAAGTTCTCCCTGGCACCCGGAACCCCGGCCGCGCCGTCGAAGAAGGTCACGGCGGTGCGCAGAGGGGGCACCATCACCGTTTCCACCGGGGTGATCACCGCGAAGCTCGGTACGAACGGCTCCGCGCTCGTCAAGACGGTCACCCGCGGTTCCACCGAGATCGCCCGTGACGGCCGGCTCGTCCTCGTGCGCCAGGGTGAGATCGAGGACGGTGACCAGGGCAGCGAGAAGTACGAACGCTTCGAGAGCGTCGTCGAGGAGGCCGCGGTCGAGCAGGACGGGCCCGTCAGGGCCGTCGTCCGCATCGACGGGAAGCACCGCAGGGGCTCACGGTCCTGGATGCCGTTCTCCGTGCGCCTCTACTTCTACGCCGGCGCCGATTCCTTCCGCATGGTGCACACCATCACCTACGACGGCACCCAGGAACCCGGCAAGGCGAGCGGTGACTTCGTGCGGGGCCTGGGCGTCCGCTTCACCGTGCCCATGCGCGACGCGGCGTACGACCGCCACATCCGCATCGGCGGTGACGGCACCGGACTGCTGCGCGAAGCCGTGAAGGGCGTCACCGGGCTGCGCAGGGACCCCGGGGCAGCGGTGCGCGAGGCGCAGTTCGCCGGCCGCGAGCTTCCCGATCCCGCCACCTGGGACCAGCGGGTCACCACCCGGCTCCCGTACATCCCCGAATGGGGCGACTACACGCTCTCCCAGCTCTCCGCGGACGGCTTCGGCCTGCGCAAGCGCACGAAGAAGGGGCACGGCTGGATCGGCGCGGGCGGCGGCAGGAGGGCCTCCGGGTTCGGATACGTCGGTGGCCCCAGCGGGGGATTCTCCTTCGGGCTGCGTGACTTCTGGGAGAAGCACCCCGCCCAACTCGACATCCGCGACGCGCACACCGACGAGGCCGAGGTCACCCTCTGGCTCTGGTCCCCCGAAGCCCAGCCCATGGACCTGCGCTTCTACCACGACGGGATGGAGCAGGACACCTATCCCGAACAGCTCGAAGGCCTCAACATCACGTACGAGGACTACGAGCCCGGCTTCGGCACCCCGTACGGCATCGCCAGGACCAGCGAACTCCTGTTCTGGGCCAACGAGTCCACGCCCGCCCCCGAGACCCTCGCCCAGCAGGTCGACGCCGTACGCACACCCCCGCAGCTCGCCGCCCCGCCCCGGCAACTCGTCGAGGCGAAGGTCTTCGGCGGCCTCTTCGCCGAACCCGACCGCTCCACGGCCGCCAAGTCGAAGATCGAGGACCACCTGGACTTCCTCTTCACCTACTACAAGGACCAGGTGGAGATGCGCCGTTGGTACGGCTTCTGGGACTACGGCGACATCATGCACACCTACGACCCGACCCGCCACCAGTGGTGCTACGACGTCGGCGGCTACGCCTGGGACAACTCCGAACTCTCGCCGGACCTCTGGCTGTGGTACGCCTACATGCGTTCGGGCCGCGCCGACATCTACCGCTTCGCCGAGGCGATGACCCGGCACACCGGTGAGGTCGACGTCTACCACCTCGGGAAATGGGCGGGCCTCGGCACCCGCCACGGCGTCCAGCACTACGCCGACAGCGCCAAGCAGCAGCGCATCGCCAACACCACCTACCGGCGCATGTTCTACTTCCTCACCGCCGACGAACGCGTCGGCGACCTCATGCACGCCAACGTCGACTCCGACGAGACGTTCCTCGCCCTCGACCCCATCCGCAAGATCCGCACCGAGCCCTACACCCCCGACCGCCACGCGCTGTCCATCGGCTTCGGCACGGACTGGAGCGGCCTGGTCTCCGCCTGGCTCACCGAGTGGGAGCGGCGCGGACCCAAGTGGGAGAAGGCCAGGGACCGCGTCCTGTCGACCATGGAGACCATCGCGGCCCAGCCCAACGGCTTCGTCCAGGGCGTCGGCCTCTACGACCTCGACACCGGGAAGTTCGCGGTGGCCGAGAAGCCCGCGGTCGGTGTCTCGCACCTGTCGGCCATGTTCGGCCTGGTCGAGCTCAACGCGGAGCTCATCGACATGATCGACATGCCGGCCTTCGAGGCCGCCTGGATCGACTACTGCCGCTACTTCAACGCCACGAAGGCCGAACAGGCCGCCCGCTACGGCAGCAACTTCGGCACCCTTCTGCTGTTCCAGGGCCACTCCCGGCAGGACGCCTACGCCGCCGTGCGGACCGGTGACGTCACCCTGGCGACCCGGGCGTGGAAGCAGTTCTACAGCAGCGCCGACCCGTGGGACTACAAGGAGAGCACCGACTGGAGCACCAGGAAGGTCGAGGGCCCCACCGGGCCCGTACCGGGCAGTGAAGCGGCCTGGGTCAGCACCAACACCACCGCCCTGTACGGCCTCGCCGCGATCCAGAACCTCGCACTCGTGGGCGACAGGATGCCCTAACGCATCCGGCCGAAGCTCTCCCGCACCCGGCGCGCGTCACGCAGCCGCTGCTCGTAGGTCGCACCGACCGCGAGCAGCAGCAGCCCGGCGAGCGCCGGGGGCGCCCAGCGCGGAAGCGCGTCGAAGACCTGGACCACATGCGGGGCCAACTCGTGCAACCCGTCCAGCGCGAGGACCGTTCCGCCCAGCACCAGAGGAGCCTGGAGCCGCAGACGGGCGCCCACCAGCGTGATGACGAGTGCCGCCGTCCCCAGCGCCAGCGGCCGCATCCAGTGCGGGTCGGCCCACGCCACCACGAGGCTCGGGACCAGCGTCATGGACAGCGCGGGACCGTACGCCGCCCACGACGAGGCGGCCGGCTCCCTGCGGCGGCGCAGGTGACCCACCGCGAACGCGGCCACGGACACCGGCAGGGTGTACGCCTCGGGGTCCGTGACCCCGGAAGCCGCCAGTCGCACCCACGCCGCCGCCACGAACAGCGCCACCGCCGGCCAGCCCGCGGCCCGACGGCGCTCCGGCCGCAGTGCCGTGGCCGCGGCCAGCACCCCGCACAGGCCCAGCACCAGCGCCAGGAACGGCGCGTCCGGCACGGCGAGAGCCACGGCGACCACGGCCGCGAACGCCCCCGCGAGCTCCAGGGCCACCGCCACGACCGGCTCCCGCACCCGTGCCCCGAGCAGCACCGTCACCGCCGTCACCACCAGCACCAGCGGTGCCGTGTGCGGGGCGCCCCATCCGAGCGACGCCCCCGCAGCCGAGGCCACGGCGATCGCGGACAGCACCGAGGCACAGGCGAGCACCGACCGCACCACGGGCACCTGGGACGCCGCCGCGGCTCCGGCGCACAGGACGAGCAGCGTCCCGAGGACCGCGTACGTCGCAGGTTCCGCGGCCAGGCCCAGCACCGCCACGCTCACGGCCCCCACCAGCGCGCACACCAGGCAGGTCACCGCGACACAGTCCGCCCCGCGACGCGCCGCCAGGGCCAGAAGCACGGCGACCAGCAGCAACTCCCCGGCCACGGCGACCCCGTACGGAACATCCGCCACCACCAGCAGCGACAGCACCGCGCCCCACCCCAGGACCACCCCGGCGGCCGCCGCGGCGCGACGCCCAGGCTCCGGGAGCACCCGCGGCCGTCCGAAGTGGAGCGCGGCCGCCAGAACGGCCGCCACCGCCAGCACCACCGGGGAGGAAGCCGACTCCGACCACGCGATCGAGGGCCCCACCGCGTCCCGTAGACCCCCCGGTGCCCCGGACCACACCCTCGCCGTCACCGACGCGGGTCCCAGCAGCGCCGCGGCCACCACCGGCGCCGCCCACAGCACCGCGCCGGCCACGACCGAGGCCGACGCGCCCAGGACCCCTCGCACGACCGGCCGCGGGACGCCGGGCAGCGTCGCCACCGCCGACAGGACCGCACCGCTCAGCAGATACACCACGACCGACCGGTCCCACGACAACGGCGCTCCGAGCACGCCTCCCACCGCGGCCACCGTGGCGAGCGCCGCCACGGCACCACCGAGTACGGCCATCCCCTTCGGCGCGCGCCACGCCCCGGCGGCAGCCACCACCGCACCCGCCAGCAGCAGGGCGCCCGGGCCCACGGCCCCCGGCACACCGTGGGCCGACACGGACAGCCCCAGCCCCAGTGCCAGCGAGACCAGCCCGGTCAGCAACGCCCCGGCGCACGCCGTGACCCGCACCGCGTACCCGCGGCCCCACGACGCCACCGCGACATCCGCGGCCGCCGTCACCAGGAGCGCCCAGCCGAAGCCGGTCGCGGACGCTCCCGACGCCCAGGCGGTGAGCACCAGCGGCAGTTGGCCCGCCACCACGGCCGCGGGCAGCGGCGTCCTCAGACGGCCGAGCAGCAGCCCGTACAGCGTCCACGCCGCCACCAGCACCGCCGACGCGCCCGCCGCGAACGCGAGCCCGTCCGTCCCGGGCGCCGCGACCGCGTGCAGCGCGACCGCGTCCAGCACCGTCAGCACCAGGGCCAGTACGGCCACGGCCTCCGCCGTCGAGGGCAGGGCGCGGCGCAGCAGCGTGGCGGGCGTGACGAGCGCGCCCGCGGTCACCGCCGCCAGGACCGCCGAACGGCCGGCGATGCCCATCTCGCCCCAGCTGAACAGGGTGAACGCGATCGCCGCGACCGTCAAAAGCAGGCCGCCGAGCACCAGCAGGACATTCTGCGTCCCGTGGGCGGGCGCGGGTCCCGACGGGGGCGGAGCGTACGGCCCGGAGACCGGTGCCGGGGCGGGGGACGGCACGGCCGGGGCGCGCAGCACGCTCAGCAGCCAGGCACGACGGTTCAGCAACTGCAGCCGGCGGGCGTCCAGCCGGGCGAGTTCGTGATCGAGGAGGGCCAACTCCTCCGCGGGCGGCGGCACATGTCTCATGCACCGGAGTGTGGCGCCGGCCACACCCGTCTGCATGGGTCCGGATACTCAGTTCCGCACCTGAGTAGGTCCGTGCGCGCAGACTGGGCACATGGACTGGAACCACTACCGCTTCACCAGTGTCTGGGAAGTGCCCGCCCCGCCCGGCACCGTCTACGCCGCCCTGGAGCGCGCCGAGGACTACCCGCGCTGGTGGCCACAGGTCCGCGAGGTCCACCGCGTCGACGGTGCCACCGCCAGGGCACGCTTCCGCTCGTCCCTGCCGTACGACCTCGTCGTGACGCTGCGGCAGCGCCGCAGCGACCCGGTCGCCCGGATCCTCGAAGCGGCGATGAGCGGCGATCTCGAAGGCTGGGCACGCTGGACCGTCGCCCCGCACGAGGGCGGCAGCCGGATCGTGTACGAGCAGGAGGCCGTCGTACGCAGGGCGCTGCTGCGCAGGCTGGCCGTGCCCGGGCGCCTCGTCTTCCGCGCCAACCACGCGCTGATGATGCGCGCCGGACGCCGCGGACTGAGGGCGTGGCTCCGAGCGGTTTGAACGCGGACCGCCGAGCCCTGTATGGTTCAACCCGTTCCCGGGCGATTAGCTCAGTGGGAGAGCGCTTCGTTCACACCGAAGAGGTCACTGGTTCGAACCCAGTATCGCCCACCCGGGAAGAGCCGGTCCGTCGGAGTCACCGACGGACCGGCTTTCGCGTGTCCGCCGCCCGGGTCAGGCCGCCGCAGGCAGATCCGGGCGCAACGGCCACGCCGGGTCCACCGCCTCCGCCGCGCCGTTCTTCTCGAACCAGGCCTGCAGCCCGCGCGCCTGAGCGGCGTGCCACACCGCCTGGAGCGAGTGCACCTCCGCCGGTGACAGGTGCTCCAGCCGGGCGGAGAACCGCCGCCCCACCGCCCGCACCAGCTCCAGGGAGGCCGCCGCGTCGGCCGCCGCGTCGTGCGCGCCGTCCAGGGGCACCCCGTACAGCTCGCACAGGTCCGTCAGCGTGCGACGGCCCTTGCGGTAGCGGTCCAGATGCTTGTCCAGCACCCGCGGATCCAGCACGCACAGCGGCTTGTCGCCCAGGTATCCGGCCAGTGACGACGCCCGGTGGCGCCTCAACTCCCGGTCCAGCAGTGTCAGGTCGAACGGCGCGTTCATCACGACCAGCGGCCGTCCCGTCGCGCACTGCTCGGCCAGCGCCCGTGCCATCTCCTCGACGACCGGCGAGGGCCACCGGCCGTTGCGCTGGAGATGGTCGTCGGTCAGACCGTGGATCTCGGTGGCGCCGGGCGGCACCGGGATCCCCGGATTGACCAGCCAGCGGGTGACGCGGAGCCGCCCGCCCGCCGCGTCCTGGACGACGAGGGCGGCCGAGACGATCCGGTCCTCCTCGACGTCCACGCCTGTTGTCTCGGTGTCAAAAGCCGCCAGCGGCCCCTCGAACCAATGCGTCATCCCCGAACTCCTCGCGCCTGCGCGGCAGATGACGGGATTCCTCTGCCCGGTTCGGTGATACCCGCACCGTATGCCTGGTACGCCGTTTACGGCCGGGCTCCTGCGGTGACAACACCATTGACGGGTACGGAAGTCGACCAGCCCGCCAGCGGAGACCGGGCAACCGGTCGGCACAGCCCGGAAGGCACGGAGCCATGGCGCTCGCGCAGCCGAACCCAGGGAGTCCCGCCCGTACCGAGGACCACGGGGGAAAGCCGCCGCAGCAGCGGAGCACACCACCGCTGCGCGGCACACTCGCCACCACCGCCTGCATGGAGACCCTCCAGGTGGGCTACCTCCACGCGGTGGCGGCCGCAGCGGGCTGCTCGCTCTCGCAGCCCTTTCCCGACAACGGCATCGACTGGCACGTCAGCCACGGTGCCCCCGGCCACACCGTCGACGACGAGGTGACCATCAAGGTGCAGCTCAAGTGCACCTACCAGATCCCACCGCACCCACCCGGCGCCGCGTTCTCCTTCACCCTCGACAACGCACATCTGGTGAAGCTCGCCCGCGATCCCGTGTCGGTGCACAAGATCCTCGTCGTGATGCTCGTGCCCCGCAGCCAGGACGACTGGCTGCGGGCCGGGCACGAGCGGCTGGACCTGCGGCACTGCTGTTACTGGACGAACCTGGCCGGCCATCCGGTGACGGGCAGGCACCGGACCACCGTGCGGATCCCGACCTCGCGGATCTTCGACGACCGCGCGCTCTGCGACATCATGGCCCGAGTCGGGGCGGGAGGGAGACCCTGATGCACCGGTCGACGGACGAACCCACCGGAGGGACGGTCCCGGCAGGCGGCCGGGCACAGTCCTGTGCCGACGGCCCCGGCCCCGGACAGACTCCTGATCCCGCACGCGTCGACCCCGCCGTTCTCACCGCCCTGCTGCGGCGGCACGGGTGGCACCGGCACGGCGGCGCCCGGGGCCGGTACAGCCGCTGGCTCCCGCCCGGCCCCGCCGCAGGCGGCACCAGCCTGCTGGTGCCGGACAGCACCGCCCACCCCGACGGCGAGGACCTGCTCGCCGAGGCCCTGACCGCGCTCACCCGCAGCGCCGCGCCCTCGGCCCGCGACATCCTGGTCGCCCTCACCGTGCCGAGCGACGAGATCCGCTGGTGGCGCGACGTCCCCGAGGGCGCCGCGGGGGCCGCCGACTGGACGGGCGCCGACCAGCTGCGCACGGCGGCCCGGCAGATACTCCTCGCCGGATCCCTCGCCGTGCGCGGCAGGGCGGGCCATCACGGCGCCCGGCGCAGGAGGAAGGCCAAGAGCGCCCTGGACGACACCCTGGTCGGGCCGGCGGCCGACGGCCGCAGCCTCACCGCCTTCGTCCCCGTCACCTCGGGACGGGCCGTCGCCGTCCAGCTGTACGCGGCGCTGCACGCCGCCAGGGAAGCCGTCGACTACCAGCGGGCCACCGGTGGGACGGACGCGTTCGACGCCGCGGTCGCCGCCGGGGTGAGCCGGGAACTGACCCGGGCGGTCGTCGACCTCGTCCGTGGGGCGGAAGGCGCCAGGATCACCCTCGCCTGGGCTCCCGCCGCCGGGACCCCCGAAGGCTGCCCCGCGAGCCCCGAGCCCGTCGAGTTCTCCCCCGGCGACCTGCCCGCCCTCCGCCTGGCCGGAGCGCGCTACTTGCGGGACGAGCCCGACGTGCCCGTACGGATCACCGGTGCCGTCGTGCGGCTGCGCCGTGCGGGGCCGCGCGGCCCCGGCATCGTGCGGCTGCGGGTGCTGGCGGGGGCGGAGGTCGCGCACGTACGGATCCAGCTCGACGAGGAGGCCTACCGGATCGCCGGTCACGCCCACCTGGTCGGCCTGCCGCTGCGGGTGGAGGGGAGGCTGGAGAACCGGGGCGGGTTCCGGCGGCTCGCCGGCGCCTCGCAGGTCGCGCCGGTCCAGGTGGACGAGGCGGAGAGGGACCGGCTCATGAAGGCGCTCCACGAGAACGTCGACTTCTTCGAGGAGGCCTGCGCGGGCGAGGACACGGGGGAGTAGGGGGCCGCGGTATCCCTTTCGCGTCGAGGCCCCCCGGCTCGGTACGATTCCTCTTGCGCGCGCAGAGGAAAGCGACGCACCCCCTCAGTCAGGAGAGACCGGTGTCAGACGTCCGTGTGATCATCCAACGCGATTCCGAGCGGGAAGAGCGCGTGGTGACGACGGGCACGACGGCCGCCGAGCTCTTCCCCGGGCAGCGCACCGTCGTGGCCGCGCGGGTCGAGGGCGAGCTGCGGGACCTCGCGTACGAGCTCCGGGACGGCGAGGTCGTCGAGCCCGTGGAGATCTCCTCCGAGGACGGCCTGAACATCCTGCGGCACTCCACCGCGCACGTCATGGCGCAGGCCGTGCAGGAGCTGTTCCCCGAGGCCAAGCTGGGCATCGGGCCCCCGGTCAAGGACGGCTTCTACTACGACTTCGACGTCGAGAGGCCGTTCACGCCCGAGGACCTCAAGGCCATCGAGAAGAAGATGCAGGAGATCCAGAAGCGGGGCCAGAAGTTCTCCCGCCGCGTCGTCACCGACGAGGCCGCCCGCGAGGAGCTCGCGGGCGAGCCGTACAAGCTGGAGCTCATCGGCATCAAGGGCTCGGCCTCCACGGATGACGGCGCGGACGTCGAGGTGGGCGGCGGCGAGCTGACCATCTACGACAACCTGGACGCCAAGACCGGCGACCTGTGCTGGAAGGACCTCTGCCGGGGCCCGCACCTGCCCACCACCCGCTTCATCCCCGCGTTCAAGCTGATGCGGAACGCGGCGGCGTACTGGCGCGGCAGCGAGAAGAACCCGATGCTCCAGCGCATCTACGGCACCGCCTGGCCCACCAAGGACGAGCTCAAGGCGCACCTGCTGTTCCTGGAGGAGGCCGCCAAGCGCGACCACCGCAAGCTCGGCAACGAGCTGGACCTCTTCTCCTTCCCCGACGAGATCGGCCCCGGCCTCGCGGTCTTCCACCCCAAGGGCGGCGTCATCCGCCGGGCCATGGAGGACTACTCGCGGCGCCGCCACGAGGAGGAGGGCTACGAGTTCGTCTACAGTCCCCACGCGACCAAGGGCAAGCTCTTCGAGAAGTCCGGCCACCTGGACTGGTACGCCGACGGCATGTACCCGCCCATGCAGCTCGACGACGGGGTGGACTACTACCTCAAGCCGATGAACTGCCCGATGCACAACCTGATCTTCGACGCGCGCGGCCGCTCCTACCGTGAACTGCCGCTGCGCCTCTTCGAGTTCGGCACGGTCTACCGGTACGAGAAGTCGGGTGTCGTGCACGGCCTGACCCGCTCGCGCGGCTTCACCCAGGACGACGCGCACATCTACTGCACCAAGGAGCAGATGGCGGAGGAGCTCGACAGGACGCTCACCTTCGTCCTGAACCTCCTCCGCGACTACGGCCTCACGGACTTCTACCTGGAGCTCTCCACCAAGGACCCGGAGAAGTTCGTCGGCAGCGACGAGGTCTGGGAGGAGGCCACCGAGACGCTGCGCCAGGTCGCCGAGAAGCAGGGTCTGCCCCTGGTCCCGGACCCGGGCGGCGCCGCGTTCTACGGGCCGAAGATCTCGGTGCAGTGCAAGGACGCCATCGGCCGCACCTGGCAGATGTCGACCGTGCAGCTCGACTTCAACCTGCCCGAGCGCTTCGACCTGGAGTACACCGGCCCGGACGGCACCAAGCAGCGACCGGTCATGATCCACCGCGCGCTGTTCGGCTCCATCGAGCGCTTCTTCGCCGTGCTGCTCGAGCACTACGCGGGCGCGTTCCCGGTCTGGCTGGCCCCGGTCCAGGCGGTCGGCATCCCGATCGGCGACACCCACATCCCGTACCTCCAGGAGTTCGCCGCCCAGGCCCGGAGGAAGGGGCTGCGCGTCGAGGTGGACGCCTCCTCCGACCGGATGCAGAAGAAGATCAGGAACCACCAGAAGGCCAAGGTCCCGTTCATGATCATCGTCGGGGACGAGGACATGAACGCGGGCACGGTGTCCTTCCGGTACCGCGACGGGTCGCAGGAGAACGGCATCGCCCGCGACGAGGCGATCGCCAAGCTCGCCGATGTGGTGGAGCGCCGCGTACAGGTGTGATCCTCGCCTGAGCGGAGGCCCCCGGGGAGCTAGGCGCTCCCCGGGGGCCTCTTCTCGTCCTCCCGGGCGAACACCTGGAGGAGCCACGACGAGAACGACCCCGTCACCGCCCCCAGCAGAGCCAGCCCGCACGCCATCAGGCCCGCCGCGACGAGGCGCCCGCCGAACGTCACCGGCACGGCGTCGCCGTACCCGACCGTCGTGAGCGTCGCGCACGCCCACCACACCGCGTCCCCGAACGTACGGATCGTGGTGCCCGGGGCGCCCCTCTCCTGGTGGTACACCGCGAGGGCCGCGGAGAAGCCGAGAAGGAGCGTCGTGAGTCCCGCATACGTCATGACCCGGGCGTAGAGGCTCATCCGGGGACGCGCCCGGCGCCTCTGGACCGCCGTGTAGATCCGGACCACGCACAGCGGGCGCAGCAGCGGCAGCAGGAGGACGACCGTGTCCAGCCAGTGGCTGCGGACGAAACGCCGGCCCTGGCCGCTGAGGCGGAGCCGTACGCCGTAGTCCACGGCGAAGAGCAGCCAGGTGGCGGCCACGAGAGCGAGGGCGACGTCACGCCATGGCTGGGCGCCGAGAGGGGCGAGCACGCGGACCGCGTAGCCGGCCAGGAAGACCAGCGACGCGGCGAAGAGGGGCACCTCGGTGCGTTGCTCCCATTCCTTCAGCCGGTCGGGGGCGGGGGCCGCGGGACGGTCGCTCATGGCGTCAGCATCGCGGTGCGCGGGCGGCGTCGGCCCCGGCGACACGCGCGGGGGGAGTGACGCAATATGCTGACCGGCATGACGAGTGAGCCGGAGCAGCAGATCGGAGTGGGGACGCCCGACGCGTTCCAGCGCCTGTGGACGCCCCACCGGATGGCCTACATCCAGGGTGAGAGCAAGCCGAGCGGCCCGGGAGCGGGGGACGGCTGCCCGTTCTGTGAGATTCCGTCCAAATCCGACGAGGACGGGCTGGTCATCGCGCGCGGCGAGAAGGTCTACGCGGTGCTCAATCTGTATCCGTACAACGGCGGGCACCTGATGGTCGTGCCCTACCGCCACGTGGCCGACTACACGGAGCTCGACGGCCCGGAGACCGCGGAGCTGGCCGACTTCACCAAGCGGGCCATGGTCGCGCTGCGGGCCGCCTCAGGGGCGCACGGCTTCAACATCGGGATGAACCAGGGTGCCGAGGCCGGCGCGGGTATCGCCGCGCACCTCCACCAGCACGTGGTACCGCGCTGGGGCGGGGACACCAACTTCATGCCGGTCGTCGGACACACGAAGGTGCTCCCGCAGCTGCTGGGAGACACCCGGACGATGCTGGCCGACGTGTGGCCGGCGGGACTGCCGTCCGCCTGACCTGACATCCTCCGCCCCGTGTGGTGCCTGCCCGGGCGGGTCCGGCCCCGGGCTGGCTCACGCGTCGTAGACGTCGGCCTTCCTGGGGGCGGGGTCCTGCACCAGTCCGCTGAGGATCATGGAGCGGTTGTCGAAGCGCTCGGTGTCGACGCCGTGTTCCTTCAGCACCCGCATCGTCGCGGAGTGGACGACACGCAGGACCGGGGTGGCCGTCCGCATGGCGTCGTCTGCCATGAAGCGGTGGCCCCACGGCTTGGCGGCCCAGGCGTGGCGCAGGCCGAAGGGCTCGGGCAGGACGATCTTCCCGCCCAGGTAGTCCAGCAGCGGCGGGTACCAGGTGAAGGGCGCGCGCAGGGAGAGCCGCACGACCTCGCTCGCCTTGACCAGGGGGAGCGTGATCTTCCGGGTCTCCCAGAACCTGACCGCCTTCTTGACCGTCTTGGTCGCGGCCTCCGGCTTGGTGAGGAAGAGCGAGTGGACGGGCCCCAGCGCGTGTCCGGTGACCTCGATCCGCAGCGTCTCGTGGAGCACGGTGACGGTGATCAGCATCGTGATGACCAGCTGGCCGTCCCAGAGGGTGAACTGGACGCCCAGGTAGTGCCGGTTGCCACTGCCGAACTGCTGGTGGTTGCAGATGCGCTGTATCTCGTGGGGCTTGATCTGGAAGGTGGCGACGTCCTCGCCCTCGGGACGCGAGACGGTGTCCGCGTTCTCGCCGACGGGCGAGACGATCCAGTGCTTGACGGACGGCGTGGGGAAGCCACCGGTGTTCAGCGGGCCGCGCTCCAGCATCTTCAGCTGGTCGTGGATGGCCCGTACGACGTCCCAGCTGCGGAACTGGTGGATCTCCCTGGTGGGGTCCTCCGGCTTGAGCTCCTCGGCGAGCTGCCAGCTGCCCCAGCGGGTACCCATGCCGAGGATTCCCTTGGGGCCCGCGTAGAAGACGGCGTTGGACTGCTGCTCGGCGGAGAGCTTCTCCAGGCCCTGGCGCAGCGCCTCACGGGCGGTCTCGCTGGGGTTCTTGGGTACCGCCTCGGGGATCTTCGCACTGACGCCGCCGCCGGAGAGGAGCCCCTCCCAGCGGGCGCGCAGGTCCTTGACGGAGGCCTCCGCGATCCTTTTGGCGAGCAGCCAGCCGATCAGGGGGGCGATGGCGGCGGCCCGCAGGTAGAGGCCGAGGAAACCGGTGAGCGGCATCGTGATCAGGAAGAAGGCGGCGGCGGCGCCGAGCGCGACGAGCAGGATTCCGCCCAGCGCCTGGAAGAGCTTGTCCTTGGACTTGTTGAGGAAGTCCCGCAGCCGGAAGGCCAGGACCCAGAGGACCAGGCCGGGCAGGAAGGCGAAGCCGAACACGGCGGTGACCAGGGTCAGCTTCGTGTCGCGCGCCTTGCGCAGCCGGGTCGCGGACAGGCAGTGCTCGACGACGGTCTGCGGGTCGGTGCCGAAGGACTGGATGAGGGCGTTGCGGCCACCGCCGAGCATGCGTTCCTGGACGGCCCTGGAGAACGCCTCGCCGAGATTCGGCTTGAAGTAGTCGGACTTGAACAGCGTGGACTCGCCCGGTTTCACCTCGGACTTGTGCCACTCGCTGTTGGCCTTGAGGATCTCCGTCACATCGCTGTCGCGGTACGCGGCGGAGGCGAGGGCGTTGGTCGCCACCGCCTGTCCGCCCGTTCCCTGGAGCGGGATCTGCGCTCCGGGAGAGAAATCGAATCCGTCGTTGGCCACTGTCGCCCCCACTCGCCCGCACGGCCTGCTCCTGCGGCTGTTCCCAACTACCGTACGTCGCACACCTTCTGAGCTGGGCCCACAGACTATCGTCCGGGCCGCGCGCCCGCCCGCCGACGAGGCCGACGGGCGGGCGTAAGGGGCCATATCCAGTCAACTAGCTCACCTTTGCGCCGCTTTGCTGCGGTTCGCGGAGGCGCTCGGCGAGTTGCCGGGGCATCGGTTCGTGCCGGGCGTACGCCCGGTCGAAACGGCCGGTCCCGTGCGTCAGGGAGCGGAGGTCGACGGTGTACCTGCCCATCTCGGCCTCCGGCACCTCGGCGCGTACGCGCGTGCGCTGCTCAGATGCCTGTTCGGTGCCGACGACCCGGCCGCGCCGGCCCGCGAGATCGCTCATGACGGCCCCCACGTAGTCGTCGGGAACCAGGACACCGACCTCCGCGACGGGTTCGAGGAGCTGGACGCGGGTCCCCGCCGCCGCCTCCCGCAGTGCCAGCGCGCCCGCGGTCTGGAAGGCGGCGTCGGAGGAGTCGACCGCGTGGGCCTTCCCGTCGAGCAGGGTGACGCGTACGTCGACGAGCGGGTGGCCGGACGCGACACCGCGTGCCGCCTGGGCACGGACGCCCTTCTCCACGGACGCGACGAACTGCCGCGGCACCGAGCCGCCGACCACCTTGTCGACGAACTCGATGCCCGCTCCCGGTGGCAGCGGCTCCACCTCGATCTCGCAGACGGCGTACTGGCCGTGGCCGCCGGACTGCTTGACGTGCCTGCCCCGCCCGACGGTCCGGGAGGCGAACGTCTCGCGCAGCGGCACCCGATGGGGTTCGGTGTCGACCTGGACGCCGTACCTGCTGCGCAGGCGTTCCAGCGCGACGTCCGTGTGCGCCTCGCCCATGCACCACAGCACGACTTGGTGGGTGTCCTGGTCGTGCTCCAGACGCATGGTGGGGTCCTCGGCGACCAGGCGTGCGAGGCCCTGCGAGAGCCGGTCCTCGTCGGCCTTGCCGTGGGCGCGGACCGCCAGCGGGAGCAGCGGGTCGGGCATGGCCCACGGCTTCATCAGCAGCGGGACGCCGTTAGCCGAGAGGGTGTCACCCGTCCTGGCCCCGCCGAGCTTGGAGACGCAGGCCAGGTCTCCGGCGACGCAGCTCTCCAGCGGGTGCTGCTGCCTTCCGAACGGCGCGGAGAGGGCTCCGACGCGCACATCGGCCTCGTGGAAGGACCCGGCACCGACCCCGGGGCGGTCGAGGCCGTGGCCGCACACGTGCACGGTGTCGTCCGGGCGCAGGGTGCCGGAGAAGACCCGGACGAGCGAGACCCGCCCCACGTAGGGGTCGGAGGTGGTCTTCACGACCTCGGCGACCAGCGGCGCCGCGGGATCACAGACCGGGGCGGGGCGCGGGGCGCCGCCCGGGGTGGTGACGACGGGCGGTGTGCGTTCCTCGGGGGAGGGGAAGCCCCGGGTGATCAGGTCGAGGAGCTCCACGGTGCCGACCCCCTGGCGGGCCCCCTCGGCGGCGGGTGCGGCGGTGAGGACGGGATGGAAGGAGCCGCGTGCGACGGCCCGTTCCAGATCCGCGACGAGGGTGGTGACGTCGGTCTCGCCACCACCGAGGTAGTGGTCCATCAGCGTCTCGTCCTCGCTCTCCGCGATGATCCCCTCGATCAGCCGGGCCCGGGCCTCCCGGAGGGGCCCGCGCCGGTCACCGTCCGCCGGCCCCTCCCGCCGCTCCCCCGAGGAGTAGTCGAGGACGCGCTGGGTGAGCAGCCCGGTGAGTCCGGTGAGCGGGGCGTGCCCGTCCGGCCCCTCGGGCCCCTGCACCGGCAGGTACAGGGGGAGCACCGCGTCCGGGTCGCCGTGCCCGAAGATCCGGCCGCAGACCCGGGTCATCTCCTCGAAGGACGTCCGCGCGGTGTCCAGGTGGGTGACGACGACGGCCCGAGGCATCCCGACCGCCGCGCACTCCTCCCAGACCGGACGGGCGGTGGCCGCCACCGCGTCCGCCTCCTGGGCGGCCGAGACGACGAAAAGGGCCGCGTCCGCCGCACGCAGACCGGCCCTGAGCTCCCCGACGAAGTCCGCGTAGCCGGGGGTGTCCAGGAGATTGACCTTGTGACCCTCCCATTCGACGGGAACCAGCGAGAGCTGCACGGAGCGTCGCCGGCGCTGTTCGATCTCGTCGTGGTCGGAGACGGTGGCGCCGTCCTCGACCCGGCCGGCCCGGTTCAGCGCCCCGGCCGTCAGCGCGAGCGCCTCGACCAGAGTGGTCTTGCCCGCGCCGCTGTGGCCGACCAGCACCACGTTCCGTACGGAAGCGGGCCGGTCGGCCGTCGCCGCCCTGCCGGCGGCTCCGGTGTGCGTGTGTGTCCTGTCAGCCATGACGCGTGCCTCCCGATCGGTGGCGCGGTGCCGCGAGAGCGGACGCACGGGCGGAGGGGAGCCGTCACGGCGGCTTCGGGGACGCCCGCGGTCATTCGAGCTTTTCACCGGTCCCGGACGCCGTCCATACGTCACGCACGGCGAAGCAGGGCTTCCGGGACGTCCGGCGGACGGGGTGCCCCGCCATTGCCCGGCACGGCTCGTGACTACGATGGGCCAGCCGGTGGCCGAAGGGGCCGCACGGCGCCCACCGAACCTCGGGAAGGCCATGCTGAACAAGTACGCGCGTGCATTTTTTACGCGTGTCCTCACACCGTTCGCCGCTCTGCTGCTCCGCCTCGGGGTCAGCCCCGACGCGGTCACTCTCGTCGGTACGGCCGGAGTGATGGCAGGTGCGCTGGTCTTCTTCCCGATGGGGGAGTTCTTCTGGGGCACGATCGTGATCACGGTCTTCGTCTTCTCGGACCTGGTCGACGGCAACATGGCCCGGCAGGCCGGGATCTCCAGCCGGTGGGGCGCGTTCCTGGACTCGACGCTCGACAGGGTGGCGGACGGGGCGATCTTCGCCGGGTTCGCGCTCTGGTACGCGGGCGGCGGCGACGACAACGTGCTGTGCGCCGTCGCGATCTTCTGCCTGGCCAGTGGCCAGGTGGTCTCGTACACGAAGGCGCGCGGTGAGTCGATCGGTCTGCCGGTCGCGGTGAACGGACTGGTGGAACGGGCCGAGCGGCTCGTCATCTCGCTCGTCGCGGCGGGCCTCGCGGGGCTGCACGGCTTCGGGGTGCCGGGAATCCAGATCCTCCTGCCGATCGCCCTGTGGATCGTCGCCGTGGGCAGCCTGGTGACGCTGATCCAGCGGGTGGTGACCGTGCGCAGGGAGTCGGCCGAGGCCGACGCCGCCGCGGGCGCCGTCCAGGGCGGGGCGGCCGGCCGGGGGAGCGGGGCCGCGCAGTGAGCGGTACCGGATCCGATCTGCGGGGACGTCTGACCGACGGGCTCTACGGCCTCGGCTGGGGCGCGGTCAAGAAGCTCCCCGAGCCGGCCGCCGCCGCGCTCTTCCGCACCCTGGCCGACCAGGTGTGGAAGCGGCGCGGGAAGTCCGTCCTGCGCCTGGAGTCCAACCTCGCCCGGGTGGTGCCCGACGCCGACGCCGCCCGCCTCGCCGCGCTGTCGAAGGCCGGCATGCGCTCGTACATGCGCTACTGGATGGAATCCTTCCGGCTGCCGACCTGGAGTCCGCAGCGGATCAGGGCCTCCATCAACGTCCGGGACGTCCACCGGGTCACCGAGGCGCTCGACGCGGGTCAGGGGGTCGTCATAGCACTGCCGCACCTGGGGAACTGGGACCTGGCGGGGGCATGGGTCACCACGGACCTGAAGGTGCCGTTCACGACGGTCGCCGAGCGGCTCAAGCCGGAGACGCTGTACGACCGGTTCGTGGCCTACCGGCAGGGCCTGGGCATGGAGGTCCTGCCGCACAACGGAGGGGCCGCGTTCGGGATCCTGGCCAGGCGGCTGCGGGCGGGCGGAATGGTCTGCCTCGTCGCCGACCGCGATCTGTCCGCCTCCGGCGTCGAGGTGGAGTTCTTCGGCGACACCGCGCGCATGCCCGCCGGTCCGGCTCTCCTGGCCCAGCAGACCGGTGCCCTGCTGCTGCCCGTCACCCTCTGGTACGACGGCACGCCCGTCATGCAGGCGCGGATCCATCCACCCGTCGCCGTCCCGGAGACAGGTACCCGTGCGGAGAAGACGTCCTCCATGACACAGGCGCTGGCCGATGCCTTCGCCACCGGGATCGCCGAGCATCCGGAGGACTGGCACATGCTGCAGCGGCTCTGGCTCTCCGATCTGGACCCCCAGGGGGAAGCTCCGTGAAGATCGGCATCGTGTGCCCGTACTCCTGGGACGTTCCGGGCGGCGTGCAGTTCCACATCCGCGACCTGGCCGAACACCTGATCCGCCTGGGCCACGACGTGTCGGTGCTCGCGCCGGCCGACGACGAGACCCCGCTGCCGCCGTACGTGGTGTCCGCGGGCCGGGCCGTGCCCGTCCCGTACAACGGCTCCGTCGCCCGGCTGAACTTCGGCTTCCTCTCCGCCGCGCGGGTCCGGCGCTGGCTGAACGACGGCACCTTCGACGTCATCCACATCCACGAGCCCACCTCGCCCTCTCTGGGCCTGCTCACCTGCTGGGCGGCCCAGGGGCCGATCGTGGCCACGTTCCACACGTCCAATCCCCGCTCCAGGGCCATGATCGCGGCGTACCCGATCCTCCAGCCGGCGCTGGAGAAGATCAGCGCGCGGATCGCGGTGAGCGAGTACGCGCGGCGGACCCTCGTCGAGCACCTCGGCGGGGACGCCGTGGTCATCCCCAACGGTGTCGACGTGGACTTCTTCGCCCGGGCCGAACCGAAGGCCGAGTGGCAGGACGGCACGCTCGGCTTCATAGGGCGCATCGACGAGCCCCGCAAGGGGCTGCCCGTCCTGATGAAGGCCCTCCCCGCGATCCTGGCCGCCCGTCCGGGGACCCGGCTGCTGGTCGCCGGGCGCGGGGACGAGGAGGAGGCGGTCGCCTCGCTGCCGGAGGACATGCGCTCGCGCGTCCAGTTCCTCGGCATGGTGAGCGACGAGGACAAGGCCAGGCTGCTGCGCAGCGTCGACGTCTACGTCGCGCCGAACACCGGCGGCGAGAGCTTCGGCATCATCCTGGTCGAGGCGTTGTCGGCGGGCGCCCCGGTTCTCGCCAGCGATCTGGACGCCTTCGCGCAGGTGCTCGACCAGGGAGCGGCGGGCGACCTGTTCGCCAACGAGGACGCGGACGCGCTGGCCACGGCCGCAATCCGGCTCCTGGGCGACCCGGAGCGGCGTGCGGGGCTGCGCGAGCGGGGCAGCGCGCATGTGCGCCGGTTCGACTGGTCGACCGTCGGCGCGGACATCCTCGGGGTGTACGAGACGGTCACCGAGGGGGCCGCCTCCGTGGACACCGACGAACGCACGGGGCTCCGCGCGCGCTTCGGCCTCGCCAGGGACTGAGCGGGGCCCGGCCGGTACGCCCGCGCCGGTACGCCGCCCGGTGAGCGGCCCGGGAGCGCACCGGCGGGCTCGGACCGCCGCCCCCGACGGTAGCCTTGCCGTCCGTGATCGAAATCCTCATCTGGACCGTCGTCGCCCTGGTCGCGATCGGCCTGTACCTCAGCTGGACCGCCGGGCGGCTCGACCGGCTCCACGCCCGCATCGACGCGGCGCGGGCCGCGCTGGACGCCCAGCTGCTGCGCCGCGCATCGGTCACCCAGGAACTGGCCACGGCCGGAGTCCTCGACCCCGCCGCGTCGATCGTGCTGTACGAGGCCGCGCACGCGGCACGGCAGGCCGAGGAGGACCAGCGCGAGGTCGCCGAGAGCGAGCTGAGCACCGCCCTGCGGGCCGTGTTCGGCGAGGTGGCCCAGGTCGAAGCGGTGAAGGAGGTCCCGGGCGGCGAGGACGCGGCCCGGGAACTGGCCGCCGCCGTACGCCGCGTACCGATGGCACGCCGCTTCCACAACGACGCGGTCCGCGCCGCCCGCGCGCTGCGCAGGCACCGGACGGTGCGGCTGTTCCGGCTCGCGGGTCACGCCCCGTTCCCGCTGGCGTTCGAGATGGACGACGAGCCCCCGGTCGCCCTGGCCGACCGGCCCGGCACCTGAGGGCGATGTCCACGGGCGCGGGGTGGACGTCACAGGTGTGAGGTGACGGAGCGGCCCGGCGCCCGTCGGTGGACGGCACGGGTGCGCGTGACGGACGGGCCCGGAGGCCCGGCGACGCCCGGAGCGGTCCACGGGGTGTGCATTGGCCCTTGCTGTGGACTGCTCCCGGAGCGTTTGCTCGGGGCTGCAGTATCCCGTGTCTTTCCACCCCAGTGAGGTCGATCCGTGTCCACGCTTCCCAGCACCCCGCAGTCCACCGAGACCCCGGCCACCGGCACCGCCCGAGTCAAGCGCGGCATGGCCGAGCAGCTCAAGGGCGGCGTGATCATGGACGTCGTCAACGCCGAGCAGGCGAAGATCGCCGAGGACGCGGGCGCCGTGGCCGTCATGGCCCTGGAGCGGGTACCGGCCGACATCCGCAAGGACGGCGGCGTGGCCCGGATGTCGGACCCCAACATGATCGAGGAGATCATCGAGGCCGTCTCCATCCCCGTCATGGCCAAGTCCCGTATCGGTCACTTCGTCGAGGCCCAGGTGCTCCAGTCCCTCGGCGTCGACTACATCGACGAGTCCGAGGTCCTCACCCCGGCCGACGAGGTCAACCACAGCGACAAGTTCGCCTTCACCACACCGTTCGTCTGCGGCGCCACCAACCTCGGTGAGGCCCTGCGCCGCATCGCCGAGGGTGCCGCGATGATCCGTTCGAAGGGTGAGGCGGGCACGGGCAACGTCGTCGAGGCGGTCCGGCACCTGCGCCAGATCAAGAACGAGATCGCCCGGCTGCGCGGCTACGACAACAACGAGCTGTACGCCGCCGCCAAGGAGCTCCGCGCCCCCTACGAGCTCGTCAAGGAGGTCTCCGAGCTCGGCCGGCTGCCCGTCGTCCTGTTCTCGGCCGGCGGCGTGGCCACCCCCGCGGACGCGGCTCTGATGCGGCAGCTCGGCGCCGAGGGCGTCTTCGTGGGCTCCGGCATCTTCAAGTCGGGCGACCCGGCCAAGCGCGCCGCCGCCATCGTGAAGGCCACCACCTTCTACGACGACCCGAAGATCATCGCGGATGCCTCGCGCAACCTCGGCGAGGCCATGGTCGGCATCAACTGCGACACGCTGCCCGAGGGCGAGCGCTACGCCAACCGCGGCTGGTAAGCACCGATGAACGACACCCCTGTCATCGGAGTCCTGGCGCTCCAGGGCGACGTGCGGGAACACCTCATCGCCCTGGCCTCGGCGGACGCCGTGGCCAGGCCGGTCAGGCGGCCCGAGGAACTCGCGGAGGTCGACGGGCTCGTCCTGCCCGGTGGCGAGTCCACCACGATGTCCAAGCTCGCCGCCCTCTTCGGCATGCTGGAACCGCTGCGCGCACGGGTGGCGGCCGGAATGCCCGTCTACGGCACCTGCGCCGGCATGATCCTGCTCGCCGACAAGATCCTCGACCCGCGCTCCGGCCAGGAGACGGTCGGCGGTATCGACATGATCGTGCGCCGTAACGCCTTCGGGCGGCAGAACGAGTCCTTCGAGGCGGCCGTCGAGGTGGCCGGGGTGCCCGGCGGACCCGTGGACGGCGTCTTCATCCGGGCCCCCTGGGTGGAGTCGGTCGGCGCCCGCGCGGAGGTCGTCGCAGTGCACGGCGGGCACATCGTGGCCGTACGCCAGGGAAACGCACTGGCCACCTCGTTCCACCCGGAACTGACGGGCGACCACCGTGTGCACGCGCTCTTCACCGACATGGTGCGCTCCGTGGGCTGATCCGACCCCGGTAGGATCTCTCGGGTTCGGATCGATTTTGGTGACGCGAAGGAGAAGGCAGATGTCCGGCCACTCTAAATGGGCTACGACGAAGCACAAGAAGGCCGTGATCGACGCCAAGCGCGGCAAGCTCTTCGCGAAGATGATCAAGAACATCGAGGTCGCCGCCCGCACGGGTGGCGCCGACGTGTCCGGCAACCCGACCCTCTTCGACGCCATTCAGAAGGCCAAGAAGAGCTCGGTCCCGAACAAGAACATCGACTCGGCGGTCAAGCGCGGCGCCGGCCTCGAGGCCGGCGGTGCCGACTACGAGACGATCATGTACGAGGGCTACGGCCCGAACGGCGTCGCGGTGCTCATCGAGTGCCTCACCGACAACCGCAACCGTGCCGCGTCCGACGTCCGTGTCGCCATGACCCGCAACGGCGGTTCGATGGCGGACCCGGGATCGGTCTCGTACCTGTTCAACCGCAAGGGCGTCGTGATCGTCCCCAAGGGTGAGCTGACCGAGGACGACGTGCTCGGAGCGGTGCTCGACGCGGGTGCCGAGGAGGTCAACGACCTCGGTGACACCTTCGAGGTGCTCAGCGAGGCCACCGACATGGTCGCGGTCCGCACGGCGCTGCAGGAGGCCGGCATCGACTACGACTCGGCCGAGGCCAACTTCGTGCCGACCATGCAGGTCGAGCTGGACGAAGAGGGCGCGCGCAAGATCTTCAAGCTGATCGACGTGCTGGAGGACAGCGACGACGTGCAGAACGTCTTCGCCAACTTCGACGTGTCCGACGAGGTCATGGAGAAGGTCGACGCCTGAGGCGGCGGCACGTGGCGCACCGACGGGCCGACGGGACACACCCGTCGGCCCGTCGCATTGTCAGCGGTAGCCGATAACCTGCGGGAACAGATGACCGAGCGGCGGAGGGGGCCCATTCATGCGGGTGCTGGGCGTGGACCCGGGGCTGACCCGGTGCGGTGTCGGAGTCGTCGAGGGAGTGGCCGGCCGGCCGCTCACCATGCTCGGCGTCGGCGTCGTGCGGACCCCGGCCGACGCGGAGCTCGGCCACCGGCTCGTCGCCATCGAGCGGGGCATCGAGCAGTGGCTCGACGAGCACCGCCCCGAGTACGTCGCCGTGGAGCGGGTCTTCAGCCAGCACAACGTGCGCACGGTGATGGGCACCGCGCAGGCCAGCGCCGTCGCCATGCTCTGCGCGTCGCGTCGCGGCATCCCGGTCGCCCTGCACACCCCCAGCGAGGTCAAGGCCGCCGTCACCGGATCGGGACGCGCCGACAAGGCCCAGGTCGGAGCCATGGTGACCCGGCTGCTCCGGCTGGCCGAGCCACCGAAGCCCGCCGACGCGGCCGACGCCCTCGCCCTCGCCATCTGCCACATCTGGCGCGCGCCCGCGCAGAACCGACTGCAACAGGCCGTCGCCGCCCACCGCACGCTGAAAGGCCGTACCGCATGATCGCCTTCGTCTCCGGCCCGGTGGCCGCCCTCGCTCCGACCACGGCCGTGATCGAGGTCGGCGGCGTCGGGATGGCCGTCCAGTGCGCCCCCGGCACACTGGCGGGCCTGCGGATCGGCCAGGAGGCCAAGCTCGCCACCTCCCTCGTCGTCCGGGAGGACTCGCTCACCCTCTACGGCTTCGCCGACGACGACGAGCGGCAGGTCTTCGAGCTCCTCCAGACCGCCAGCGGCGTCGGGCCGCGTCTCGCCCAGGCCATGCTCGCCACCCACAGCCCCGACGCCCTGCGCATCGCCGTCGCCACGGGGGACGAGAAGGCGCTCACCGCCGTGTCGGGCATCGGCAAGAAGGGCGCGCAGAAGCTCCTCCTCGAACTCAAGGACCGGCTCGGCGAACCGGTGGGCGCGCACATCGGCCAGCAGGGCGTCGGAACCGCCGTCAGCAACTCCTGGCGCGACCAGTTGCAGGCCGCCCTGATCGGCCTCGGCTACGCCACGCGTGAGGCCGACGAGGCAGTGACCGCCGTGGCCCCGCAGGCCGAGGCCGCGATCGCCGGCGGCGGCCAGGCCCCCGTGCCCCAGCTGCTGCGCGCCGCGCTGCAGACGCTCAACCGCGCACGCTGACCCCCGGGCCCACACGCCCCCTACGCCGGCCGGAACACCGCACGGACCGGCACCGAAGAACCCGAGGCGGGACTGACGAGATGAACTGGGACGAGACCGGAACCGACACCGGCGACCTCACGGACGAGCGGCTGGACGACCGGCTGGTCGACGCCGGGGCGGACGGTGAGGACACCGCGGTCGAGGCCGCCCTGCGCCCGAAGGACCTCCACGAGTTCGTCGGCCAGGAGAAGGTGCGCGAACAGCTCGACCTGGTCCTCAAGGCCGCCCGGGCCCGAGGCGCCACCGCCGACCACGTGCTGCTCTCCGGCGCCCCCGGCCTGGGCAAGACCACCCTCTCCATGATCATCGCGGCCGAGATGGGCGCGCCGATCCGGATCACCTCCGGCCCCGCGATCCAGCACGCCGGAGACCTCGCCGCGATCCTGTCCTCGCTCCAGGAGGGCGAGGTCCTGTTCCTCGACGAGATCCACCGCATGTCCCGGCCCGCCGAGGAGATGCTCTACATGGCGATGGAGGACTTCCGGGTCGACGTCATCGTCGGCAAGGGCCCGGGAGCGACGGCCATCCCGCTGGAACTGCCTCCCTTCACCCTCGTCGGCGCCACCACCAGGGCAGGACTGCTCCCGCCCCCGCTGCGCGACCGCTTCGGCTTCACCGGGCACATGGAGTTCTACGCCCCCACCGAGCTGGAGCGGGTCATCCACCGCTCCGCCGGACTGCTCGACGTCGCCATAGACACGGCGGGCGCCGCCGAGATCGCCGGCCGCTCCCGGGGCACGCCCCGTATCGCCAACCGGCTGCTGCGCCGCGTCCGCGACTACGCCCAGGTCAAGGCCGAGGGCAGGATCGACCGGGACATCGCCGCCGCTGCCCTGCGGGTGTACGAGGTCGACGCGAGGGGGCTCGACCGGCTGGACCGCGCGGTGCTGGGGGCCCTGCTGAAGCTCTTCGGCGGAGGCCCCGTCGGGCTCTCCACCCTCGCGGTGGCCGTGGGGGAGGAGCGCGAGACGGTCGAGGAGGTCGCCGAGCCCTTCCTCGTGCGGGAAGGGCTGCTCGCGAGGACCCCGCGGGGCAGGGTCGCCACCCCCGCGGCATGGGCCCACCTCGGACTCGTACCGCCCCAGCACGGCGCAAAGGGACAACAGGGCCTGTTCGGGGCCTGATCAAGGACGGGCTGGCCAGCAGGGGAACCACGGTGCGATGCTGGACGTTGTTCCAATGATGCGGACTCGCTTAGACTCCGCCGATGCCGCCCGTACAGGTCGGTGTACCCACCCCCGTAGACCAGGCCGCGTGCACCCAGCGTGGTCGTGCGAAGGAAGTTCCGTCCCGTGAGTCTCGTGACCCTCCTCCCCTTCATCGTGCTCATCGGGGCCATGTTCCTGATGACCCGGTCCGCCAAGAAGAAGCAGCAGGCGGCTGCGCAGATGCGCAACGACATGCAGCCCGGCACCGGCGTCCGGACGATCGGGGGCATGTACGCCACCGTCAAGGAGATCCAGGAGGACACGGTTCTCCTCGAGGTCGCTCCCGGCGTGCACGCCGTCTACGCCAAGAACGCCATCGGCGCCGTCCTGGACGACGCGGAGTACAACCGCATCGTCCACGGCGACGACGAGCTGGAGAGCGACGGCACGGTCGTCCCCGACGACGCCTCCTCCCTCACGGCCGGCGAGACGGCGGACGCCGACGCCGACGTCGCGAAGATCGACCTGGGCAAGAAGGCCGAGGACGCCGACGCGCCGAAGGACACCGCGGCCAACAGCGCCGAGGCCAAGGCCGACGGCGAGGGCGACGCGAAGTAGTTCCACGACCCACAGACGCCGGGCACCCACGGGTGTCCGGCGTCTCACGGGCCGTGCGGTCTTCTGCGGGGGCGGGTCCCCACAACACTTCGTGGCCGCTCGGGCGCGTACCCGGCGCGGGGCGGTTGGACAGGGAGAAACGAAAAGGTGGCAGCACCGAAGAAAGGCCGGGGCTCAACCGGTGGACAGGGCAGGCCGGGGCGTGCCCTGGCTCTGATCCTCATCGCCATGGTCGCCCTGACCGGCGGGATGTTCCTGTCCGGTCACACCACGCCCCGGCTCGGTATCGACCTCGCGGGCGGCACGTCGATCACCCTCAAGGCGAAGAGCCAGCCCGGCAAGCCCGAGGCGATCAACGAGACCAACATGAACACCGCGGTCAGCATCATCGAACGCCGTGTCAATGGTCTGGGCGTCTCCGAGGCCGAGGTTCAGACCCAGGGCGCATCGAACATCATCGTCAACATCCCCAAGGGGACGAATTCGAAGCAGGCCCGGGAGCAGGTCGGTACGACCGCCCAGCTCTACTTCCGGCCCGTGCTCACCGTCACCGGCGGCGAACCGACGCCCGAAGGTTCCGCCAGCCCGTCAGCGAGCGGTTCCGGGAAGCCGAACGCCACGCCCAGCGCGAAGGCGAGCGACCCGGAGACCGCCTCCGACCCGAAGACGACGCCCTCGGCGAGCGCCACCACCCAGGGACGCGCCGTCACCGGCGCCCTGACGAAGGACACGACGCCGACACCCAGCGCCCCCGGTGCCGCGGAGACGCCCGCGGCCACAGGAACGCCCGACCCCGCCACCGCGGCGCTCGAGAAGAAGTTCACCGCGCTGGACTGCACCGACAAGCCCGCCCGTGCAGCGGCCGGCGACGGCGTCAAGCCCGAGGAGCCGACGGTCGCGTGCAGCTCCGAAGGTGACGCCAAGTACCTCCTCGGCCCGGCCGAGGTCTCCGGCACGGACGTCGACGACGCCAAGGCGCAGTTCGACCAGCAGCGCGGCATCTGGCTCGTCTCCATGGAGTTCACCGACAAGGGCTCCAAGAAGTTCCAGACGATCACGAAGAAGCTGTCGACCCAGCAGTCCCCGCAGAACCAGTTCGCGATCTCCCTCGACGGCGAGGTCGTCTCCGCGCCCCAGGTGAACGAGACCCTCAGCGGCAGCGCCGAGATCTCCGGCAGTTTCACCCAGCAGTCGGCTGAGGACCTGGCCAACGTCCTCTCCTACGGCGCGCTCCCGCTGTCCTTCAGTGAGGACACGGTGACCACCGTCACCGCGGCTCTCGGTGGCGAGCAGCTGGAGGCCGGTCTCATCGCCGGTGCCATCGGTCTGGCCCTGGTCGTCATCTACCTGGTGGCCTACTACCGCGGGCTGGCGCTCATCGCGCTGCTCAGCCTCCTGGCCTCCGGCATCCTGACCTACACGATCATGGCGCTGCTCGGCCCGGCCATCGGCTTCGCGCTGAACCTGCCCGCCGTCTGCGGCGCCATCGTGGCGATCGGGATCACGGCGGACTCGTTCATCGTCTACTTCGAACGCATCCGGGACGAGATCCGGGAGGGCCGCACGCTGCGCCCGGCCGTCGAGCGCGCCTGGCCCAGGGCCCGGCGCACCATCCTCGTGTCCGACTTCGTGTCGTTCCTGGCCGCGGCCGTGCTCTTCCTCGTCACCGTCGGCAAGGTCCAGGGCTTCGCGTTCACGCTGGGCCTCACGACCCTGCTCGACGTGGTCGTGGTGTTCCTCTTCACCAAGCCCGTGATGACACTGATGGCCCGCACGAAGTTCTTCGCCAGCGGTCACCCGTGGTCCGGCCTGGACCCGAAGCGGCTTGGCGCCAAGCCGCCGCTGCGCCGCTCACGCCGCGTCAACGTCCGCACCGACCACCCGAAGGAGGCGTGAGATGTCGCGACTCGGCAATCTCGGCGCCCGGCTCTACCGTGGCGAGGTCGGTTACGACTTCATCGGCAAGCGCAAGATCTGGTACGGCGTCTCGATCCTGATCACTATCACGGCCATCCTCGGTCTCGCGGTCAGCGGTCTGAACATGGGCATCGAGTTCAAGGGCGGAGCCGTCTTCACGACCGACTCGAAGGCCCAGGTGTCCGTCTCCCAGGCACACGAGGACGCGGTCGAGGCGTCCGGCCACGAGGCGATCGTCCAGGAGCTCGGCAACGGCGGACTCCGGATCCAGATCACCGAGGTCGACACCCAGAAGGCCGACGAGATCAAGGCCCAGCTCTCGCAGGACCTCGGCATCCCCGAGGCGGAGATCAACGCGGACCTCGTCGGCCCCAGCTGGGGTGAGCAGATCGCCAACAAGGCCTGGGCGGGCCTCGGCATCTTCATGGTCCTCGTGGTGGTCTACCTGGCCATCGCCTTCGAGTGGCGGATGGCCGTCGCCGCGCTCATCGCGCTGATCCACGACATCACCATCACCGTCGGTGTCTACGCCCTCGTCGGCTTCGAGGTCACCCCGGGCACCGTGATCGGTCTGCTGACGATCCTCGGTTACTCCCTCTACGACACGGTCGTCGTCTTCGACAGCCTCAAGGAGGGCCAGAAGGGGATCACCAAGCAGACCCGCTGGACCTACAGCGAGATCGCCAACCGGTCCATCAACAGCACGCTGGTGCGCTCCATCAACACCACCGTCGTCGCGCTGCTGCCGGTCGCCGGCCTGCTCTTCATCGGCGGCGGTGTCCTCGGGGCGGGCATGCTGAACGACATCTCGCTGTCGCTCTTCGTCGGCCTCGCGGCCGGTGCGTACTCCTCCATCTTCATCGCCACCCCGCTGGTCGCCGACCTCAAGGAGCGCGAGCCGCAGATGAAGGCACTGAAGAAGCGGATCCTGGCCAAGCGGGCCGCGGCGGCGGCCAAGGGCGAGTCCGTCGAGGACGAGCGCGACGACCGGGCGCAGGACCTCGACGACGACACCGAACACGCCGGTGCCGTCGTGGGCCAGCGCCGGGAGGCCGGAGGCCACGGCCGCACTCCGAGGAACCGCCGATGACCGGCGCGGACGTCACCGACGCGACCCGGGAGCTGCTGCTCAGCCGCATCCGGGACGTGCCGGACTACCCGAAGCCCGGGGTGGTCTTCAAGGACATCACCCCGCTGCTGGCGGACCCGGCGGCCTTCAGCGCGCTCACCGACTTCTTCGTGGAGCTGTGCGTCAGGCACGGCGCCACCAAGATCGTCGGCCTGGAGGCGCGTGGCTTCATCCTGGCCGCGCCGGTAGCGGTCCGCGCCGGGATCGGTTTCGTCCCCGTCCGCAAGGCGGGGAAGCTGCCCGGGGCCACCCTGGGGCAGGCGTACGAGCTGGAGTACGGCACGGCGGAGATCGAGATCCACGCCGAGGACCTGGCCGCCGACGACCGGGTGATGGTCATCGACGACGTCCTGGCCACCGGCGGTACCGCGGAGGCCTCGCTGGACCTGATCCGGCGGGCCGGAGCGCAGGTCGCCGGGGTGGCGGTCCTCATGGAACTCGGCTTCCTCGCGGGCCGCACCCGCCTGGAGGCCGGGTTGCGGGACGCTCCGCTGGAGGCTCTGATCACCCTCTGACCTGCATCGCGTGGCCGCCCCACGCTCAGGGACCTACAGGACGGGCACCCGGGAACATCCGGGTGCCCGTCCCGCGTTGTGAGGGGTTCCACACTCCCCGGGCGAGGACCCGCCCAGGGGTCGATACGATGGGCATTCCGGTAGCCCGGATCCGCACGAGGAGCGCTCTTGCCAGACGAGGCCCAGCCAGTCGCCGCCCCGCAGCCCGATAGGCCCGCGGCGGCCTCCGCCACGCCCGGAAAGGCGCAGCCCGACCGGCCGGGCACGTCCGGGCCCGCACAGGGCCCCGCCCAGGCTCCGGCCTCCGAGACGCCCGCCGCCGCGGCGAAGCCGACCCCGCCTCCCGGGACGAAGCCGGCTCCCCCTCCCGGCGCGAAGACCGCACCGTCCTCGGGCGCGGAGCCGGCAGCCCCGGCGAAGCCCGCTTCCGGGGCAGCGGCGCCGACGCCCCCCGCGGCGAAGCCCCCGGCCCGGTCCGCCGCCCCGCCGGCTCCGACCGCACGCTCCGGCGGCTCCTCCAACCGGGTCAGGGCCCGCCTCGCCCGGCTGGGCGTGCAGCGCTCCAGCCCGTACAACCCGGTCCTCGAACCCCTCCTGCGCACGGTCCGCGGCAACGACCCCAAGATCGAGTCCGCCACCCTGCGCCAGATCGAGAAGGCGTACCAGGTCGCCGAACGCTGGCACCGGGGGCAGAAGCGCAAGAGCGGCGACCCCTACATCACGCACCCGCTGGCGGTCACCACGATCCTCGCCGAGCTCGGCATGGACCCTGCGACCCTGATGGCGGGGCTGCTGCACGACACGGTCGAGGACACCGAGTACGGCCTGGACACCCTGCGCAAGGACTTCGGCGACCAGGTCGCCCTCCTCGTCGACGGCGTCACCAAACTCGACAAGGTCAAGTTCGGAGAGGCCGCCCAGGCGGAGACCGTACGCAAGATGGTCGTCGCCATGGCCAAGGACCCGCGCGTCCTCGTCATCAAGCTCGCCGACCGGCTGCACAACATGCGCACCATGCGCTACCTCAAGCGGGAGAAGCAGGAGAAGAAGGCCCGCGAGACCCTCGAGATCTACGCGCCGCTGGCACATCGCCTGGGCATGAACACCATCAAGTGGGAACTGGAGGACCTCGCCTTCGCGATCCTCTACCCCAAGATGTACGACGAGATCGTCCGCCTCGTCGCCGAACGCGCGCCGAAGCGGGACGAGTACCTCGCCATAGTGACCGACGAGGTCCAGGCCGACCTGCGCGCCGCCCGGATCAAGGCCACCGTCACCGGGCGGCCGAAGCACTACTACAGCGTGTACCAGAAGATGATCGTGCGGGGCCGCGACTTCGCCGAGATCTACGACCTGGTGGGCATCCGCGTCCTCGTCGACACCGTCCGCGACTGCTACGCGGCGCTCGGCACCGTCCACGCCCGGTGGAACCCGGTCCCCGGGCGGTTCAAGGACTACATCGCGATGCCCAAGTTCAACATGTACCAGTCGCTGCACACGACGGTGATCGGTCCCAGCGGCAAGCCCGTCGAGCTCCAGATCCGTACGTTCGACATGCACCGCCGCGCCGAGTACGGCATCGCCGCGCACTGGAAGTACAAGCAGGAGGCCGTCGCCGGCGCGTCGAAGGTCCGCACCGACATCCCCAGGAACACGGGTGGCGGCCGCGGGCAGGACACCGTCAACGACATGGCGTGGCTGCGCCAGCTCCTGGACTGGCAGAAGGAGACGGAGGACCCCAGCGAGTTCCTGGAGTCCCTGCGCTTCGACCTGTCGCGCAACGAGGTCTTCGTCTTCACGCCGAAGGGCGACGTGATAGCGCTGCCCGCCGGGGCGACACCGGTCGACTTCGCGTACGCCGTCCACACGGAGGTCGGCCACCGGACCATAGGGGCACGGGTCAACGGACGGCTCGTCCCGCTGGAGTCGACGCTCGACAACGGTGACCTGGTGGAGGTCTTCACCTCCAAGGCGGCAGGCGCGGGGCCCTCCCGTGACTGGCTCCAGTTCGTCAAGTCGCCCCGGGCGCGCAACAAGATCCGCGCCTGGTTCTCCAAGGAGCGGCGCGACGAGGCGATCGAGCAGGGCAAGGACTCCATCGCGCGTGCCATGCGCAAGCAGAATCTGCCGATCCAGCGGATCCTGACCGGCGACTCCCTGGTCACGCTGGCGCACGAGATGCGCTACCCCGACATCTCGTCGCTGTACGCGGCGATCGGCGAGGGCCATGTCGCGGCTGCCGGCGTCGTCCAGAAGCTCGTCCAGGCACTCGGCGGCGAGGACGCGGCCAACGAGGACCTGGCGGAGAGCTCACCGCCCTCGCACGGGCGCAGCAAGCGCCGGGCCAAGGCGGATCCGGGTGTGGTCGTCAAGGGTGTCGAGGACGTCTGGGTCAAACTGGCCCGCTGCTGCACGCCCGTGCCCGGCGACCCGATCATCGGTTTCGTCACGCGGGGCAGCGGCGTCTCCGTGCACCGTGCGGACTGCGTCAACGTGGACTCGCTCTCCCAGCAGCCCGAGCGCATCCTCGACGTCGAGTGGGCGCCCACCCAGTCCTCGGTCTTCCTCGTCGCCATCCAGGTCGAGGCGCTGGACCGCTCCAGGCTGCTCTCCGACGTCACACGGGTCCTGTCCGACCAGCACGTGAACATCCTGTCGGCCGCCGTGCAGACCTCGCGGGACCGGGTGGCGACCTCACGCTTCACCTTCGAGATGGGCGACCCCAAGCACCTGGGACACGTCCTGAAGGCCGTACGCGGCGTGGAGGGCGTGTACGACGTCTACCGGGTCACCTCGGCGCGCCGGCCGTAAGGCGCGCCGCCCGTAAGGCGCACCCGCGCCCGGCATCCGCCCGCCGGCGACGAGACCCTGTCGCCGGCGGGGCACTGCGGGCGTCCACCTCGTACCGCCGCGCTCCGGCCGGCGCCGTCGCCGTCCGGACATGAGAGGGGCCCCCGCACGCGTCGCGTACGGAGGCCCCTCTCGCAGGGCTCGGTGACCGGCTCAGCCGCCGAACTCCTCCAGGCCCTTCAGGGCCTGGTCCAGCAGAGCCTGCCGGCCCTCCAGCTCACGGGAGAGCTTGTCGGCCCTGGCGTTGTTGCCGGAGGCGCGCGCCGTGTCGATCTGCGTGCGCAGCTTGTCCACGGCCGCCTGGAGCTGACCGGTCAGACCCTCGGCGCGTGCCCGCGCCTCCGGGTTCGTCCGGCGCCACTCCGACTCCTCGGCCTCCTGGAGCGCGCGCTCCACCGCCTGCACCCGGCCCTCGACCTTCGGGCGGGCGTCGCGCGGGACGTGGCCGATGGCCTCCCAGCGCTCGTTGATGGAGCGGAACGCTGCCCTGGCCGCCTTCAGGTCCGTCACCGGGACGAGCTTCTCGGCCTCGGTCGCGAGCTCCTCCTTCAGCTTGAGGTTCTCGCCCTGCTCCGCGTCCCGCTCGGCGAAGACCCCGCTGCGTGCGGCGAAGAAGACGTCCTGGGCTCCGCGGAAGCGGTTCCACAGCTCGTCCTCGGCCTCGCGCTGCGCGCGGCCCGCGGCCTTCCACTCGGTCATCAGGTCGCGGTAACGCGCGGCCGTCGCCCCCCAGTCGGTCGAGCCGGAGAGGGACTCCGCCTCGGCGACCAGCTTCTCCTTGACCTTGCGGGCTTCCTCACGCTGGGCGTCCAGCGCGGCGAAGTGCGCCTTCCGGCGCTTGGAGAAGGCCGAGCGGGCATGCGAGAAGCGGTGCCACAGCTCGTCGTCGGACTTGCGGTCCAGACGGGGCAGCCCCTTCCAGGTGTCGACGAGCGCCCTCAGACGCTCACCTGCCGACCGCCACTGCTCGCTCTGCGCCAGCTCCTCGGCCTCGACGACGAGCGCCTCCTTGGCCTGACGGGCCTCGTCGGTCTGCTTCGCCTTCTGGGCCTTGCGCTCCTCGCGGCGTGAGTCGACCGTCGCGACGAGCGCGTCCAGCCGCTTGCCGAGCGCGGCGAGGTCGCCGACGGCGTGGTGCTCGTCGACCTGCTGACGAAGGTGCTCGATCGCCGCCGTGGCGTCCTTCGCCGACAGGTCGGTGGTCTTCACCCGCCGCTCGAGGAGGCCGATCTCGACCACCAAGCCCTCGTACTTGCGCTCGAAATAGGCCAGAGCCTCCTCGGGGGAACCGGCCTGCCACGATCCGACGACCTGCTCGCCCTCGGCTGTACGCACGTACACGGTGCCTGTCTCGTC
This sequence comes from Streptomyces sp. ALB3, assembly GCF_044385685.1. Lineage (NCBI taxonomy): Bacteria > Bacillati > Actinomycetota > Actinomycetes > Kitasatosporales > Streptomycetaceae > Streptomyces > Streptomyces sp. ALB3. Next base: position 139,253 of record NZ_JBISCE010000032.1, on the reverse strand, counting down.
GACACGGCCCCACGGGTCGCTGCTCACAGCGCCTCCTCCACCTGATGCATCGAGGGGGTTCGCCCCCCGTGCATCGTCCACAGTTTCCTGGGGCGGGCAGCGCCCGCCCTGCACAACGCCAATCTAGGCGACCGGCCACCCGGCTGTCCGCACTCAGCGCGGCTGAAATTCTCCCGTGCGCTCCACGAGCCCGTGCCGGGCGGCCGTGCGATCGGTCAGGCCTTCTCGACCGTCGCCTTCTCGACCGTGACGGCCTTCTTGGGAGCCCCGTCGCCTGCCCCGCCGGCGACGCCCGCCTCGGCGATCTTCTTGACGGCCTTCAGGCCCGCGGCGTCCATGGTGCCGAACGGCGTGTAGCTGGGCGGCAGTTTGGTGTCCTTGTAGACCAGGAAGAACTGGCTGCCGCCCGTGCCGGGCTGGCCGGTGTTCGCCATCGCGACGGTGCCCGCCGGATACGTCACCGCTCCGTCGGCTCCCGGCTTGCCCAGCGCCGTCAGGTTCTCGTCCGGGATCGTGTAACCGGGACCACCCGTCCCGTCACCCTTCGGGTCACCGCACTGCAGGACGAAAATGCCCTCCGTGGTGAGCCGGTGGCACTTCGTGTCGTCGAAGTACCCCTTGTCCGCGAGGGCCTTGAACGAGTTGGTGGTGCGCGGGGTCTTCGCCGCGTCCATCGCGATGCCGATGTCACCCTGGCTCGTCGCGAGCGACATCGAGTACTTCGCCTTCTTGTCGATCTTCATCGCGGGTTCGGGAGCCTTGCTCTCGCTCTCCGAGGGCGACGCCGACGGGTCGGCGCTCGCAGCCGCGTCCGCGGGCTTCTTCGTGTCGTCGCCGTCGAGCGAGACGTACGCGCCGGCGCCGATGAGCGCCACGACGGCCACCGACGAGGCGATGATCACCGTGAGACGCCTGGTCCTCCGGCGCGCTTCCTCCCGGCGCTGCTGCTGCCGCTCGAACTTCTCCCGGGCGAGCTGCCGCCGCCGCTGATCGCTGCTGACCACCGGATGGTCTCCTTGTACGTCGTGTGATCGGACCTGGAATGCCCGTACGGTATATGGGTTAGCTGTGGAATGAGGAGCGCCGGTAGTCTCTGGTCTGCCGCATGTCCCTCCGCGGCCCTCCTCGTCGGACGAACACTAAGGACGATCGTGCTCATTGCCGGGTTCCCCGCCGGGGCCTGGGGGACCAACTGCTACCTGGTCGCCCCTGCCGCCGGTGAGGAGTGCGTGATCATCGACCCCGGCCACCAGGCCGCCCAGGGCGTCGAGGAAGCGCTGAAGAAGCATCGGCTCAAGCCCGTCGCCGTCGTCCTCACCCACGGCCACATCGACCACGTCGCCTCGGTCGTCCCCGTGTGCGGCGCCCACGACGTCCCCGCCTGGATCCACCCCGAGGACCGCTACATGATGAGCGACCCGGAGAAGGCGCTCGGCCGCTCCATCGGCATGCCGCTCATGGGGGAGCTGACCGTGGGCGAGCCCGACGACGTCAAGGAGCTGGCCGACGGCGCCCGGCTGGAACTCGCCGGCCTGGAGTTCGGCGTCGCGCACGCGCCCGGCCATACCAAGGGGTCGGTGACGTTCAGGATGCCCGAGGCCGCGGATGTCCCGCAGGTCCTCTTCTCGGGCGACCTGCTCTTCGCCGGCTCCGTCGGACGCACCGACCTGCCCGGCGGCGACCACGCCGAGCTGCTCGAGTCGCTGGCCCGCGTGTGCCTGCCGCTCGACGACTCGACCGTGGTGCTGTCCGGCCACGGCCCCCAGACGACCATCGGCCGCGAGCGCGCCTCCAATCCGTACATGAACGGTCTGGCCGCGCCCCGCCGAGGAATGTGACGAGAGAAAAGAACCGTGAGTACCTTCCAGGCCCCCAAGGGCACGTACGACCTGATCCCGCCGCGCTCCGCGAAGTTCCTCGCCGTGCGCGACGCGATCTCCGCACCCCTGAAGAACTCCGGCTACGGCTACATCGAGACCCCCGGCTTCGAGGACGTCGCCCTGTTCTCGCGCGGCGTCGGCGAGTCCACCGACATCGTGTCCAAGGAGATGTACGCCTTCGAGACCAAGGGGGGCGACCAGCTCGCGCTGCGTCCCGAGGGCACCGCGTCCGTGCTGCGCGCGGCGCTGGAGGCCAACCTGCACAAGGCGGGCAACCTGCCGGTCAAGCTCTGGTACTCCGGCTCGTACTACCGCTACGAGAAGCCGCAGGCGGGCCGCTACCGCCACTTCTCACAGGTGGGTGCCGAGGCCATCGGGACCGAGGACCCCGCGCTCGACGCCGAGCTGATCATCCTGGCCGACCAGGCCTACCGCTCGCTCGGCCTCAGCCAGTTCCGCATCCTGCTGAACTCGCTGGGCGACAAGGAGTGCCGCCCCGTCTACCGGGAGGCGCTCCAGACCTTCCTGCGCGACCTCGAACTCGACGAGGAGACCCGCCGTCGCATCGAGATCAACCCGTTGCGGGTCCTGGACGACAAGCGGTCCGACGTCCAGAAGCAGCTGACCGGCGCGCCGATGCTGCGTGACTTCCTCTGCGACGCCTGCAAGGCGTACCACGAGGAGGTCCGTGAACTGCTGACGGCGGCAGGCGTGGTGTACGAGGACGACGAGAAGCTGGTCCGTGGCCTCGACTACTACACGCGCACGACCTTCGAGTTCGTCCACGACGGCCTCGGTTCCCAGTCCGCCGTGGGCGGCGGCGGCCGGTACGACGGCCTGTCCGAGATGATCGGCGGCCCTTCGCTGCCGTCGGTCGGCTGGGCGCTCGGCGTGGACCGCACGGTGCTCGCCCTGGAGGCCGAGGGCGTCGAGCTCGGGATCCCCGCCACCACCAGCGTGTACGCGGTACCGCTGGGCGACGAGGCGCGCCGGGTGCTCTTCGGGCTGGTCACCGAACTCCGGAAGGCCGGGATCGCCACGGACTTCGCCTACGGAGGCCGCGGCCTCAAGGGCGCGATGAAGAACGCCAACCGGTCCGGCGCCCGCTACGCGATCGTGGCCGGCGAGCGTGACCTCGCCGAGGGGGCGGTCCAGCTCAAGGACATGGAGTCCGGCGAGCAGGAGCCGGTCGCACTCGACGCGCTCGTGGCCACGGTGCGCGACAGACTGACCTGAGTCGTACCCCGCTCGACCCGTGCCCGCCCGGTCCGCCCGGGCGGGCACGGTCCGTGTCGGGCGCGGGTCGTGACCGGCGCGGACCGCGCAGGGCGCTCACGCCTCCCGGCCCTCCTTCCGGCGGGCACCGGGGACCGGGCGCGGGGCGGCCCCCTCCCGGGGCACGTCCACGCGGCCCACGCGCGCCCGGTGCCCGCCCGTCAACCCGGCGGACGCCGATTCACCGTGCCGGAGATTCCGGTTCGGGAGCGCCGGGCGGCCGCTGCCGGTCCGGTGCCGGCCGCGCGCACGGCGGCCCGCCACGACTGCGGGCACCTCGCGAAACGTGCGCCACGGCGGAGGAAGGAGCGTGTCCCAGTGCCCGGATCCCGCTCCTCCTCGCGCACACGTTTATGCCGATCGAACGGTCGGCCGCAACGGTGGTACGGCACAATGTCCATGCCCCGGCCGGCTACACAGTGATGGAACGGCGATATGACGATGGCAGCGGTAGACCACCCCTCCTCCCGGCAGGACGAGGACAGCGGCGCGACAACCTTCGGCGGCAGTCGCGCGCTCGCGCTGCTGCTGGTGATCACCGGCGCCGCCGGGCTGCTCGCCGCCTGGGTGATCACGATCGACAAGTTCAAGCTGCTCGAGGACCCGAGCTTCACCCCGGGCTGCAGCCTGAACCCGGTGGTGGCGTGCGGCAACATCATGAAGAGCGAGCAGGCGTCCGCCTTCGGGTTCCCCAACCCGATGCTCGGCATCGCCACCTACTCGGTGGTCATCGGCATCGGCATGGCGCTCCTCGCCGGTGCCCGGTTCCGCGCCTGGTTCTGGCTGGGTCTCAACGCGGGCACGCTGTTCGGCGTCGGCTTCTGCACCTGGCTGCAGTACCAGTCGCTGTACAACATCAACTCGCTCTGCCTGTGGTGCTGCCTGGCCTGGGTCGCCACGATCGTCATGTTCTGCTACGTCACCACGCACAACGTCAGGCACGGCATCCTGCCCGCTCCCGCCTGGCTGCGGAACGCTCTCACCGAATTCCACTGGGTGCCGCCGGTGCTCTGGATCGGGATCATCGGCATGCTGATCCTGACCCGCTGGTGGGACTTCTGGACCAGCTGACGCGAGGCCGCCCTGTCAGTGGGGTGGCATAGGCTTCCCGCGTGGAGCCCGACCTCTTTACCGCAGCAGCCGAAGACCGCCAGGAGAAGGACCCGTCGAGCAGCCCCCTCGCTGTCCGGATGCGTCCTCGCACGCTGGACGAGGTCGTCGGCCAGCAGCACCTGCTCAAGCCGGGCTCGCCCCTGCGCCGGCTCGTCGGCGAGGGCGGGGGAGGGCCGGCGGGGCCCTCGTCGGTGATCCTCTGGGGCCCGCCCGGCACGGGGAAGACGACCCTGGCGTACGTGGTCAGCAAGGCCACCAACAAGCGCTTCGTCGAGCTCTCCGCGATCACCGCGGGAGTCAAGGAGGTCCGCGCCGTCATCGAGGGCGCGCGCCGCGCCACCGGCGGCTTCGGGAAGGAGACCGTCCTCTTCCTGGACGAGATCCACCGCTTCTCCAAGGCCCAGCAGGACTCCCTGCTCCCCGCCGTGGAGAACCGCTGGGTCACGCTGATCGCGGCCACCACGGAGAATCCGTACTTCTCGGTCATCTCGCCGCTGCTGTCGCGCTCCCTGCTCCTCACCCTGGAGCCCCTCACCGACGAGGATCTGCGCGCGCTCCTGCGCCGGGCGCTGACGGACGAGCGGGGGCTGGGCGGCGCCGTCACCCTGCCCGACGACGCCGAGGCACATCTGCTGCGCATCGCCGGCGGCGACGCGCGCCGGGCGCTGACCGCGCTCGAGGCGGCGGCCGGCGCGGCCCTGACGACGCACGAGCGGGAGATCACGCTCACGACACTCGAGGAGACCGTCGACCGCGCGGCCGTCACGTACGACCGTGACGGCGACCAGCACTACGACGTCGCGAGCGCCCTGATCAAGTCGATCCGTGGATCCGACGTGGACGCCGCCCTGCACTACCTGGCCCGGATGATCGAGGCGGGGGAGGACCCGCGCTTCATCGCCCGTCGGCTGATGATCTCCGCCAGTGAGGACATCGGACTGGCCGATCCCACGGCGCTGCCCACGGCGGTGGCAGCGGCCCAGGCGGTGGCCATGATCGGCTTCCCCGAGGCGGCGCTCACCCTCAGCCATGCCACGATCGCGCTGGCACTCGCCCCCAAGTCGAACGCGGCGACCCTGGCCATCTCCGCCGCACAGGAGGACGTGCGCCGCGGCCTCGCGGGCCCGGTCCCGGCGCATCTGCGGGACGGCCACTACAAGGGCGCCGCCAAGCTGGGCCACGCCCAGGGCTATGTCTACCCGCACGACGTGCCCGGCGGTATCGCCGCCCAGGAGTACGCCCCGGAAGCCGTCCGCGGCAGGCGCTACTACGAACCCACCAGATACGGCGCGGAGGCGCGCTACGCCGACGTGGCGGACCGGGTCCGTGAGCGGCTCGGCCGGGACCAGGGCGGTCCGGCGTCCTCGTGACCGCTGCTCAGCAGGCCGCCGCCTCGAAGAGCACGTGCATGGCGCGGCGCAGCTCACGGATGTCCCGTACGGGCTCGGGAAACTCGAACCTGGCGTCGAAGCAGGCGTCGCCGCCCTCGACGAAGCGCACCCGGAGCCCGAAGCGGTCGAGTGCGACCGGGACCGCGTCGAGCCGGTGCTCCGCGCAGCCGCAGTGGGCCCGGTCACCGAGGAGCGCGGACAGTGTGGCCATCTGCTCGCCGTGAGTGGCGTGCAGATGCTGGAGCAGTTCGGCCTCATGAGCGACCAGGGGGTCGGCCACGGCGTCCCGGAAGGCCTCCGGCTCCACCTCGTCGAAGCCCCACAGATCGTCGACGGACGCTTCGCCGGTCTCCAGCCGGAGCATCATCCGGCCGGGCTGCGCGAGCCCGGGTACGGCGGTGAGCCAGCCGGTGATCCGCGCACGGCCGCGGATCCGGTGCGGGACGGAGACCGGTGCGACGTCGGTGATCTCCAGCACGGCGGTCAGTTCGTCGCCCTGGGCCCGCGTCGCGGCCCGTACGACCGGGGAACCGGTGGGGAAACCGAGGAACAGATCGCCCTCCGGACCGATGCTCCTGCTGTCGGGCATCAGCTGGTCCGGGTGGATCACCGACAGCCCCGGTACGAGCAGCACCGCGGAGCAGGTACTCTGTACGAGAGTTCGTGTGCGTTCGGCTGCTGACGGCATCCGAGTGTTTTCAAGCCCGCTGGGACGCGGCTGACCACGATCAGATCGGCCTTCCGTCGTTACGGCGCCTTCATGTGCGCCGTCGCTGTCTGTGCTGTCCGTGACGTGTGTGGTGTTCCCAGGGCGAGACATGCGATCTCCTTGAGTAAGGTAAGCCTAACCTAACCTACAACGGAGGTCTGGAGAACGTGCCTAACCAGTCGCGTCCCAAGGTCAAGAAGTCGCGTGCCCTCGGCATCGCCCTTACGCCGAAGGCTGTCAAGTACTTCGAAGCCCGCCCCTACCCGCCGGGCGAGCACGGCCGTGGCCGCAAGCAGAACTCGGACTACAAGGTCCGTCTGCTCGAGAAGCAGCGTCTGCGTGCGCAGTACGACATCAGCGAGCGCCAGATGGCGCGTGCCTACGACCGCGCCCGTAAGGCCGAGGGCAAGACGGGCGAGGCGCTGGTCGTCGAGCTCGAGCGCCGCCTCGACGCCCTGGTCCTGCGTTCGGGCATCGCCCGCACCATCTACCAGGCCCGTCAGATGGTCGTCCACGGCCACATCGAGGTCAACGGCGGCAAGGTCGACAAGCCTTCCTTCCGCGTGCGCCCCGACGACGTCGTGCAGGTCCGCGAGCGCAGCCGCTCCAAGGTCCCCTTCCAGGTCGCCCGTGAGGGTGGCTACGACACGGACGGCGAGACCCCGCGCTACCTCCAGGTGAACCTGAAGGCTCTGGCCTTCCGCCTGGACCGGGACCCGAACCGCAAGGAAATCCCGGTCATCTGCGACGAGCAGCTCGTCGTCGAGTACTACGCCCGCTGACGCAGGCGTAGCTCTCAACCGAGCTCGGGCCCGCCCCTCCCTGTGGTACGGGAGGCGGCGGGCCTTCGCGTTCCCCCGTCGGCCTCTCCGGCCGTGCCCTCCGGGGCCGTCGGACCGTCCGCCCCGGCGCGCAGCGCCCGCGCCACCGCTGTCCGCGCGTCCAGCCGGCGGCCCGCACGGCGTTCCGCCTCGTACCGGGCGTCGCCGAGCTCCGTCCTGGCCCGCTCCTCGCACTCGGCCCGCGGCCTGCCGTAGTGGGCGGACCCGAACAGGGGCAGCCCCACCGAGGGCCAGATGCGGTCCGCCGCCCCCTGCAGCACCGCGGCCTCCACCGCGTCGCCCTCCACCACGGTGATGAGGGCCAGCAGCTCCAGCGAGAGGACCGTGCCGAGCAGGTCGTGGAAGGCGTGCGCGATGGAGAGGGACTGCCGGAGCATCCGGCGCGCACGACCGCCCGGCCCGGACCGCAGCGCCGCGTAGCCCAGGACGTACAGGGCGTAGGCCAGGGCCCAGCGCTCACCGTGGTCCTCGCAGATCTCCCGGACCTCGTCGCAGATCGCCGCCGCCGCGTCCAGGTCCCCACGGAACGCCACGGCCATGCCCAGTTCGACCTGGGCCATCAGCACGTTGCTGTTCAGCTCGCCGATCTCCCGGTAGCGTCCGAGCGCCTCGCGCAGCAGTTCCTCCGCGCGGACCGGGTCGTCCGTGACGATCGAGAGGCAGCCCGTGCGGTGCACGGCGTAGGCCACGGCGGTGGCGTCCCCCGAGCGCTCGCCCTCCTCGCGGCACTCCTGCAGCGCCGACACGGCGCCGGCCGGGTCCCCCTGCAGCACCGCGACGTAGCCGAGCACCCACAGGGCCTTGAGCCGGGAATGGTCGTAGGGGGTCTCCTCCTCCAGGACGTGGTCCAGCCAGCGGCGGCCTTCCGAGAGCCGCCCGCAGCCCGCCCAGTAGAACCAGAGTGTGCCGGCCAGGTACTGGGCGAGATGGACCTCGTCCGGGCTCTCCATCGAGCACTCCATCGCGCGTCGGAGATTCGGCAGCTCGCTGTCGATCCGTGCCGCCGCCTCCGCCTGCCTGGGGCCGAACCAGTCGAGCTCGCACCAGGTCGCGAGTCCCAGATACCAGTCCCGGTGCCTGCGGCGCAGCCGTTCGGCGTCCCCGGTCGCCTTCAGCCACTCGGCGCCGTACTCCCGCACGGTGTCGAGCAGCCGGTACCGGCTTCCGGCGGCCGAGTCCTCGCGCAGCACCACGGACTGTGCCAGCAGCTCGTCCAGCACGTCGAGCACCGAGTCGGCCGGCAGGTCGGGGCCGCTGCAGATGTACTCCACGGCCTCCAGGTCGAACTGTCCGGCGAACACCGACAGCCGGGCCCACAGCAGTCGCTGCTCCGGGGCGCACAGCTCATGGCTCCAGCCGATGGCCGTACGCAGTGTCTGGTGACGGGGAAGCGCGCTCGGACTGCCGCCGGTCAGCAGCCGGAAGCGGTCGTCGAGCCGGTGCAGCACCTGTTCCGTCGTCAGGGCCCGCAGCCGCCCCGCGGCGAGCTCAAGCGCCAGCGGGATGCCGTCGAGACGGCGGCAGAGCTCCCGCGCGGTCTCCCGGTCGCCGTCCGTCAGCCGGAACCCCGGTCGTACCGCGGCGGCGCGCCGCGCGAACAGTTCCAGGGCGTCGACGTCCGTCATCGGCATGAGCGGGAAGGTGAGTTCGCCGTCCAACCGCAGCGGACGCCGGCCCGCCGCGAGCACCTGGAGGTGCGGCGCCCTGCGGAGCAGTTCCCGCACGAGGCCGGCACACGCGTCGGCGAGGTGCTCGAAGCCGTCGATCACGAGCAGGAGCCGGCGCCCCGCACAGTGCTCGACCAGCGTGGTGCGGGGCGGCCGACTCGTGTGGTCCGTGAGCCCGAGCGCTTCGACCAGTGCGTGTTCCAGGAGGTCCGGATCACGGACGGCCGACAGCTCGGCGATCCACACCCCGTCGCAGTACCGTTTCTCCATGAGGGCCGCCGCCCGGGTCACGAAGCGGGTCTTCCCGACCCCCGCGACACCCGCCACCGTCACGAGCCTGGACTCCCGCATGAGCCGCCTGAGGTGTGCCAGCTCGTCGTCACGTCCCACGAAGGTGTTCAGCTCCGCCGGGAGATTTCCGCGTACGGGGCCGGGATCCGCGTCGTCGGGCACAGGGCGGGGGTGGTGAGGGCGTCGCATGAAACACGCAGAGTACTGGCACATAAGCTCTCCGTACAATCTCCCCGGGCGTGCGACCCGCGCCGCCCGCCCGTAATGCGGTACGGGGCGTGACGCCCGGCGCGATAGGCTCGGGGGACGACGATCGGCAGTGGTGGCAGGACGCGCCGGCCGAGCGGTGACAGGCAGATACCGGCCGGGAGAGGTCCCGGCCGATGCGGGCGACGAGCAGAGAGCGGTGCACTGTGTCCGGTGGAGAGGTGGCCGGCATCCTGGTGGCTGTCTTCTGGGCGATCCTGGTTTCCTTCCTCGCCGTGGTACTGGTGAGGCTGGCCCAGACGCTCAAGGCGACCACCGCGCTGGTGGCGGACGTGACGGAGCAGGCTGTTCCGCTGCTCGCCGACGCCTCCGCCACGCTGCGTTCCGCGCAGACCCAGCTCGACAAGGTCGACGCCATCGCGAGCGACGTCCAGGAGGTCACCTCCAACGCCTCCGCCCTGTCCACCACCGTCGCGTCGACGTTCGGAGGACCGCTCGTGAAGGTCGCCGCGTTCGGCTACGGGGTGCGGCAGGCGATCGGCCGCCGCACCGCCGCCGAGCCGGAACCTGCCCGCCGGACCTCCCGCCGCACCGTGATCGCCGGCCGTACCGTGCCGTCCGCCCGTGACAGGAAGCGGAACGGCCGAAACCTCCGCGGACAGAAGGACTGAGCCAGCGATGTTCCGCCGTACGTTCTGGTTCACCGCCGGCGCAGCCGCCGGTGTCTGGGCCACCACCAAGGTCAACCGCAAGATCCGGCAGCTGACCCCCGAGAGCCTGGCGGCGCAGGCCGCCGACAAGGCGATCGAGGCGGGTCACAGACTGAAGGACTTCGCCCTCGACGTCCGTGAGGGCATGGTCAGGCGCGAGGCCGAACTGGGCGGGGCGCTCGGCATCGAGGCGCCGGCCGAACCCGAACTCGTCGTCCACCGGACGCTCCCCTACAACCCGAACAACCGGAATGAGGACTACTGATGGAGTCGGCTGAAATTCGCCGCCGCTGGCTGAGCTTCTTCGAGGAGCGCGGTCACACCGTCGTGCCTTCGGCGTCGCTCATCGCGGACGATCCGACTCTGCTGCTGGTCCCCGCGGGCATGGTTCCCTTCAAGCCCTACTTCCTCGGCGAGGTCAAGCCGCCCGCCCCGCGCGTCACCAGCGTGCAGAAGTGCGTGCGCACACCGGACATCGAAGAGGTCGGCAAGACCACCCGCCACGGCACGTTCTTCCAGATGTGCGGGAACTTCTCCTTCGGCGACTACTTCAAGGAAGGCGCCATCGAGTTCGCCTGGGCGGCGCTCACGAACTCCGTGGAGGACGGCGGCTTCGGGCTGGACCCCGAGCGTCTGTGGATCACGGTCTACCTCGACGACGACGAGGCCGAGCAGATCTGGCGCGAGAAGATCGGCGTGCCGGCCGAGCGCATCCAGCGCCTGGGCAAGAAGGACAACTTCTGGTCCATGGGCGTCCCCGGCCCCTGCGGCCCGTGTTCCGAGATCAACTACGACCGCGGCCCCGAGTTCGGCGTCGAGGGCGGCCCGGCCGTCAACGACGAGCGCTACGTGGAGATCTGGAACCTGGTCTTCATGCAGTACGAGCGCGGCGCCGGTGACGGCAAGGAGGACTTCCCGATCCTCGGGGACCTGCCGTCGCAGAACATCGACACCGGTCTCGGCCTCGAACGCCTCGCCATGATCCTGCAGGGCGTGCAGAACATGTACGAGACCGACACCCTGCGCGTCGTCATGGACAAGGCCACCGAGCTCACCGGCGTCCGCTACGGCGCCGACCAGGGCTCGGACGTCTCCCTCCGCGTCGTCGCCGACCACATCCGCACGTCGGTGATGCTCATCGGCGACGGCGTCACCCCGGGCAACGAGGGGCGCGGCTACGTCCTGCGCCGCATCATGCGCCGCGCCATCCGCAACATGCGGCTGATGGGCGCCACCGGCCCGGTCGTGCGTGAGCTCGTCGACGTCGTCGTCGACACCATGGGGCAGCAGTACCCGGAGCTGATCACCGACCGCAAGCGCATCGAGACGGTCGCGCTCGCCGAGGAGGCCGCCTTCCTCAAGGCCCTCAAGGGCGGCACCAACATCCTCGACACCGCCGTCACGGAGACCAAGGCCGCCGGCGGCAAGGTCCTGGCCGGCGACAAGGCGTTCCTGCTCCACGACACCTGGGGCTTCCCGATCGACCTCACGCTGGAGATGGCCGCCGAACAGGGCCTCTCGGTCGACGAGGACGGCTTCCGCCGCCTGATGAAGGAGCAGCGGGAGCGGGCCAAGGCCGACGCCAAGGCCAAGAAGACCGGGCACGCCGACCTGTCCGCCTACCGCGAGGTCGCCGACAACTCCGGCGTCACCGAGTTCACCGGGTACACCTCCGTCGAGGGCGAGTCGAAGATCGTCGGTCTGCTGGTCGACGGCCTGCCCTCGCCCGCCGCATCCGAGGGCGACGAGGTGGAGGTCGTCCTCGACCGCACCCCCTTCTACGCCGAGGGCGGCGGCCAGCTCGCCGACCAGGGCCGGATCAGGCTCGACACCGGCGCCGTCATCCAGGTCCGCGACGTCCAGCAGCCGGTCCCGGGCGTCTCCGTCCACAAGGGCTCGGTCCAGGTCGGCGAGGTGACGGTCGGCGCGTCCGCCTACGCGGCCATCGACAACACCCGCCGCCGCGCCATCGCCCGCGCCCACAGCGCCACGCACCTCACGCACCAGGCACTGCGGGACGCCCTGGGCCCGACGGCCGCCCAGGCCGGTTCGGAGAACTCGCCCGGCCGCTTCCGCTTCGACTTCGGCTCGCCCGCCGCCGTACCCGGCACGGTCCTGACCGACGTGGAGCAGAAGATCAACGAGGTCCTGGCCCGGGAGCTCGACGTCCAGGCCGAGGTCATGTCCATCGACGACGCCAAGAAGCAGGGCGCCATCGCCGAGTTCGGCGAGAAGTACGGCGAGCGGGTCCGCGTCGTCACCATCGGCGACTTCTCCAAGGAGCTGTGCGGCGGCACGCACGTCGGCAACACCGCCCAGCTGGGTCTGGTGAAGCTGCTCGGCGAGTCGTCCATCGGTTCCGGCGTACGCCGTATCGAGGCCCTCGTCGGCGTCGACGCGTACAACTTCCTCGCCAAGGAGCACACGGTCGTCGCCCAGCTCCAGGAGCTGCTCAAGGGCCGCCCCGAGGAGCTCCCCGAGAAGATCTCCGGCATGCTCGGCAAGCTGAAGGAGGCCGAGAAGGAGATCGAGAAGTTCCGCGCGGAGAAGGTCCTCGCGGCCGCCGCCGGGCTCGTGGAGTCGGCCAAGGACGTACGCGGTGTCGCCCTGGTCACCGGCCAGGTGCCGGACGGCACCTCGGCCGACGACCTGCGCAAGCTCGTCCTCGACGTGCGGGGCCGCATCCAGGGCGGCCGGCCTGCCGTCGTGGCCCTGTTCACCACGGCCAACGGGCGCCCGCTCACGGTCATCGCCACCAACGAGGCCGCCCGCGAGCGCGGTCTCAAGGCCGGTGAGCTGGTGCGCACCGCCGCCAAGACCCTCGGTGGCGGTGGCGGCGGCAAGCCGGACGTCGCCCAGGGCGGCGGCCAGAATCCGGACGCCATCGGTGACGCCGTCGCCGCTGTCGAACGCCTCGTCACCGAGACGGCGTGACGCCGGACATGACGCAGATGCGCCGTGGACGCCGACTCGCCGTCGATGTCGGTGACGCCCGTATCGGGGTCGCCTCGTGCGACCCCGACGGGATCCTCGCCACGCCGGTGGAGACCGTGCCGGGACGTGACGTCCCGGCCGCCCACCGGCGGCTCGGCCGGATCGTCGAGGAGTACGAGCCGATCGAGGTCATCGTCGGGCTGCCCCGGTCGCTGGGCGGCGGCGAGGGCCCGGCGGCGGAGAAGGTCCGTGCCTTCGCCCAGGTGTTCGCCCGCGCCATCGCACCGGTCCCCGTGCGTCTCGTGGACGAGAGGATGACCACAGTGACGGCCACCCAGGGGCTGCGCGCTTCGGGCGTGAAGTCCAAGAAGGGCCGTTCTGTCATCGACCAAGCTGCCGCTGTGGTGATCCTCCAGAACGCTCTGGAGTCCGAACGGGCGTCAGGCACTGCTCCGGGCGAGGGCGTCGAAGTGGTTGTCTGATCGCGATACGGTAACGTTCCGCGCGATGCGCCGGTGTTCGAACAGACACCGCACAGCAAAGCGAAGAGACGGAGCGTCGTCTCGCGGCTCAAGGGGATCGATGACTGAGTATGGCCGGGGCTCCGGCTCCGAACCGTGGCATCCCGAGGACCCCTTGTACGGGGACCGGGGATGGGGAGGCCATCAGGCCGCCCACGGCCAGGGCCCGTACGAAGGCCAGCAGCAGCCCTACGCGCAGGACCCGTACGCCCAGCAGGGCTACCAGCAGGACCCTTACGCGCAGCAGCACCAGAACCAGCAGCACGACCAGCACCAGCAGCCGTACGGCGCGCCGCAGGACCCGTACGCCCAGCAGCCCCAGCAGCAGCCGCAGTACGACGGCGGCTGGGACACCGGCCAGCAGGCGGCGATGCCGTACGCGGCCCAGCAGCCCCGGTACGGCAACGACCCCGGTGGCCACGGCGAAGAGGCCGACTACTACGGCACCCCAGAGGCCTACCCTCCGCCGCAGCCCCCGGGCCACCGTGAGCAGGAGCCCCGGCAGCAGGCACAGGACTGGGACCCCGACGTGCCGCACGAGGAGACGCATCCTTTCTTCACCGGCGCGGACGAGCCCTCCGACGACCGTGACACCCGTTCCCGTTCCCGTTCCCGCTCCGACGAGGACGGCGCACACGACGACGACCCGCGTGAGTCCCGCAGGGGCGGCGGCGAGCGCCGGGGCAAGGGCAAGAAGAAGAGCCGCAACGGCTGTGCCTGCCTGGGCGTCGCGGTGGTCCTCGTCGGCGGCCTCGGCGGGGTGGGCTACCTCGGCTACTCGTACTTCCAGAACCAGTTCGGCGCGGCGCCCGACTACGCGGGCAGCGGCACGGGCTCGGTCGAGGTGGAGATCCCCGAGGGCGCCCTGGGCAACGAGATCGCGAACATCCTGAAGAAGGCCGGCGTCGTGAAGTCCGTGGACGCCTTCGTCTCGGCACAGCAGGGGAACCCCAAGGGGGGGTCCCTCCAGGCCGGCGTCTACCTCCTGAAGGAGAAGATGTCCGCCGACAGTGCCATCGAACTGATGCTGGACCCGAAGAGCCAGAACGCACTCGTCATTCCCGAGGGAACCAGTACCACGGGTATCTACGCCGCCATCGACAAGAAGCTGGGTCTGAAGGCCGGTACCACCGCCGGTGTCGCCAAGACGAAGGCCGAAAGCCTCGGGCTTCCCGAATGGGCGGACGACAATCCGGGGATCAAGGATCCGCTGGAAGGTTTTCTCTTCCCCGCCGCGTACGCGGTCTCCAAGGGTTCGAAGCCCGAGGAAGCCTTGAAGAAGATGGTCACGCGGGCCAACAAGGAATACGGGAAACTCGACCTCGAGCAGAACGCGAAGAAGCTGAATCTGGACTCGCCGCTCGACCTCGTCACGGTGGCGAGCCTCGTCCAGAAGGAAGGCAAGTACAAGCACGACTTCGACAAGGTCGCCAGGGTCGTGTACAACCGGCTCGAGCCGGACAACCTGGAGACGGTCGGACGACTCGAGTTCGACTCGACGGTCAACTACATCCGGGCCGAGAGCACCCTGGACGTGGGAGCCGTCGACGACCTGCGGAAGATCGACGATCCGTACAACACGTACCGCGTCAAGGGCCTCCCGCTCGGCCCGATCTCCAATCCCGGCGCGGAGGCACTGCACTCGGCCATCAGTCCGGCCTCCGGCCCCTGGTACTACTTCGTCTCCGTGACCGAGGACAAGACACTGTTCGCCGTGACGAACGAGGAGCACGAGCGCAACCGCGAGAAGTACCAAGAGGAGCAGGCGAAGCAGTGAACACCGCTCACCGGGCGGCCGTCCTCGGCTCGCCCATCGCCCACTCCCTCTCCCCGGTCCTGCACCGGGCCGCTTACGCGGAGCTCGGCCTCGGCACCTGGTCGTACGACCGCTTCGACGTGGACGAGGCGGCGCTCCCCGGGTTCATCGAGGGCCTGGACTCCTCCTGGGCCGGGCTCTCCCTGACGATGCCACTCAAGCGGGCCGTCATCCCGCTGCTGGACGGGGTCACCGACACCGCGGCCTCCGTCGAAGCGGTCAACACCGTCGTCTTCACCGAGGACGGCCGAAGGGCCGGCGACAACACCGACATCCCCGGCATGATCGCGGCCCTGCGCGAACGGGGCGTCGGCACGGTGGAGTCCGCCGCGATCCTCGGCGCCGGCGCCACGGCGTCCTCCGCCCTGGCCGCCCTGGCCCAGATCTGCACCGGGCCGGTCACGGCCTTCGTACGCAGCCGGGAGCGTGGTGACGAGATGCGCGGCTGGGGCGAGCGCCTCGGTGTGGACGTCCGGACCGCCGACTGGTCGGCGGCCGGCGAGGCCCTGCACGCCCCCCTCGTGATCGCCACCACGCCGGCCGGCGCCACCGACGCCCTGGCCACCGCCGTTCCCGCGGCCCCCGGCACGCTGTTCGACGTGCTGTACGAGCCCTGGCCGACCGCCCTCGCCTCCCGCTGGTCGTCCACCGGCGCCCCCGTGGTGGGCGGCCTCGACCTCCTCGTCCACCAGGCCGTGCTCCAGGCCGAGCAGATGACCGGGCTGGACGCGCCCCTCGCGGTCATGCGCGCGGCGGGCGAAGCGGCGCTGGCGGCGCGCGGGCACTAGTCGCGAGAGGTCCCTGCCCGCCGGAGACCGCTGCCCGGGCCGGGGAGAGCGGCCCCCGCGGGCGTCCTGAGCGCCCGACGGCCGGGACGGAGCGTCCGTCTGCTGGACCGACGGCAGGCCCGCCCTCCCGGTCGTGGGAGGATCGGGGGTGGCGGGCCAGGGCCGCGCACCCGGTCGCGCCGTTGCAGTTACAGGCGCGAGCATGAGGGAGCACCGTTGAGCAGGTTGCGCTGGCTGACCGCCGGAGAGTCGCACGGCCCCGCACTGGTGGCGACGCTGGAGGGTCTTCCCGCCGGTATCCCCGTCACCACGGAGATGGTGGCGGACGCGCTCGCCAGGCGACGGCTCGGATACGGGCGCGGCGCCCGGATGAAGTTCGAGAGGGACGAGGTCACCTTCCTCGGCGGCGTCCGCCACGGCCTGACCATGGGATCGCCCGTCGCCGTCATGGTGGGCAACACCGAGTGGCCCAAGTGGGAACAGGTCATGTCGGCCGACCCGGTCGACCCCGAGGTGCTGGCCGCGCAGGCCCGTAACGCCCCGCTGACCCGCCCCAGGCCCGGCCACGCCGACCTGGCGGGGATGCAGAAGTACGGCTTCGACGAGGCCCGGCCGGTCCTGGAGCGCGCCAGTGCCCGGGAGACCGCGGCCCGGGTCGCCCTCGGCGCCGTCGCCCGCTCCTACCTCAAGGAGACCGCGGGCATCGAGATCGTCTCCCACGTCGTCGAGCTGGCCGCGGCCAAGGCGCCCTACGGCGTCTACCCCAAGCCCTCCGACGTCGAGCGGCTCGACGCCGACCCGGTGCGCTGCCTCGACGCCGACGCGTCGGAGGCGATGGTCGCGGAGATCGACCAGGCGCACAAGGACGGCGACACCCTCGGTGGCGTCGTCGAGGTGCTCGCCTACGGCGTCCCCGTCGGCCTCGGCTCCCACGTGCACTGGGACCGCAGGCTGGACGCCCGGCTGGCGGGTGCGCTGATGGGCATCCAGGCCATCAAGGGCGTCGAGGTCGGTGACGGTTTCGACCTGGCCAGGGTGCCCGGCTCCCAGGCGCACGACGAGATCCTCGCCACCGAGAACGGCATCCGGCGTGCCTCCGGCCGCGCGGGCGGTACCGAGGGAGGGCTCACCACCGGTGAACTGCTCCGGGTCCGTGCCGCGATGAAGCCCATCGCCACGGTGCCCCGCGCGCTCGCCACGGTCGACGTGGTGACGGGCGAGGCGGCCAAGGCCCACCACCAGCGTTCCGACGTGTGCGCCGTGCCTGCCGCCGGGATCGTCGCCGAGGCCATGGTCGCCCTGGTCCTGGCCGACGCGGTCGCGGAGAAGTTCGGCGGCGACAGCGTGGCCGAGACCCACCGGAACGTGCAGTCGTACCTCTCCCACCTCCAGATCCGGTGAGCGGCCCGCTGATCGTCCTGGTCGGCCCGATGGGGGTGGGCAAGTCCACCGTGGGTGAACTGCTCGCCGGCCGCCTGGGCACCACCTACCGCGACACCGACGCGGACGTCGTGGCCACGGCGGGCAAGGCCATCCCGGACATCTTCTTCGACCACGGCGAGGAGCACTTCCGCGCCCTGGAACGGCAGGCGGTGCGGGACGCGCTCGACCGGCACACCGGCGTCCTCGCCCTCGGCGGCGGCGCGGTGCTCGACGCGGGGACCCGCGCCCTGCTCACCGGCCGCCCGGTCGTCTATCTCTCCATGGACGTCGACGAGGCCGTCCGGAGGGTCGGGCTGAACACCGCCCGCCCCCTGCTCGCCGTCAACCCGCGGCGGCAGTGGCGCGACCTGATGGACGCCAGGCGTCCCCTCTACGAGGAGGTGGCAGCCGCCACGGTCGCCACCGACACCCGCACTCCCGACGAGGTCGCCCAGGCGATCATCGAGGCACTGGAACTGCCGGAGGGCACGGATGAGCCCGTACCCGCCGGCCAGGAGAAGACACGCATGACCGAGCAGGGCACCACGCGCATCCAGATCGCCGGCACGGCAGGCACCGACCCGTACGAGGTGCTCGTCGGCCGCCAGCTCCTCGGCGAGCTGCCGAACCTCATCGGCGACCAGGCCAAACGGGTCGCCGTCCTGCACCCGGAGGCGCTGGCCGAGACCGGCGAGGCGGTCCGCACGGACCTCGCCGCCCAGGGCTACGAGGCCATCGCGATCCAGCTCCCGAACGCCGAGGAGGCCAAGACCGTCGAGGTCGCCGCCTACTGCTGGAAGGCGCTCGGCCAGACCGGCTTCACCCGCACCGACGTCGTCATCGGTGTCG
Organism: Streptomyces sp. ALB3; assembly: GCF_044385685.1. NCBI lineage: Bacteria > Bacillati > Actinomycetota > Actinomycetes > Kitasatosporales > Streptomycetaceae > Streptomyces > Streptomyces sp. ALB3. The sequence goes on along the minus strand of NZ_JBISCE010000032.1, from coordinate 120,838 downwards.
GGGGCGGCGCCACCACCGATGTCGCGGGGTTCGTCGCCGCGTCCTGGCTGCGCGGGGTCCGCTGGATCGCCGTCCCGACGACCGTGCTCGCCATGGTCGACGCGGCGGTCGGCGGCAAGACCGGGATCAACACCGCCGAGGGCAAGAACCTCGTGGGCGCCTTCCACCCGCCGGCCGGGGTGCTCTGCGACCTCGCCGCACTGGACTCGCTGCCGGTCCACGACTACGTCTCCGGCATGGCCGAGATCATCAAGGCCGGCTTCATCGCCGACCCGGTCATCCTCGACCTCGTCGAGGCCGATCCGCAGGGCGCCCGTACGCCGGCAGGACCGCACACCGCGGAGCTGATCGAGCGGTCCATCCGGGTCAAGGCGGAGGTCGTCTCCAGCGACCTCAAGGAGTCCGGCCTCAGGGAGATCCTGAACTACGGCCACACCCTGGCCCACGCCATCGAGAAGAACGAGCGCTACAAGTGGCGCCACGGGGCCGCCGTCTCGGTGGGCATGGTCTTCGCCGCCGAGCTGGGCCGGCTCGCGGGACGCCTCGACGACGCCACCGCCGACCGGCACCGCACCGTCCTGGAGTCGGTCGGGCTGCCGCTCACCTACCGCGGCGACCAGTGGCCCAAGCTCCTGGAGAACATGAAGATCGACAAGAAGTCCCGCGGCGACCTGCTGCGCTTCATCGTCCTGGACAGCATCGGCAAGCCCACCGTGCTGGAGGGCCCCGACCCGGCCGTCCTGCTCGCCGCCTACGGGGAGGTCTCCGCGTGACGGTCCGGAGGGTCCTGGTGCTCAACGGCCCCAACCTCGGACGCCTGGGCTCCCGCGAGCCCGACGTCTACGGGGCGACGTCCTACGCAGGTCTGGTCGACACCTGCCGGGCCCTCGGCAAGGAGATCGGTTTCGACGTCGAGGTCCGCGAGACCAACGACGAGGGCGAGCTGATCCGCTGGCTGCACGAGGCGGCGGACGGTTCGATTCCGGTCGTTCTCAACCCGGGCGCGTTCACGCACTATTCGTACGGGATGCGTGATGCGGCAGCCCAGCGCACCGCTCCGCTGATCGAGGTCCACATCTCGAATCCGTACGCGCGGGAGGAATTCCGCCACACGTCGGTGGTCGCCCCCGTGGCCACCGGCACCGTGGCAGGCTTCGGGATCGGTTCCTACCGGCTCGCCCTGCGGGCCCTGGCCGACGAACTGACGGACTGACACCGGGCACTTCGTGCCTTCCCCGCCCGTTCACCGCATGGCGGCCGGGGAAGGTACGGTTGCCGTTCGACCAGCGCCAGTTGCCTGTACGAGACGGAGTGGCACCGGATGCAGCACGCAGTGGGGGCCCCGCTGCCGCCGCCCCACAGTCCCGGAAACGGACCGTGGACGCACCAGGCCCAGCACTCAGGCCACCCCGGACCCCCGGGGCCGCCTCTCCCGCCCATGGCTCCCGGGACACCGCCTCCCGCGCCCCCGCACGTCCCGGCCCCGCCCTCCCGGGAGACCACCGGACACGTCCAGCTGCCGCCGGGCGGCCCCGTCCCGCTGCCCGCCCCGCCCGCGGAGGCGGGCACCGGCTCGGCGACCCTGGCGGTGCTCCTGATCGGACCCGCGGGAGCGGGCAAGACCACGGTCGCCAAGCTCTGGGCCGGCCGCCGCCGGGTCCCCACCGCGCACGTGTCCCTGGACGACGTCCGCGAATGGGTCTGCTCCGGGTTCGCCGACCCGCAGGCCGGCTGGAACGACCACTCGGAGGCCCAGTACCGCCTGGCCCGGCGCACCTGCGGCTTCGCCGCGCGCAACTTCCTCGCCAACGGCATCTCCTGCATCCTCGACGACGCCGTCTTCCCCGACCGGCCCGTCGTCGGCCTCGGGGGCTGGAAGCGCCACGTGGGCCCCGGGCTGCTCCCCGTGGTCCTCCTGCCGGGCCTGGAGGTCGTCCTCGAGCGCAACGCGGCCCGCAGCGGGAACCGCCGGCTCTCCGACGAGGAAGTCGCCCGGATCCACGGCCGCATGGCAGGCTGGTACGGCTCCGGCCTGCCGATCATCGACAACTCCACCTACGACGTCGAGACGACCGCGCGGGTCCTCGACGACGTCCTGGCCCGCTCCATAGCCAGCCCGCCGGCCTGGTAGCCGGCCATGCCGTCCCCGGGTGGGTGCGCTGACCGGGCGGGGCTCCGCCCGCGCTCGTAGGCTCGGGGACATGTCAGAGGTGTACGCCGTCCGACGCGGGCTGCTGCGTGACCGGTACGCCGCCGCCGGATCCGCGGCCGCCCTGGTCTCCCGCCCCGCCAACGTCCGCTATCTCGCGGGCGGGGCCCCGCCCGGCGCCGTGCTGCTGCTCGGCCCCGGCGAGGACGTCCTGCTCTGCCCGCGGGCGCCGACCGGGGACCCCGCCCACGGGCGACCCGACGAGCAGCTCCGGCTGACCGTCCTGCCCGAGGCAGACGGCGACCCGGCCGTCGCCGCGGCCCGTCTCGTCGGCGGCTCACAGGCGGACTCCCTGGCGGTCGAGGAGCACGATCTGACCGTCGCCCGCCACCGCGCCATGGGCTCCGTCGCCCCGCGCCTGCTCCTGTGCGACCTCGGCAGCACGGTGGAACAGCTGCGCCTCGTCAAGGACGAGGAGGAGATCGCCTGCCTGCGGATCGCCGCCGAGATCACCGACCAGGCGCTCGGCGAGCTCCTCGAATCCATCCTGGTGGGACGGACGGAGCGCCACCTCGCCCTGGAGCTGGAGCGCCGACTCGTGGACCACGGAGCCGACGGCCCCGCCTTCGCCACCTCCGTGGGCACCGGACCCCACTCGGGCCAGGGCCGTCACCGGCCCACCGACCGCAGGGTCGAGGAAGGTGATTTCCTTTCCGTCTGCCTGGGCGCGAACTACCGCGGGTACCGCTGCGAGATCGGCCGGACGTTCGTCATCGGAACCAGTCCGGCGGACTGGCAGATCGAGCTCTACGACCTTGTTTTCGCCGCTCAGCGGGCCGGACGGGAGGCTCTCGTGCCCGGAGCCGCCTACCGTGACGTGGACCGCGCGGCCCGCCATCTCCTGGACTCCGCGGGTCACTCGGAAGGCCTCCAGCCGAGCACCGGGCACGGGGTCGGGCTCGAAATCGACGAGGACCCGCAGTTGGCACCGACAGCCATGGGTAAACTGGACGCTTGTGTGCCGGTCACCGTCGAACCGGGGGTCCACCTCCCGGGCCGGGGCGGTGTCCGGATCGATGACACGCTCGTCGTGCGCCCCGAGGCGGACGGCGGACCCGAGCTACTCACCATTACGACCAAGGAGCTGCTCGCGCTCTAGGGATCTCCTCGCGGAGACGCCGGCGCGCATCCTCGGTCGTCCACCAGCTTCAGTCCAGGAGATTCCGCAACCGTGGCTTCCACGAACGACCTCAAGAACGGCCTGGTGCTCAAGCTCGACGGAGGCCAGCTCTGGTCCGTCGTCGAGTTCCAGCACGTCAAGCCCGGCAAGGGCCCCGCCTTCGTGCGCACCAAGCTCAAGAACGTGCTCTCCGGCAAGGTCGTCGACAAGACGTTCAACGCCGGCGTGAAGGTCGAGACGGCCACCATCGACCGCCGTGACATGCAGTTCTCGTACATGGACGGCGAGTACTTCGTCTTCATGGACATGGACACGTACGACCAGCTCATGGTCGACCGCAAGGCCGTCGGCGACGCCGCCAACTTCCTGATCGAGGGCTTCACCGCCTCCGTCGCGCAGCACGAGGGCGAGGTGCTCTACGTCGAGCTGCCCGCCGCGGTCGAGCTGACCATCCAGCACACCGACCCGGGGGTCCAGGGCGACCGCTCCACCGGCGGCACCAAGCCCGCCACCCTGGAGACCGGTTACGAGATCGGTGTCCCGCTCTTCATCTCCACCGGTGAGAAGATCAAGGTCGACACCCGTACGGGCGACTACCTCGGCCGGGTGAACAGCTAACCGTGGCTGCCCGGAACAAGGCCCGCAAGCGCGCCTTCCAGATCCTCTTCGAGGCCGACCAGCGCGGTGAGTCCGTGCAGACGGTCCTCGCGGACTGGGTACGGCTCTCGCGGACCGACGACCGTCAGCCGCCGGTCGGCGAATTCACGATGGAGCTGGTCGAGGGGTACGCGCAGTACGCGGACCGGATCGACGACCTCATCGTCACCTACGCCGTGGACTGGGAGATCGACCGCATGCCGGTCGTCGACCGGAGCATCCTGCGGCTCGGTGCGTACGAGCTGATCTGGATGGACTCGACTCCCGACGCCGTGGTGATCGACGAGGCGGTCCAGCTCGCCAAGGAGTTCTCCACGGACGACTCCCCGGCCTTCGTGAACGGCCTGCTGGCCCGGTTCAAGGACCTCAAGCCGAATCTCCGCCGGGAGCAGTAACGCCCGGCGGCGTCGAGCCTTTCGAGAAGGGCCCACGGTTCATGCGACCGTGGGCCCTTCGGCGTACCGGCCGGGGGACCACGGGACACGGAAAAGCCGGGCCGGCGGGGTCCTGAGGACCCCGCCGGCCCGGCGGTACGTTTCTTCGGTGGGCGCTCAGCCCTCGTCGTGGGACACCGCGCGACGCGCGTCGGCGTCCAGCACGCCCCAGCTGATCAGCTGCTCCGTGAGCACGGACGGCGACTGGTCGTAGATCACGGCCAGGGTGCGCAGGTCGTCCTGGCGGATGGAGAGCACCTTGCCGTTGTAGTCGCCGCGCTGGCTCTGGATCGTGGCCGCGTAACGCTGCAGCGGTCCGGCCTTCTCCGGCGGCACGTGGGCGAGGCGCTCCAGGTCGAGGACCAGCTTCGGCGGGGGCTCGGCGGCACCGCCGGGAGTCGTGCCGGGCAGCAGCTCCTGCACCGGAACGCCGTAGAAGTCGGCCAGCTCGGCAAGGCGCTGCACGGTCACGGCGCGGTCCCCGCGCTCGTAGGAACCGACCACGACGGCCTTCCAGCGGCCCTGCGACTTCTCCTCCACGCCGTGGAGGGAGAGGCCCTGCTGGGTGCGGATGGCGCGGAGCTTGGCCCCGAGCTGCTTTGCGTATTCGCTGGACATAAGGCTCCCCGGACGCTGGAACATTCTGCGGCTGGGCCGCGTGGCTGGTAACTCACTGTGAGGTTACGCAGCGTTACTTGGCTGCGTCAAGCCGAAAGGTACGGACTGCCACCTCCTGGGGGCGGGGCCAGGGCCTGGCGCAAGCCCTGGTAACGTGGATGACGCAATTTCGACGTCCTTTAACGTCCGTCCAGTGAGGCGGAGAAGGAGGTCCGTTTCTTATGGACGCACAGCATGACCGGACCGGCAATGCGGCACGCCCCGTTCTCGAGGCGCCCGACATCGCCCGGGTACTGACCCGAATCGCCCACGAGATCGTCGAACGCGCCAAGGGCGCCGACGACGTGGTGCTGCTCGGCATCCCGACACGAGGGGTCTACCTCGCCCGTCGGCTCGCCGGAAAGCTCGAAGAGATCACCGGCCGGAAGACGCCGGTCGGGTCGCTCGACATCACGATGTACCGCGACGATCTGCGGATGCGCCCGGCGCGGGCCCTCGCCCGCACCGAGATCCCCGGTGAGGGAATCGAAGGCCGCCTCGTCGTGCTCGTGGACGACGTGCTCTTCTCCGGCCGCACGATCCGCGCCGCACTCGACGCGCTCGGAGACATCGGCCGGCCCCGCGCCGTGCAGCTCGCGGTCCTCGTCGACCGCGGCCACCGCGAACTCCCGATCCGTGCCGACTACGTCGGCAAGAACCTCCCCACGTCGCTGCGGGAGACGGTCAGGGTCCAGCTCGCCGAGGAGGACGGCCGCGACGCCGTGCTGCTCGGCGTCAAGCAGACCGTCCCGGCAGGCGAGCAGTAGCCGTTCGCCGTCCCGTGCGCCCCACCGGCCACACGGCTGCTCACGCACGCCCGCCTGCCTGATCCCTCCACCCTCCACGGAGACTCCCAGATGCTGCGCCCTGACAACCCCCGGACTCCCCGCCACCTCATCTCGGCCGCAGACCTCACCCGCGACGACGCCGTCCTGATCCTCGACACAGCCGAGGAGATGGCCAGGGTCGCGGACAGGCCGATCAAGAAGCTCCCCACCCTGCGTGGACGAACGGTCGTCAACCTCTTCTTCGAGGACTCGACCCGGACGCGCATCTCGTTCGAGGCCGCCGCCAAGCGTCTGTCCGCCGATGTCATCAACTTCTCCGCGAAGGGCTCGTCGGTCTCCAAGGGGGAGTCGCTCAAGGACACGGCCCTGACCCTGGAGGCCATGGGCGCCGACGCCGTCGTCATCCGGCACGGCGCCTCCGGAGCCCCCTACCGCCTCGCGACCTCGGGCTGGATCGACAGCGCCGTCGTCAACGCCGGTGACGGCACCCACGAGCACCCCACCCAGGCGCTGCTGGACGCGTTCACGATGCGCCGCAGGCTGGTCGGACCCGACGCGGGGCTCGGGCGTGACCTCGACGGCCGCCGGATCACGATCGTCGGCGACATCCTGCACAGCCGCGTGGCCCGCTCCAACGTCCACCTGCTGCACACCCTGGGCGCGCGGGTCACCCTGGTGGCCCCGCCCACCCTGGTGCCGGTCGGCGTCGAGCAGTGGCCCTGCGAGGTCAGCTACAGCCTCGACGGCGTGCTGCCGGAGTCGGACGCGGTCATGATGCTCCGTGTGCAGCGCGAGCGCATGAACGCCGCGTACTTCCCGACCGAGCGCGAGTACTCCCGCCGCTACGGCCTGGACGGCGAACGGATGGCCAGGATGCCGGAACACGCCATCGTCATGCACCCGGGACCGATGGTCCGGGGCATGGAGATCACGGCCGAGGTCGCCGACTCCGACCGCTGCACCGCCGTCGAACAGGTCGCGAACGGCGTCTCGACCCGCATGGCCGTCCTGTACCTGCTGCTCGGCGGTTCCGAGACCGCCCTGCCGTCCGCCTCCGCCCGTACCGAGGAGAACAAGTAACCATGAGCAAGATCCTGATCCGCGGTGCGAAGGTCCTCGGCGGCGAGCCGCAGGACGTCCTCATCGACGGCGAGACCATCGCCGGGACCGGCAGCGGCATCGAGGCCGGCGACGCCACCGTGATCGACGCGGCCGGCCAGATCCTGCTGCCCGGCCTGGTCGACCTGCACACCCACCTGCGCGAGCCCGGACGCGAGGACTCCGAGACCGTCCTCACCGGCACCAGGGCGGCGGCGGTCGGCGGCTTCACCGCCGTCCACGCCATGGCCAACACCTTCCCCGTCGCCGACACCGCCGGTGTCGTCGAACAGGTCTGGCGGCTCGGCAGGGAGTCCGGCTACTGCGACGTGCAGCCCGTCGGTGCCGTCACCGTCGGGCTGGAGGGCAAGCAGCTCGCCGAGCTCGGCGCCATGCACGACTCCGCCGCCGGAGTGAAGGTCTTCTCCGACGACGGCAAGTGCGTCGACGACGCCGTGATCATGCGCCGCGCGCTGGAGTACGTGAAGGCCTTCGACGGTGTCGTCGCCCAGCACGCCCAGGAGCCCCGTCTCACCGAGGGCGCCCAGATGAACGAGGGCGTCGTCTCGGCCGAGCTCGGCCTCGGCGGCTGGCCCGCCGTCGCCGAGGAGTCGGTCATCGCCCGCGATGTGCTCCTCGCCGCCCACGTCGGCTCCCGGGTGCACATCTGCCACCTGTCGACCGCCGGCTCCGTGGAGATCGTCCGCTGGGCGAAGTCCAAGGGCTGGAACGTCACCGCCGAGGTGACCCCGCACCACCTGCTGCTCACCGACGAGCTCGTACGGACCTACAACCCCGTCTACAAGGTGAACCCGCCGCTGCGCACCGAGGCCGACGTCATGGCCCTGCGGGAGGCGCTCGCCGACGGCACCATCGACTGCGTGGCCACCGACCACGCACCGCACCCGCACGAGGACAAGGACTGCGAGTGGGCCGCCGCCGCCATGGGCATGGTGGGCCTGGAGACCGCGCTCTCCGTGGTCCAGCAGACGATGGTGGACACCGGGCTCCTCGACTGGGCGGGGGTCGCGGACCGCATGTCGTTCCGGCCCGCGGCCATCGGCAGGCTCGAGGGGCACGGCCGGCCCGTCTCGGCGGGTGAGCCCGCCAACCTCACCCTGGTCGATCCGTCATACCGTGGAGCTGTGGACCCCGCGGGCTTCGCCTCCCGCAGCCGCAACACTCCGTACGAGGGTCGCGAGCTGCCCGGCCGAGTGACCCACACCTTCCTGCGGGGCCGTGCCACGGTCGTCGACGGGAAGCTCGCGTGACAACACTCATCCCCACTCATCAGCTGTACCGGCTGGCCGCGGACCAGAAGTCGGCCGAAGTGACGGACTGGTCCGCCCGCATCAGCTGGGTCCTCGGACTGCTCGTCTTCATCGCCTTCGTCTACTGGCTGATGCGCCAGGGATGGAAGTGGCGGGGGAGCCTGCAGTCCGGTCTGCCCGAGCTCGCGACCACCCCCGAAGGGTTCGCGGACGGCGAGACACTGCTCACACTCACCGGCCGCTACCACGCCTCGACGACCGCCGGGCAGTGGCTCGACCGGATCGTCGCGCACGGCCTCGGCACCCGGAGCCGGGTCGAGCTGACCCTCACCGAGCAGGGCCTGGACGTCGTCCGTCCCGGAGCGGCCGACTTCTTCGTCCCCGCCGCCGCACTGCGCGAGGCCAGGCTCGACAAGGCCCTCGCCGGCAAGGTCCTCCCCGAGGGCGGCCTCCTGGTCATCACCTGGACGCACGGCGGCCGGCTGATCGACTCGGGCTTCCGCTCCGACCGCGCGGCCGAGCACCAGGCGTGGGTCGACGCGGTCAGCCGCCTCACCGGCTCGGCCGGCGGCCACCTCACCAGCACCACCACCAGCACGACGGAAGGCACCGCACGATGACGATCTCCAATCCGGGGCATGCCTCGAAGAGGGCGGAGGCGTCTCCCGCCGTACTCGTCCTGGAGGACGGCCGCTCCTTCCGCGGCCGCGCCTACGGGGCCGTGGGGGAGACCTTCGGCGAGGCAGTGTTCTCGACCGGTATGACCGGCTACCAGGAGACGCTGACCGACCCCTCGTACCACCGGCAGGTCGTCGTCATGACCGCCCCGCACGTCGGCAACACCGGTGTGAACGACGAGGACGCCGAGTCGAAGCGGATCTGGGTCTCCGGCTACGTCGTACGCGACCCCGCACGCACCCCCTCCAACTGGCGCTCCCGCCGGACCCTGGACGAGGAACTCGCCGCCCAGGGCGTCGTCGGCATCAGCGGCATCGACACCCGCGCCCTCACCCGCCACCTGCGGGAGCGCGGCGCGATGCGCGTCGGCATCTTCTCCGGCAACGCGATCGAGGACGAGGGCGCTCTCCTCGCCAAGGTCCGCCAGGCCCCCGAGATGAGCGGCGCCGACCTCTCGGCCGAGGTCGCCACCAAGGAGGCCTACGTCGTCCCCGCGGCCGGGACCAAGAAGTTCACGGTCGCCGCGATCGACCTCGGCATCAAGGGCATGACCCCGCACCGCATGGCCGAGCGCGGCATCGAGGTGCACGTCCTGCCCGCCACCGCCACCCTCGACGAGGTCTACGCGGTCCAGCCCGACGGAGTCTTCTTCTCCAACGGCCCCGGCGACCCGTCCACCGCCGACCACCCGGTCGCCCTCATGCGGGGCGTCCTGGAGCGGAAAACCCCCCTCTTCGGCATCTGCTTCGGCAACCAGATCCTGGGCCGCGCCCTCGGCTTCGGCACGTTCAAGCTGAAGTACGGCCACCGCGGCATCAACCAGCCCGTGCAGGACCGCACGACCGGCAAGGTCGAGGTCACCGCGCACAACCACGGCTTCGCCGTCGACGCCCCCCTCGACAAGGTGTCCGACACCGACTACGGCCGCGCCGAGGTCTCCCACGTCTGCCTGAACGACCAGGTCGTCGAAGGACTGCAGCTGCTCGACCAGCCGGCCTTCAGCGTCCAGTACCACCCCGAAGCGGCTGCCGGCCCGCACGACGCCGCGTACCTCTTCGACCGCTTCGTATCCCTGATGGAGGGCCAGCGTGCCTAAGCGCTCCGATATCCAGTCCGTCCTGGTCATCGGCTCCGGTCCGATCGTCATCGGGCAGGCCGCCGAGTTCGACTACTCCGGCACCCAGGCCTGCCGCGTGCTCAAGGCCGAGGGCCTGCGCGTCATCCTGGTGAACTCCAACCCGGCGACGATCATGACCGACCCGGAGATCGCCGACGCCACGTACGTCGAGCCGATCACCCCCGAGTTCGTCGAGAAGATCATCGCCAAGGAGCGCCCCGACGCGCTGCTGCCGACGCTCGGCGGCCAGACCGCGCTCAACACCGCGATCTCCATGCACGACAACGGTGTGCTGGAGAAGTACGGCGTCGAGCTCATCGGCGCCAACGTCGAGGCCATCAACAAGGGCGAGGACCGCGACCTCTTCAAGGGCGTCGTCGAGGCCGTCAAGGCGAAGATCGGCTACGGCGAGTCCGCCCGCTCCGTCATCTGCCACACGATGGACGACGTCATCGCCGGCGTCGACACCCTCGGCGGCTACCCCGTCGTCGTCCGCCCCTCCTTCACCATGGGCGGCGCCGGATCCGGCTTCGCCCACGACGAGGAGGAGCTGCGCCGCATCGCCGGGCAGGGACTCACGCTCTCCCCGACCACCGAGGTGCTCCTGGAGGAGTCCATCCTCGGCTGGAAGGAGTACGAGCTGGAGCTGATGCGCGACAAGAACGACAACGTCGTGGTCGTCTGCTCCATCGAGAACTTCGACCCGATGGGCGTCCACACCGGCGACTCGATCACGGTCGCCCCGGCGATGACGCTCACCGACCGCGAGTTCCAGCGGCTGCGTGACATCGGCATCGCGATCATCCGCGAGGTCGGCGTCGACACCGGCGGCTGCAACATCCAGTTCGCGATCGACCCGGCCGACGGCCGGATCATCGTGATCGAGATGAACCCGCGCGTCTCCCGCTCCTCGGCACTCGCCTCGAAGGCCACCGGCTTCCCGATCGCGAAGATCGCCGCCAAGCTGGCCGTCGGCTACACGCTCGACGAGATCCCCAACGACATCACCGAGAAGACCCCGGCCTCCTTCGAGCCGACCCTCGACTACGTCGTGGTCAAGGCCCCGCGCTTCGCCTTCGAGAAGTTCCCGTCCGCCGACTCCACCCTCACCACCACGATGAAGTCGGTGGGCGAGGCGATGGCGATCGGCCGCAACTTCACCGAGGCGCTCCAGAAGGCCCTGCGCTCCCTGGAGAAGAAGGGCTCGCAGTTCGCCTTCACCGGGGAGCCCGGCGACAAGGACGCGCTGCTCGCCGACGCGGTCCGCCCCACGGACGGCCGCATCAACACCGTCATGCAGGCGATCCGGGCCGGCGCCACCCAGCAGGAGGTCTTCGACTCCACGAAGATCGACCCCTGGTTCGTCGACCAGCTCTTCCTGATCAAGGAGATCGCCGACGAGCTGGCCGCGGCCGAGCGCCTGGACACCGACCTGCTCGGCGAGGCCAAGCGGCACGGCTTCTCCGACGCGCAGATCGGCGAGATCCGCGGCCTGCGCGAGGACGTCGTGCGCGAGGTCCGGCACGCGCTCGGCATCCGCCCGGTCTACAAGACGGTCGACACCTGCGCCGCCGAGTTCGCCGCGAAGACGCCGTACTTCTACTCCAGCTACGACGAGGAGAGCGAGGTCGCGCCCCGCACCAAGCCGGCGGTGATCATCCTCGGCTCCGGCCCGAACCGCATCGGTCAGGGCATCGAGTTCGACTACTCGTGCGTCCACGCCTCCTTCGCCCTGAGCGACGCCGGCTACGAGACCGTGATGGTCAACTGCAACCCCGAGACCGTCTCCACGGACTACGACACCTCCGACCGGCTGTACTTCGAGCCGCTCACCCTCGAGGACGTCCTGGAGATCGTGCACGCGGAGTCGCTGGCGGGCCCGATCGCCGGTGTCATCGTCCAGCTCGGCGGCCAGACCCCGCTCGGCCTCTCGCAGGCGCTCAAGGACAACGGCGTGCCGGTCGTCGGGACCTCGCCCGAGGCCATCCACGCCGCCGAGGACCGCGGCGCCTTCGGCCGGGTGCTCGCCGAAGCGGGCCTCCCGGCCCCGAAGCACGGGACCGCCACCACCTTCGGCGAGGCCAAGGCCATCGCCGACGAGATCGGCTACCCCGTCCTCGTGCGCCCGTCGTACGTGCTCGGCGGCCGGGGCATGGAGATCGTCTACGACGAGACCCGCCTCTCCTCCTACATCGAGGAGTCCACCGAGATCAGCCCCACCCGGCCGGTCCTGGTCGACCGTTTCCTCGACGACGCGATCGAGATCGACGTCGACGCGCTCTACGACGGCACCGAGCTCTACCTCGGCGGCGTGATGGAGCACATCGAGGAGGCCGGCATCCACTCCGGTGACTCCGCGTGCGCGCTGCCCCCGATCACGCTCGGCGGCTTCGACATCAAGCGGCTGCGGGCCTCCACCGAGGGCATCGCCAAGGGCGTCGGCGTACGCGGGCTGATCAACATCCAGTTCGCCCTCTCCGGCGACATCCTGTACGTCCTCGAAGCCAACCCGCGTGCCTCGCGGACCGTCCCCTTCACCTCGAAGGCGACCGCGGTCCCGCTCGCGAAGGCAGCCGCCCGCATCTCGCTGGGCGCGACCGTCGCGGAGCTGCGCGCGGAGGGCCTGCTGCCGAAGCACGGCGACGGCGGCACCCTGCCGCTGGACGCGCCGATCTCCGTCAAGGAGGCGGTCATGCCGTGGTCGCGTTTCCGCGACATCCACGGCCGCGGCGTCGACACGGTCCTCGGCCCGGAGATGCGCTCCACCGGAGAGGTCATGGGCATCGACTCGGTCTTCGGCACGGCGTACGCCAAGTCGCAGGCCGGCGCCTACGGACCGCTGCCCACCAAGGGACGCGCCTTCATCTCCGTCGCCAACCGCGACAAGCGCTCGATGATCTTCCCGGCACGCGAGCTCGTCGCCCACGGCTTCGAACTGATGGCCACGTCCGGCACCGCCGAGGTCCTCAAGCGGAACGGCATCAACGCCACCGTCGTGCGCAAGCAGTCCGAGGGCGAGGGCCCGAACGGCGAGAAGACGATCGTCCAGCTGATCCACGACGGCGAGGTCGACCTCATCGTCAACACGCCGTACGGGACGGGCGGCCGGCTCGACGGCTACGAGATCCGCACGGCGGCCGTCGCCCGGTCCGTGCCGTGCCTCACGACGGTGCAGGCGCTCGCCGCCGCCGTCCAGGGCATCGACGCGCTCAACCACGGCGGCGTCGGCGTGCGCTCCCTCCAGGAACACGCGGAACATCTGACCGCGGCCCGCGACTAGGCAAGACGGCAAGGGGGACACCGGAAACGGTGTCCCCCTCTTCATGAGGACACCGTGATGTACAAACTCTTCTTCCAGCTGGTCTTCAAGCGGATGGACCCGGAGCAGGCCCACCACCTCGCCTTCCGCTGGATCCGCCTCGCCGCCCGGATCCCCGTCCTGCGCACCTTCGCCGCCGCCGCGCTCGCCCCGCGCCACAAGGAGCTGCGCACCGAGGCGTTCGGCCTGCGGATGCACGGCCCCTTCGGCCTCGCGGCCGGCTTCGACAAGAACGCCGTCGCCATCGACGGCATGGCCATGCTCGGCTTCGACCACATCGAGATCGGCACGGTCACCGGCGAGCCGCAGCCCGGCAACCCGAAGAAGCGGCTGTTCCGCCTCGTCGAGGACCGGGCGCTGATCAACCGCATGGGCTTCAACAACGAGGGCTCCGCGGCCGTCGCCGAGCGCCTCGCCACCCGCGTCCCGGTCTTCCGGACGACCGTCGGCGTCAACATCGGCAAGACCAAGGCCGTCCCCGAGGACGAAGCCGTGGGCGACTACGTGAAGTCCACCGAGCGGCTCGCCGCACACGCCGACTACCTCGTCGTCAACGTCTCCTCCCCGAACACGCCGGGGCTGCGGAACCTCCAGGCCACCGAGGCGCTCCGCCCGCTGCTCACCGCGGTGCGCGAGGCCGCCGACCGCACCGTCACCGGCCGGCGGGTCCCGCTCCTCGTCAAGATCGCCCCGGACCTCGCGGACGAGGACGTCGACGCGGTCGCCGACCTCGCCGTCGAGCTCGGCCTGGACGGCATCATCGCCACCAACACCACCATCGCCCGCGACGGCCTCGGCCTGAAGTCCGGCCCCTCCCTGGTCCAGGAGACCGGAGGGCTCTCCGGCGCGCCCCTCAAGGAACGCTCCCTGGAGGTCCTGAGCCGCCTGTACGCCCGCGTGGGGACCCGGATGACCCTGGTGGGCGTCGGCGGCGTCGAGACCGCCGAGGACGCCTGGCAGCGCATCCTGGCCGGTGCCACGCTCGTCCAGGGCTACAGCGCCTTCATCTACGAGGGCCCGTTCTACGCCCGCGCGATCCACAAGGGCCTGGCCGCCCGGCTGGCCGCGTCCCCGTACGCCACCCTCGCCGAGGCCGTCGGCGCCGAGACACGGAAGGTCATGCAGTGACCCTGGAACCCTTCGGCGCGCGCCTGCGCCACGCCATGGACACCCGCGGTCCGCTCTGCGTCGGCATCGACCCGCACGCCTCCCTGCTGACCTCCTGGGGCCTGAACGACGACGTCGCGGGCCTCGAGCGCTTCACGCGCACGGTCGTCGAGGCACTCGCCGACCGGGTCGCCGTGCTCAAACCGCAGTCCGCCTTCTTCGAGCGCTTCGGCTCGCGCGGTGTCGCCGTCCTGGAGAAGGCCGTCGAGGAGGCCCGCGCGGCGGGGGCCCTCGTGCTGATGGACGCCAAACGCGGCGACATCGGCTCCACGATGGGCGCCTACGCCGCCACCTACCTGGACAAGGACTCGCCGCTGTTCTCCGACGCGGTCACCGTCTCGCCGTACCTCGGCTTCGGCTCGCTGCGCCCGGCGCTCGACGCCGCGCGGGTCTCCGGCGCGGGTGTCTTCGTGCTCGCCCTCACCTCGAACCCGGAGGGTGCGGAGGTCCAGCGCGCCACCGCGGCGGACGGGCGGTCACTGGCGCAGGTGATGCTCGACCACATGGCAGCCGAGAACGCGGGCGCGGACCCGCTCGGCTCCGTCGGAGCGGTGGTCGGTGCCACCCTCGGGGACGCGGGCGTCGACCTGTCGGTCAACGGTCCACTGCTGGCTCCCGGGATCGGTGCCCAGGGGGCCACTCCCGCGGATCTTCCCCGCGTCTTCGGCTCCGCGGTGGGCAACGTCGTGCCGAGCGTGAGCCGGGGCGTGCTGCGCCACGGACCGGACGCGTCAGGGCTGCGCGAAGCCGCCGGGCGGTTCGCGGACGAGGTCCGTACGGCCGTCTCGGAAAGCTGACGATGCCACGTAACTGCCTGTTCGCGGAATCCGGACCGGAAATCCGGGTTGTTATGGCTGATATGTCCGGCTCGGCTGAGGCTGACCAGGACTTTTCCGCTGTTCTCGCTGACTCAGGCGGCCTTGGCCGCTAGTCTCCGTCGAGAGCCAACGAGTACAGGTTGCTCGTTGCTCACCAGGTGGGGAGCCTCCAGGTTCCTCACCGGTCCGTATCCGACAGATCGACATCCGAGGTGACGTAGGCGTGGCTCTTCCGCCCCTTACCCCTGAACAGCGCGCAGCCGCGCTCGAAAAGGCCGCCGCGGCTCGCCGGGAGCGGGCCGAGGTCAAGAATCGACTCAAGCACTCCGGCGCCTCGCTCCACGAGGTCATCAAGCAGGGCCAGGAGAACGACGTCATCGGCAAGATGAAGGTCTCCGCTCTTCTCGAGTCCCTGCCTGGCGTGGGCAAGGTCCGCGCCAAGCAGATCATGGAGCGACTCGGCATCTCCGAGAGCCGCCGGGTCCGGGGTCTTGGCTCCAACCAGATCGCATCCCTGGAGCGTGAGTTCGGCGGCAGCGCCGCCTGACGTTCTCAGGCACTCCTGAGAACGGGGATAATCGCCCCATGGCTGCAACATCCCGGGGGACGTCCCCCGTGCCCCCGGACGCACGTCCGCGGCTGACCGTGCTCTCCGGCCCCTCCGGGGTCGGCAAGAGCACGGTCGTCGCTCATATGCGCACAGTTCATCCCGAGGTCTGGCTCTCGGTCTCCGCGACGACCCGTAAGCCCCGCCCCGGCGAGCGCAACGGTGTCCACTACTTCTTCGTCGACGACGAGGAGTTCGACAAGCTGATCGCCAACGGCGAGCTGCTGGAGTGGGCCGAGTTCGCCGGCAACCGCTACGGCACGCCCCGCCGGGCCGTGCTCGACCGGCTGGAGGCGGGTGAGCCGGTGCTGCTGGAGATCGACCTCCAGGGAGCGCGGCTGGTCCGCCAGTCGATGCCCGAGGCGCTGCTCGTCTTCCTCGCGCCGCCCGGCTGGGACGAGCTGGTGCGCCGGCTCACCGGCCGGGGCACCGAGGCGCCCGACGTGATCGAGCGGCGGCTCGCCGCCGCGAAGGTCGAACTGGCCGCCGAGGCGGAGTTCGACACCACGCTCGTCAACACCTCCGTCGAGGACGTCGCACGCGAGCTGCTAACGTTGATGCTGCAGGCTTCCGGCCTCCGCGGCACCGACGACTGACCTCACCGGGTCCTCGCCGGCCCACGGACGCAGAGCATCACACTGCGGAACCAGCATGATCAAAGATCTCTTTGATCTCTATCCCCTTCGGAAGGCAGAGAGTGTCCTCTTCCATCACCACGCCCGAGGGCATCATCAACCCGCCGATTGATGAGCTCCTCGAGGCCACCGACTCGAAGTACAGCCTTGTGATCTACGCCGCCAAGCGCGCGCGTCAGATCAACGCTTACTACTCGCAGCTCGGTGAAGGCCTCCTCGAGTACGTCGGTCCGCTCGTCGACACCCACGTGCACGAGAAGCCGCTCTCGATCGCGCTCCGCGAGATCAACGCGGGTCTGCTGACCTCCGAGGCCATCGAGGGCCCCGCGCAGTAAGCAGGCGGCACGCAGGAAACGCACCTTCACCACAGGCCCGGCGGCCGGTACCGCCGGGCCTGTGGTGTGTCCGGCCCCGGGCCCGCCCGAGCGGGGCCGGGGCCGTGAGGCAGCATGGGTACGTACGTCACGAGCCGCACGCGGGTGCGCGCGGACACGAGTGCGGGGAGACGCAGTGGAGAAGCCGAGGGTCGTCCTGGGGATCAGCGGGGGCATCGCCGCGTACAAGGCGTGCGAGCTGCTGCGCAGGCTGACGGAGTCCGGCCACGACGTACGGGTCGTGCCGACCGCCGCGTCGCTGAACTTCGTCGGGGCCGCCACCTGGTCGGCGCTCTCCGGGAACCCCGTGTCGAGCGAGGTCTGGGACGGCGTGCACGAGGTGCCCCACGTCCGGATCGGTCAGGCGGCCGATCTCGTCGTGGTCGCCCCCGCCACCGCCGACATGCTGGCGAAGGCCGCTCACGGCCTGGCCGACGACCTCCTCACCAACACCCTGCTCACCGCGCGATGTCCGGTCGTCTTCGCGCCCGCGATGCACACCGAGATGTGGGAGCACCCCGCCACGCAGGAGAACGTGGCCACCCTGCGCCGCCGGGGCGCCGTCGTCATCGAGCCCGCCGTCGGAAGGCTCACCGGTGCGGACACGGGCAAGGGCAGGCTGCCCGACCCGGGGGAGATCTTCGAGGTCTGCCGGCGGGTCCTCGCGCGCGGCCCCGTCGTCCCCGACCTCGCGGGCCGCCATGTGGTGATCAGCGCGGGCGGCACCCGTGAGCCGCTCGACCCCGTGCGCTACCTGGGCAACCGGTCGTCGGGCAAGCAGGGCTACGCCCTCGCCCGGACCGCCGTCGCGCGGGGCGCCAGGGTGACGCTCATCGAGGCCAACACGGGCCTCCCGGACCCCGCGGGCGCCGACGTCCTGCGGGCAGGGACCGCCGTCCAGCTGCGCGAGGCCGTGCTGAAGGCGGCGGCCGACGCGGATGTGGTGGTGATGGCCGCGGCGGTCGCCGATTTCCGGCCCGCCGCCTACGCGTCAGGGAAGATCAAGAAGAAGGACGGCCAGGAGCCGGCCCCCGTCGCTCTCGTCCGCAACCCCGACATCCTCGCCGAGGTCGCCGCGGACCGGCCCCGGCCGGGGCAGCTCGTCGTCGGATTCGCCGCCGAGACCGACGACGTCCTCGCCAACGGCCGGGAGAAACTCCGCCGCAAGGGCTGCGACCTGCTGGTCGTCAACGAGGTCGGGGAGCGGAAGACCTTCGGGTCCGAGGAGAACGAGGCGGTCGTACTCGGTGCCGACGGCGGGGAGACCGCTGTGCCGTACGGACCGAAAGAAGCTCTCGCCGACACGGTCTGGGACCTGGTGGCGGCGCGTTTCGGTTAGATTGCCAGAGCCCGCTCCGGCGGGACGGACGTCACGGCGACGAGTTGCGTCCCGCGCCCGGAAGGAGTGATTGTCGTACTGCTGTCAACAGTGCCGCAGGTCACAGACCTCCCAAGGGGCGAGACGCGTGACCCGACCACCGGAGGCGACCGATAAACTGGTCGACGGAATGTGCCGGGCGCAGCTCCCGGACCTCCACCAATGATCAGCCAGCAGCCGCTGCAACCCCAGGGAGCGATGTGTCCCGCCGTCTCTTCACCTCGGAGTCCGTTACCGAGGGCCACCCCGACAAGATCGCTGACCAGATCAGCGACACGATTCTCGACGCACTCCTGCGGGAGGACCCCTCTTCTCGCGTCGCCGTCGAGACCTTGATCACCACCGGTCTGGTGCACGTCGCGGGTGAGGTCACGACCAAGGCCTACGCCGACATCCCCAACCTCGTACGCAACAAGGTGCTGGAGATCGGCTACGACTCCTCCAAGAAGGGCTTCGACGGAGCCTCCTGCGGCGTCTCGGTCTCCATCGGGGCGCAGTCCCCGGACATCGCCCAGGGTGTCGACACCGCGTACGAGAAGCGGGTCGAGGGCGACGAGGACGAGCTCGACAAGCAGGGCGCCGGCGACCAGGGGCTGATGTTCGGCTACGCCTGCGACGAGACTCCCGAGCTGATGCCTCTGCCGATCTACCTCGCGCACCGGCTCTCCCGCAGGCTCTCCGAGGTCCGCAAGAACGGGACCATCCCGTACCTGCGCCCCGACGGCAAGACCCAGGTCACCATCGAGTACGACGGTGACAAGGCCGTCCGCCTCGACACGGTCGTCGTCTCCTCGCAGCACGCCTCCGACATCGACCTGGACTCGCTGCTCGCGCCCGACATCCGCGAGTTCGTCGTCGAGCACGTCCTGGGCCAGCTCATCGAGGACGGCATCAAGCTGGACACCGAGGGATACCGCCTTCTGGTGAACCCGACCGGCCGCTTCGAGATCGGCGGCCCGATGGGCGACGCCGGCCTCACCGGCCGCAAGATCATCATCGACACCTACGGCGGCATGGCCCGCCACGGTGGCGGCGCCTTCTCGGGCAAGGACCCGTCCAAGGTCGACCGCTCCGCCGCCTACGCCATGCGCTGGGTCGCCAAGAACGTCGTGGCGGCCGGGCTCGCCACCCGCTGCGAGGTCCAGGTCGCCTACGCGATCGGCAAGGCCGAGCCGGTGGGCCTGTTCGTCGAGACCTTCGGCACCGCCGCGGTGGACCCGGAGAAGATCGAGAACGCCATCGGTGAGGTCTTCGACCTCCGCCCGGCCGCGATCATCCGCGACCTCGACCTGCTCCGCCCGATCTACGCCCAGACCGCCGCCTACGGCCACTTCGGCCGCGAGCTCCCCGACTTCACCTGGGAGCGCACGGACCGCGTGGAGGCGCTGCGCGCGGCGGCGGGCCTCTAGCCGCCGCTGGTTCCCGCACCGGGGCCCGGACACCGCACACGGTGTCCGGGCCCCGGTGCGCGCTGCCGTCCGGACGGCCGGGACCTGTCGGTGGTGTCTGGTAGGAATGTTGCTGTGAGCAGCGACGACGAGCGGTCCGACGAGCCCGGGTCCGGGGCGCCGGAGCAGCTTGCGCTCATCCGGGAGACGGTGCGCAGGGCGAAGGTGCCGCGTGCCAAACCACGGACCTGGCGGGGCGCCGCGCTCGCCGGGGAGCTGCCGGTCGCCCGCGTCCTGGTGAACAAGGGCGCGCTGCACCTCGACCAGTACTTCGACTACGCGGTCCCCGAGGAGCTCGACGCGGACGCGCGCCCCGGGGTGCGGGTGCGGGTGCGGTTCGGGGCGGGAGGACGCCAGGTCCGCGGTGGGAGACGCGAGGGCGGCGGGCTGATCGACGGCTTCCTGATCGAGCGCCGGGCCACCTCGGACTACCAGGGAGCCCTGGCGGCCCTCGCCTACGTCGTCTCACCCGAGCCGGTGCTCGGACCGGAGCTGCTCGAGCTCTCGCGGGCCGTCGCCGACCGCTACGCCGGCAGCCTCGCGGACGTGCTCCAGCTCGCCGTACCGCCCAGGAACGCCCGCGCCGAGGGCAAGGCGTCGCCCGCGCCCCTGCCTCCTCCCCCCGCCCCGGCGCCCGGGACCTGGGAGCGGTACGCCCAGGGCCCCGGCTTCCTGCGCGCCCTGGCCGAAGGCGGGGCGCCCCGGGCCGTCTGGACCGCACTGCCCGGACCGCACTGGCCCGAGGAGATCGCCCGCGCCATGGCCGCGACCCTGGCCTCGGGCCGGGGCGCGCTCGTCGTCGTACCGGACGGACGGAGCGCGGGCAGGGTCGACGCCGCGCTCACGGCGGTCCTGGGGGAGGGCCACCACGCACTGCTGACCGCCGACTCCGGTCCGGAGAAGCGCTACCGGCAGTGGCTGGCGGTGGCGCGCGGCTCCGTGCGCGCGGTGGTCGGGACCAGGGCGGCGATGTTCGCCCCGGTCGCCGACCTCGGCCTGGTCGCCCTCTGGGACGACGGGGACTCCAGCCACAGCGATGACAACGCGCCCTTCCCGCACGTCAGGGAGGTGCTGGAGCTCCGCGCGGCGCACGGCCGCTGCGGCTTCCTGCTGGGCGGGACGAGCTGCACGGTGGAGGCCGCGCAACTGGTCGAGAGCGGCTGGGCGCTCCCTCTGCGCGCGGAACGCGACCAGCTGCGGATCGCGGCCCCCCTCGTACGCACCGTCGGCGACGGCGAGCTCGCGCGGGACGGCGCGGCCCGCTCGGCGAGGCTGCCCAGCCTGGCCTGGCAGGCCGTCCGGGACGGCCTGCGCAGCGGCCCCGTGCTCGTCCAGGTACCGCGCCGGGGTTACGCGCCCAGGCTGGCCTGCGAGCGCTGCCGCGAGCCCGCCCGGTGCCGCCACTGCGCCGGGCCGTTGCAGGCTCCGGACCAGCGGGATCTGGACTGCGCGTGGTGCGGGCGGGCGGAGACGGCGTGGAGCTGTGCCGCGTGCGGCGGGGTGCGGCTGCGGGCCCGCGTCGTGGGGGCCCGCAGGACCGCCGAGGAGCTGGGGCGCGCCTTTCCCGCCGTCCCGGTGCGGACGTCCGGGCGGGATCACGTGCTGGACTCCGTGCCCGGGAGTCCCGCCCTCGTCGTCAGCACGCCCGGGGCGGAGCCGGTGGCCGAGGGCGGGTACGCGGCGGCGCTGCTGCTGGACGGCTGGGCGATGGTGGGCCGGCCCGACCTGCGGGCGGGCGAGGAGGCACTGCGCCGCTGGACGGCCGCCGCGGCCCTGGTGCGCGGGCAGCCGGAGGGCGGCACGGTGGTCATCGTGGCCGAGCCGACCCTGCGGCCCGTGCAGGCCCTGGTCCGCTGGGACCCGGCGGGCCATGCCCGCCGTGAGCTGGCGGAACGCGCGGAACTCGGCTTCCCGCCGGTCTCCCGGATGGCCTCGGTGACGGGCCCGCCGGAGGCGGTGGCCGCCTACCTCGCCGGGGCGGAGCTGCCGCCCGAGGCGGAGGTGCTCGGCCCGGTCCCGGTCCCGGGAGCGACCCCCGGCAGACCCCGCAGGCAGGGGGACGCCCCACCCGGCGAGACCTGGGAGCGCGCGCTGGTCAGGGTCCCGCCCGGCCGGGGCGCGGCGCTGGCTTCCGCGCTGAAGGCGGCCCAGGCGGCCCGGACGGCCAGGGGCACGGGGGACCCCGTACGCATCAGGATCGATCCGCCGGACATCGGCTGACGATCCGGGGCTATCGGCGCGCCGGAGGGAACCAGGGTCCGGAGCGCCCGGCACCCGTGCGCCCGCGACCGCCCGACGCGCTTCCCGGGCCGCCCGCGCGCTGCGTGCCGGGACGGTCGGAGGCGGTGCGGGCCGACCGCTCCGGTCGGCCGCCCCCGCCCCGCCGCTGCGAGGACCGAGGCGGCCCGCACCGCCGGTCGCCGCCGCCCCGCGTCAGCCGTTGCGCGGACCGGGGAAGGCGCCCGGGCGGTCCGACGGCTGGGGCGGCATGGAGCGGGCCGCGGGGACGGTCGGCAGCGCGGGGGAGGAGCCCGGCGTCGCGGGCACCGCGCGGTTCGCGGTCTCCGTGGCCGCCTCCGCCGGCCCAGGCTGCGGCTGCGGGGCGGTGCGGCGCGCGCCGTAACGGCGGTGCACCGCCTGCTTGGTGACCCCGAGGGCGGAGCCCACCGCATCCCACGAGAAGCCCAGCGAACGGTCGAAGTCCACCGCAGCGGTGACCAGCGTCTCCACGCTGTCCCGTAGCTCCTGCGCCAGCCGGACCGTCGGGGCCGGCGCCCTGCCGTAGACGACGAAGCCCGCGGACGGGCCGGAGCGGCGCGGACGGTAGACGTTGCCCAGCTGTGCGGTGAGCGTACGCAGCGCGTCCACCTGCCGCCGGACCCGCTCGATGTCCCGCACCAACAGGTGCAGACTGGCACGCGCTTGGGCGTCGTGGGTTGCGTGGTCGGCCATGAACAAGCCTCTCGAACCGGCGTTGAAAGGGATCGGACCGCACGGTGGCGGCCCACTTCGGTCAATCTCACTTGACCAACGCGTCACCCGGCCATGTGGTCACGCACCAGGGGCGTATGGGCATGTCCACGGGGGCGCGCGGACGTGCGTACGCCCCCCGCCCGGCCGGGCGGCCCTGACCGGGCGGGACCACGCGGGCACCCCTAGACTGGTGTGCTGCTCGCCACGTACGTTCCGGCCCGAGAGGCAGTCCGCCACCCATGAAGCTCGTCTTCGCAGGCACCCCCGAGGTCGCCGTTCCCGCTCTGGACGCACTGATCGCCTCCGACCGCCACGAGGTGGCCGCCGTGGTGACCCGTCCCGACGCGCCGGCAGGGCGGGGACGCCGGCTGGTCGCCAGTCCCGTGGCCGAGCGCGCGGAGGAGGCGGGCATCGAGGTGCTCAAGCCCGCCAGGCCGCGCGACGAGGACTTCCTGGCGCGGCTGCGGCAGATCGCACCGGACTGCTGCCCCGTGGTCGCGTACGGCGCGCTGCTCCCGAAGACCGCGCTGGACGTGCCCGCCAGGGGCTGGGTCAACCTGCACTTCTCGCTCCTGCCCGCCTGGCGCGGGGCCGCCCCCGTGCAGCACGCCGTGATGGCCGGGGACGAGGTCACCGGCGCGTCGACCTTCCTGATCGAGGAGGGACTCGACTCGGGGCCGGTGTACGGCGTCCTGACGGAGGAGGTCAGGCCCACGGACACCAGCGGCGACCTGCTCACCCGGCTCGCCTTCGCCGGTGCCGGGCTGCTCGCCGCGACCATGGACGGCATCGAGGACGGCACCCTGCACGCGGTCCCGCAGCCCGCCGACGGCGTCACCCTCGCGCCCAAGCTGACCGTCGAGGACGCCCAGGTGCAGTGGTCCGCGCCCGCGCTCAGGGTCGACCGGGTGGTGCGCGGCTGCACCCCCGCGCCCGGCGCGTGGACCCTGTTCCGGGGGGAGCGCCTCAAGCTGGTCCAGGCCGCCCCCGTCCTGGAGCGCACCGACCTGGCGCCGGGCGAACTGTCGGCGGGCAAGAACCACGTCCACGTGGGGACCGGCTCGCACGCCGTGGAGCTGCTCTGGGTCCAGCCGCAGGGCAGGAAGCCGATGAGGGCCGCCGACTGGGCCCGCGGCGTACGCATCGCCCCCGGGGAGCTGCTGGGCCCCTGAGGCCTCGGACGGGCGCGGGGACAGGCGACGTACGCTGGACGGGTTAGCCCCCTCACCATCAGCGGAGCACCTTTCACGTGAACGACCAGCAGCGTCGCCGTCCCGCCAAGCCGCACCGCCGCCCCAAGAAGGACCCGGTCCGGTTCCTCGCCTTCGAGGTGCTCAGGGCGGTCGACGAGCGGGACGCCTACGCCAACCTCGTCCTCCCCCCGCTGCTGAAGAAAGCGCGCGCCAAGGGCGACTTCGACGGCCGGGACGCCGCGCTGGCGACCGAGCTGGTCTACGGCACCCTGCGCAGGCAGGGCACCTACGACGCGATCGTCGCCGCCTGCATCGACCGGCCGCTCCGCGAGGTCGACCCGCCGGTGCTCGACGTCCTCAACATGGGCGTCCACCAGCTGCTCGGCACTCGCATCCCGACCCACGCGGCCGTCTCCGCCAGTGTGGAACTGGCGCGGGTCGTGCTGGGGGAGGGCCGCGCCAAGTTCGTCAACGCGGTGCTGCGCAAGGTCACCGCCCACGACCTCGACGGATGGGTGGAGCGCGTGGCTCCCTCCTACGACGAGGACGCCGAGGAGAACCTCTCCGTCGTCCACTCGCACCCCCGCTGGATCGTCTCCGCGCTCTGGGACGCACTGGGCGGTGGCCGCGCCGGCATCGAGGACCTGCTGGAGGCGGACAACGAACGGCCCGAGGTGACGCTCGTCGCCCGTCCCGGCCGTTCCACCACCGGGGAACTGCTGGACGCCCTGGGCGAGGAGAGCGGTCTCCCCGGCCGCTGGTCGCCGTACGCCGTGCGGATGGCCGAGGGCGGCGAGCCCGGAGCCCTGGCCGCCGTACGGGACGGCAGCGCCGGTGTGCAGGACGAGGGCAGCCAGCTCGTCGCGGCCGCCCTGGCCAACGCCCCGGTCGAAGGCGATGACACCCGGTGGCTGGACGGCTGCGCCGGTCCGGGCGGCAAGGCCGCGCTGCTGGCCGCGCTCGCCGCCGGACGCGGGGCCACCCTGCTCGCCGCGGAGAAGCAGCCGCACCGTGCCCGGCTCGTCGAGCGGGCGCTGGCCGGGAACCCGGGGCCGTACCAGGTGATCACCGCCGACGGGACCCGGCCGCCGTGGCGGCCCGGCTCCTTCGACCGTGTCCTCATGGACGTACCCTGCTCCGGCCTCGGCGCGCTGCGCAGGCGCCCGGAAGCCCGCTGGCGGCGCCGCGCTGAGGACCTGGAGAGCTTCGCCCCCCTGCAACGCGGTCTGCTGCGCGAGGCGTTGAAGGCCGTGCGGGTCGGCGGGGTCGTCGGCTACGCGACCTGTTCGCCGCATCTCGCCGAGACCAGGGTCGTCGTCGAGGACGTACTCAAGGGACGCGGTGGGGAACCGGTCGAGGCGGAGTGGGTGGACGCCCGTCCGCTGCTGCCCGGGGTTCCCGCACTGGGTGACGGACCCGACGTCCAGCTGTGGCCGCATCTGCACGGCACCGACGCGATGTACCTCGCCCTGCTGCGCCGCACGGCCTGACCGAGGGGGAAAAAGCCGGGATTGCGCGAACCGTGATGATCCCGTGAGGCTTTGAGGCGCACCGGGGCGGGGAAGTGGCTCGGAGCATGGCAGGCTTGGGGCATGGCCCAGATCAACCCCAGCATCCTGTCCGCCGACTTCGCCCGTCTCGCCGAGGAGGCGAAGGCCGTGGAAGGCGCCGACTGGCTCCATGTCGATGTCATGGACAACCATTTCGTGCCCAACCTGACCCTCGGCGTGCCCGTCGTGGAGGCGCTGAGCAAGGCGACGGACACCCCGCTGGACTGCCATCTCATGATCGAGGACGCGGACCGCTGGGCACCGCAGTACGTCGAGGCCGGCGCGGGCTCGGTCACCTTCCACGCGGAGGCCGCGGCCGCGCCCGTGCGCCTGGCCAGGGAGATCAGGGCCAAGGGCGCCCGCGCCTCCATGGCGCTCAAGCCCGCCACGCCCATCGAGCCGTACGAGGACCTGCTGCCCGAGCTCGACATGCTGCTGATCATGACGGTGGAGCCGGGTTTCGGAGGCCAGTCCTTCCTGGACATCATGCTGCCGAAGATCCGCCGCACCCGTGAGCTGATCTCCAAGCACGGACTCGAGCTGTGGCTCCAGGTCGACGGCGGTGTCTCGGCCACCACCATCGAGCGGTGCGCGGAGGCCGGCGCGGACGTGTTCGTCGCCGGCTCGGCGGTGTACGGGGCCGAGGACCCGGCCGAGGCGGTGCGGGCACTGCGTGCCCAGGCGGACGCGGTCACGGCTTCCGCGCCCTGGGCATGCGGCCACTGAACCAAGCTCAGATGAACGGGGCCCCACGGGCCTGATCAAGGATCGCCGGATCTGACAGGATGAACGGCGTATCGAGCGTGTGAACAGCAGTGAGGAGATCGCGGTGTCTGGCATCTCGGCGGGTCGGTCAGCCATGCGGATGGGACCCGCGGAGCTGGTGCAGGCGGCGGCCATGGCCCGCCGGTTCTACCTCGAGGGGAAGTCGAAGATCCAGATCGCCGAGGAGTTCGGCGTCAGCCGCTTCAAGGTGGCGCGGGTCCTGGAGACGGCTCTCGAGCGTGATCTCGTACGTATCGAGATCCGGGTACCGGCGGAACTGGACGCGGAGCGCTCCGACGCGCTCCGGGCCCGCTACGGTCTGCGGCACGCTGTCGTGGTCGAGTCCCCGGCGGAGGAACAGGACGACGCGGCCGACCCCGAGAACCTGGGTGAGGTGGCGGCCGACCTGCTCGGAGAGCTGGTCAACGAGGGAGACGTGCTGGGGCTGGCCTGGGGCCGCTCCACCATCCACATGGCGGCGGCCCTCGACCGGCTGCCGCCGTGCACGGTCGTGCAGCTGACCGGGGTCTACGACGCGGGCACGGCCGAGCGCGGCTCGGTCGAGGCGGTCCGCCGCGCCGCGCAGGTCTCGGGCGGCGAGGCGCACCCGATCTACGCTCCGATGCTGCTGCCCGACCCGGCGACGGCCGCCGCGCTGCGGCACCAGACGGGGATCGCCCGCGCCTTCGAGTACTTCGACAAGGTGACGGTCGCCGCGGTCTCCATCGGTTCCTGGGAACCCGGCATCTCCACCGTCCACGACATGCTCTCGGACGAGGAGCGGGGCCACTACGCCTCGCTCGGTGTGGCGGCGGAGATGTCCGCCCACCTCTTCGACGCGGACGGGCGCCGGGTCGGCAGGGATCTCGGTGAGCGGTGCATCACCGTGGAGGCCGACCGGCTGCGCCGTATCCCCGAGGTCGTGGCCATCGCCGGAGGGCAGCGCAAGGCGGCGGCGATCGGCGCGGTGCTGCGCTCGGGGCTGGTCACCAGCCTCGTCACGGACACGGCCGCGGCGGACTACCTCCTGACGGAGTCGGCCGCCGGGCAGCGGCCCGCGCTGGAGCGGGCCGACCCCGACGACTGGTCCTGACCACGGGAGCGTCGGAGGCCGGGCACCTCACGGGGTGCCCGGCCTCCGACGCTCCCGGCCTCAGCGGCCGTCGCGCGCGCCCAGCGCCGTATGGCCCTCGCTCACGCCCAGGACGGACTCCTCCAGATAGGCCCCCGGCTCCGCGTACTGGCTGACGTCCGCCGGGTTGTAGCGGGGTGTCTGCCGCGACCAGTCCAGATTCCCGCGCATCCAGCTCCGCATCCCGTCGAGGTACGGCACGAGCAGTCCGGCCAGCTCCGGGTGCGTGTGGAGCAGCTCGCTCTCCGCGGCGAGGAACCGCCGGGTCTCCTCGGCGATCTGTGCGCACACGTGTTCGAGTGCCTGCCGCTTCCCGTAACCGCGGTGGTGCCGGACCAGGTGGACGAGGTTGTGGATCTCGCCCAGCACCTGTTCCTTCTCGTAGGAATAGACGTCGTTCGCCCAGCACACGACATTGCAGGCCGCTTCCAGTGCCGTGATGAACCGGGCGTCGTTGTGGACCGACTCGGGCGCTCCGATGCCCACGACGATCTCGATCAGGTCCATGCACACGTGGATCGCCCCGGTGTGCCGGCGCTTGGCGATGTACGTCGCCTCGGACGGCACCACACCGTCGGCGCGGTTTCCCGCCTCCCAGGTGGTCGCGGTCGTCAGATAGGTCATGAGGTGCCAGGTGAACCGGGTGCGCCATTGGGGCGCGGCCTGCGGAACCGTACGTTCCCACAGGTCCGCCAGTGCGACGAGCGCGGCGGGGGCCTCCTCGCCGGGCAGCGGTCCGGGGGCCGTGCCCTCGACCACGGCCCGCATCCGCTCCACCACGTCCCGTACGCGGTCGGGACTGCGGCCCAGGTGCCCGTCGTCCAGTTGGTCATCGACGAGGAACAGCCAGACGAACCAGTCCGCGACCAGGTCGAGGTGCTCGCTGTTCGCCGTCGGGTAGACCATGCCGACGAACGCGCCGAAGTCGGCCTGCTCGAAGCGCTGTCTGGCCGAATCCCGGTGGACCAGGCCGGTGCGCCGCGTCCACGCGTCGAGGTGCTCGCGGGTGTGACCCACATGCGGATTGCTCCGCTGGGGGAACGGGCAGTAGATGTCAGGCAGTTCGCTCACCACAGGCGGATCCCCATCCTCTCCGGCCAAACGCGTGACAGGTGTTCCGGGCTTGTGGGCGGCATCGCGCCTACCGCAGGGACCTGCGATTTTGAAGCTACCTGACCCCCCGTCACCCGGTCCAGGGATCGTGATCACGAAGGAGCGAATCGTGTTCGGGTAGGGTCCATGGGTAAGGCAGGCTTCCACTTGCCCGGCCCCCGACATCCTCCTTGGAGGAAGTGACGAACGCGGGGGTCCATTGCTGTGTCTTCGTGGAAACGACCTGCACCGTTTCGTATGAAAAAATGGTCATTATGCGTTTTCTTGAGCCCGGCACCGGTCGTTACACGACCTCCCCCTCGGTCCCTTACGACCTGACGTACGACGACGTCTTCATGGTTCCCGGCCGCTCCGCGGTCGGGTCGCGGCAGGCCGTGGATCTCTCCTCGCCCGACGGCAGCGGCACCACCATTCCGCTCGTCGTCGCCAACATGACCGCCATCGCGGGCCGCCGGATGGCCGAAACCATCGCCCGCCGCGGTGGGCTGGTCGTGATCCCCCAGGACATCCCGATCGAGGTCGTCACCGAGGTCATCGGCTGGGTCAAGAAGCGTCACCTCGTGCTCGACACGCCGATCGTGCTGGCCCCCGGCCAGACCGTGGGTGACGCCCTGTCCCTGCTGCACAAGCGGGCCCACGGAGCCGGCGTCGTGGTCGACGCCGGGAACCGCCCGGTCGGCATCGTCACCGAGCACGACCTGACCGGCGTCGACCGTTTCACCCAGCTGTCCGAGGTCATGTCCAAGGACCTGGTCGTGCTCGACGCGGGCATCGACCCTCGCGAGGCCTTCACCAGGCTCGACGGCGCCAACCGCAAGCTCGCCCCCGCGGTCGACGCGGACGGCCGGCTCGTCGGCATCCTCACCCGCAAGGCCGCGCTGCGCGCGACGCTGTACACCCCCGCGACGGACGCGGACGGCAGGCTGCGGATCGCGGCGGCCGTCGGCATCAACGGCGACGTGGCGGGCAAGGCCGGGCAGCTCCTGGACGCGGGTGTCGACACGCTCGTCGTGGACACCGCGCACGGTCACCAGGAGTCCATGATCAGCGCGGTCGCAGCCGTCCGTGCGCTCGACCCCCGCGTGCCGGTCGTCGCGGGCAACGTCGTGGCGGCCGAGGGCGTACGCGACCTGATCGAGGCGGGCGCCGACATCGTCAAGGTCGGCGTGGGCCCCGGCGCGATGTGCACCACCCGGATGATGACCGGTGTCGGCAGGCCCCAGTTCTCCGCCGTACTGGAGTGTGCCGCCGAGGCGAGGAAGCACGGCAAGCACGTCTGGGCCGACGGTGGCGTCCGGCACCCGCGCGATGTCGCCATGGCGCTCGCCGCCGGCGCGTCCAACGTCATGATCGGCTCCTGGTTCGCCGGCACGTACGAGTCGCCGGGCGACCTCCAGCAGTCCGCCGACGGCCGGTACTACAAGGAGTCGTTCGGGATGGCCTCGGCGCGCGCGGTCAAGAACCGCACCTCGGAGGAGTCCGCCTACGACCGTGCCCGCAAGGGACTGTTCGAGGAGGGCATCTCCACCTCGCGGATGTTCCTCGACCCCACCCGTCCCGGCGTGGAGGACCTGATCGACTCGATCATCGCCGGTGTCCGTTCCTCCTGCACCTACGCGGGCGCGTCCTCGCTCGAGGAGTTCGCCGAGAAGGCGATCGTGGGTGTGCAGAGCGCCGCCGGCTACGCGGAGGGCAAGCCGCTCCACGCCAGCTGGAGCTGACGCGAGGGGCTCCGAGCCCCGCTCCACGGGTGCCCCTCCCGGCCTTCGCGCCGGGAGGGGCACTTCCGTGTGCACCCGGGGCCGGCCCGTCGGCACCCGGGGGTGTTCCGGGTGCCGACGAGCCGTGCCCCGTGAGCGCCCGGGGTCACGGACGGCGGACCTTCCTCCTCTGCCGGCACTCCGGTCACCCCTTCAACACGGCTGCCCTATAAGTAATATGAGCCGCAATCAGCTGCCCGCCCCTCTGCGGTAAGGGATTTCATGACCTCCTTCTTCACCGACCTGGCCCAGCAGTACATCGACGGCGAGTGGAGGCCGGGCAAGGGGTCCTGGGACATCATCGACTTCAACCCGTACAGCGGGGAGAAGCTCGCCTCGATCACCGTCGCGACGGCCGACGAGGTCGACCAGGCCTACCGGGCCGCCGAGCGGGCTCAGCCGGAATGGGCGGACACCAACCCGTACGCCCGGCGGACGGTGCTGGAGAAGGCACTCCGTGTGGTGGAGGAGCGCGAGGCCGAGATCAGCGAGGCGATCGTCGAGGAACTGGGCGGCACCCGGCTGAAGGCGGGCTTCGAACTGCACCTGGCCAAGGAGTTCCTCCGCGAGGCGGCCCAGCTCACGCTGCGGTCCACGGGGCAGATCCTGCCCTCGCCGACCGAGGGCAAGGAGAACCGCGTCTACCGGCTGCCGGTCGGCGTGGTGGGCGTCATCAGCCCGTTCAACTTCCCCTTCCTGCTGTCGCTCAAGTCGGTGGCGCCCGCACTGGCGCTCGGCAACGCGGTGGTGCTCAAGCCGCACCAGAACACGCCCGTCTGCGGTGGCACGCTGATCGCCAAGGTGTTCGAGGAGGCGGGTCTGCCCGCCGGGCTGCTGAACGTCGTGGTCACCGACATCGCCGAGATCGGCGACGCCCTGCTGGAACACCCCGTCCCGCAGGTCATCTCCTTCACCGGCTCGGACAGGATCGGCCGCCACGTCGCGACGGTCTGCGCGGCCAACCTCAAGCGCGCGGTGCTCGAGCTGGGCGGCAACAGCGCACTGATCGTCCTGGACGACGCCGATCTGGACTACGCCGTCGACGCGGCCGTCTTCAGCCGCTACGTCCACCAGGGACAGGTCTGCATGGCGGCCAACCGCATCCTGGTCGACCGGTCGGTGGAGGAGGAGTTCACCGAGAAGTTCGTCGCCAAGGTCGCCTCCCTGCGCGTCGGTGACCCGGCCGACCCCGCGACCCACATCGGCCCGCTGATCAGTTCCTCGCAGGCCGACGCGGTGTCCAGGCTCGTCGACGAGACCGTGGAGGCGGGCGCCACGGCACTGCTGCACGGCAGGGCCGAAGGCAATGTGGTGAGCCCGTCCGTGCTGACCGGCCTCGCCGACGACTCTCCCGTCCTGCGGCAGGAGATATTCGGGCCGGTCGCCCTGCTCGTGCCCTTCGACGGTGAGGACGAGGCCGTACGGATCGCCAACGACACCCCGTACGGACTGAGCGGCGCGGTCCACACCGGCAACATCGAGCGCGGTGTCCGGGTGGGGCAGCGGATCCGCACCGGCATGATCCACATCAACGACGGCACGGTCCACGACGAGCCCCTCGTGCCCTTCGGCGGGGAGAAGAGCTCGGGCCTGGGGCGGCTGAACGGTGAATCCATGCTCGAGGCGTTCACCACGCAGAAGTGGATCTCGGTCCAGCACGGCCGCTCGCAGTTCCCCTTCTGACCTGCCGCTCCCCGCGGTGGACGCGCCCCGCCGGGGCGCCCGTGGTCTACTTCGGGGGCGGCCCGTGCCGCCCCCGAAGTCCCCCGCCGCAGAGAAGTGACCCGCCCGAAGTGCGCCTGAACGACCTCGACGAACGCATCGTCCACGCCCTCGCCGAAGACGCCCGACGCTCCTACGCGGACATCGGCGCCCTCATCGGCCTCTCCGCTCCCGCGGTGAAACGCCGGGTGGACCGGCTGCGCGCCGAAGGCGCCATCACGGGCTTCACCGTGCGGGTCGACCCCGCCGCGCTCGGCTGGGAGACCGAGGGGTTCATCGAGATCTACTGCAGCCGCAACACCGCCCCGGAAGCCATCAAGCAGGGCCTCTCCGCGTATCCGGAGATCGCGTCCGCGTCCACGGTGACCGGCGACGCCGACGCGATCGTGCAGGTCTTCGCGGCGGACATGCGGCACTTCGAGCAGGTGCTGGAGCGGATCGCGGGGGAGCCGTACGTCGAGCGGACCAAGTCGGTGCTCGTGCTCTCCCCGCTGCTGAGGCGGTACTCGTCGGCCCCGCCCGCCTGACGCCGGCGGGAACTATCCGGGGGCGGCGGGAGGGCGTGCGGCCCGGACTCCGGGACGTCGGGGGAGCGGGGGAGCGGGGGCCGGCGACGGGTCGGCCGACCGGAGCGGGCGCCGCCCGCAGGGCCGGGCGGGCGGGTACCTGACGAGACCGAAATCACTCGTCCGGCCTGCGAGGACGCTCCGCGCAACACATCGCCGCCAGGACGGCTTCCCGCGCAACAGATCGACGGTACACACGCAACAATCGCGCCTTGTCGGCCGTGATCCCCACGCCGTACCTTCGATACGTCTCCCCACCCCGCCCGTCCCGCCCGAGGTCAGCCATGCCGCCGTTGCGTACCGCCCTGCTCCAGAGCTCCGGACGAGCCGGATCGGTGGACGCCAACCTCGCCACGCTGGACGAGGCCGCCGGGCGCGCCGCGTCGACGGGTGCCCGGCTGCTCGTCTGCCCGGAGATGTTCCTCACCGGCTACGCCATCGGCGACGCCGTCCCCGAACTCGCCGAGCCCGTGGACGGGCCCGCCGCGCAGGCGGTCGCCGAGATCTGTGCGCGCCACGGCCTCGCCGTCCACTACGGCTATCCGGAACGGGACGGCGAAGCCGTGTTCAACGCGGCGCAGCTCATCGGCCCGGACGGGGCGCCTCTCGCCAACTACCGCAAGACCCACCTCTTCGGCAGCTTCGAGGAGGAGTGGTTCACCCCAGGCCGGCGCCTGGTGGTGCAGGCCGATCTGGACGGCGTGAAGATCGGGCTGCTGATCTGCTACGACGTCGAGTTCCCGGAGAACGTGCGCGCGCACGCCCTGGCCGGGACCGAGCTGCTGCTGGTCCCGACCGCGCTGATGCACCCCTTCCCGTTCGTCGCCGAAGCCGTCGTGCCGGTCCGCGCCTTCGAGAGCCAGCTCTACATCGCCTACGTCAACAGGACCGGCCAGGAAGGCGAGTTCGACTTCACCGGACTGAGCTGCCTGGCCGGCCCCGACGGCACGGTCCGCGCCCGCGCCGGCCGCGGTGAGGAACTGCTCGTCGGCGAGGTCGACCCCGGGCTGCTCGCCGGGTCCCGCGCCGCCAACCCGTATCTCCGGGACCGCCGCCCGGGCCTGTACGGCTCCCTGGTCTGAGCACCCGCCCCCGTCCCCACACCTCCCCGCTAGGAGCCCCCGCCCCATGACGTCCACGGTGCCCAACGCCGTCCAGCACACCGACGCGCAGCCGCCGATCACCATGTTCGGGCCGGACTTCCCCTACGCCTACGACGACTACCTCGCCCACCCGGCGGGCATCGGGCAGATACCGGCCACCGAACACGGCACCGAGGTCGCCGTCATCGGTGGCGGGCTCTCCGGCATCATCACGGCGTACGAACTCATGAAGATGGGCCTCAAGCCCGTCGTCTACGAGGCGGACCGGATCGGCGGACGGCTGCGTACCGTCGGCTTCGACGGCTGCGACCCCTCGCTGACCGCCGAGATGGGCGCCATGCGCTTCCCGCCCTCGTCCACGGCGCTCCAGCACTACATCGACCTGGTGGGCCTGGAGACCAAGCCGTTCCCCAACCCGCTCTCCCCGGCCACACCGTCGACCGTCGTCGACCTCAAGGGGGAGTCCCACTACGCGCGGACCATCGACGACCTGCCGCCGGTGTACCGCGAGGTGATGGACGCCTGGAACTCCTGCCTGGAGGAGGGCGCGGACTTCTCGGACATGAACCGCGCGATGCGCGAGCGCGACGTACCGCGCATCCGGGAGATCTGGGCGAAGCTCGTCGAGAAGCTCGACGACCAGACCTTCTACGGGTTCCTCTGCGGATCCGACGCCTTCGCCTCGTTCCGGCACCGTGAGATCTTCGGACAGGTCGGCTTCGGCACCGGCGGCTGGGACACCGACTTCCCCAACTCCATCCTGGAGATCCTCCGCGTCGTCTACACCGAGGCCGACGACCACCACCGGGGGATCGTCGGCGGCAGCCAGCAGCTGCCGCTGCGGCTGTGGGACCGCGAACCGCAGAAGCTCGTGCACTGGCCCCTCGGCACGTCGCTCTCCTCCCTGCACGACGGGGAGCCGCGCACAGCCGTCACGCGGCTCGACCGCACCGCGGGGAACCGGATCACGGTCACCGACGCCACCGGGGACATCCGCACCTACCGGGCCGCGGTCTTCACCGGCCAGTCCTGGCTGCTGCTCTCCAAGATCGCGTGCGACGACGCGCTCTTCCCCATCGACCACTGGACGGCGATGGAGCGCACCCACTACATGGAGTCGTCCAAGCTGTTCGTGCCCGTCGACCGCCCGTTCTGGCTGGACAAGGACGAGGCCACCGGCCGGGACACGATGTCGATGACGCTCACGGACCGGATGACGCGGGGGACGTACCTGCTGGACGACGGGCCGGACAAGCCGGCCGTCATCTGCCTCTCCTACACCTGGTGCGACGACAGCCTGAAGTGGCTGCCGCTCTCCCCGAAGGAGCGCATGGACGTCATGCTCAAGTCGCTCGGCGAGATCTACCCGGGCGTCGACATCCGCAAGCACGTCATCGGCAACCCGGTCACCGTCTCGTGGGAGAACGAGCCCTACTTCATGGGCGCCTTCAAAGCCAACCTGCCCGGCCACTACCGCTACCAGCGGCGCCTGTTCACCCACTTCATGCAGGACCGGCTGCCCGCCGACAAGCGTGGCCTGTTCCTCGCGGGCGACGACATCTCGTGGACCGCGGGCTGGGCGGAGGGAGCCGTGCAGACCGCGCTGAACGCCGTATGGGGTGTGATGGCGCAGTTCGGCGGGGAGACGGACCCGACGAACCCCGGCCCGGGCGACGTCTTCGACGAGATCGCGCCGGTCGAACTCCCGGAGGGCTGAGGGGGGGGCACGTACGGGGCGCTTCGTCTCAGCGGCACGCCACGTACGGGGCGCGTCGGCTCAGCGGCACGGAGTGAGCAGGAAGCGCCCCACCAGCCCGGCTCCGGCGTCCATCCGCGCCCTGAACTCCTCCGCCAGCGGCGGCACCCCGCGCAGCTGCCACAGCATCCGGGCCGCCGACCACGACGCGTCGCGGGCCCGCTCCAGACTCCAGGACCCCGCGAGATGCAGGAGGGGATCGGCGACCCGCAGCAGATCGGGGCCGGGCATCAGATCCTCGCGGATCTGCTCCTCCAGCAGCACGAGGAGATCGCCCACGCGGTCGAACTCCTCCTTCAGGTCGGCCGGCGCGCAGCCGAGCGTCCGGCAGGTGTCCACGACGGCCAGCGACAGATCGTGCCCGATGTGGGCGTTGATACCGGCCAGCGCGAACTGCACCGGGCGCACGCCCGGGTGGCGGCGGAACTGGAACAGCGGGCGCCAGCACGCCGGCGGACTACCACCCGACACGTCTGCGTCGACCGCCGTCAGATAGTGCTCGGCGAAGCGCACATCCAGTGCGGCGGCGGCCTTCCGGTCCCGGAACGCTCCGTCCGCGAGGTGCCGGCCGACGGCCTCCGTGACCGTCAGATAGACCTGGTTGAAGACCGCCACGCCGTCGCCGGGCGGCCAGCCGGAGCGGAACGCCCGCATCCGCTCGATCACCGCGCCGACATCGGTCGCCGGGCCGGCCGCGCCGGCCGGAAGTGCGAACTGCTCGATCCGGTCCATGCGGGCAGCGTCCCAGCCGTAGGCTCGCCACGGCGCCGACGGGCCGGAGACTTCATCGGAACGGACGAACACCGGGCGCCGGGGGCCACCAACGGCCGGGGCGAGGCCCCCCGCCGGGACGAGGCCTCGCCGGTACGCGGCCGAGGCGGACACCGGGACGGCGGGGCGCCGGGGCGAGCCGCCCCCGGCGAGTCAGGACGTCCCGGCCGGCGGCTTCTCGTCGTACTGGGAGGTGCCCGCGTCCAGCAAGGGCTCCTGGGTCTTGAGGTGCGCGGGGGCGAACGCCCGCAGCGCGTGGTAGCCGGTGATCACGACGAGCGTGCCGAGGGCGATCCCGCCCAGCTCGAAGTTGTCGGTGATCTTCAGGCTGACACCGCCGACGCCGATGATGATGCCCGCGGCGGCGGGTACCAGGTTGAGGGGATTGCGCAGGTCGACCTCGGCGTTCAGCCAGATCTGGGCGCCCAGCAGGCCGATCATGCCGTACAGGATGACCGTGATGCCGCCGAGCACCCCGCCGGGGATCGCGGCGACGACCGCGCCGAACTTGGGGCACAGGCCGAAGAGCAGGGCGAAGAACGCCGCGGCCCAGTAGGCGGCGGTGGAGTAGACCCGGGTCGCCGCCATCACCCCGATGTTCTCGGAGTACGTGGTGTTGGGCGGGCCGCCGACGGCCGTGGACAGCATCGAGGCCGCGCCGTCCGCGGCGATGGCGGTGCCCAGCTTGTCGTCGAGCGAGTCGCCGGTCATCTCGCCGACCGCCTTCACATGCCCGGCGTTCTCGGCGATCAGGGCGATGACGACGGGCAGCGCGACCAGGATCGCCGACCACTCGAAGCTCGGCGCGTGGAAGGACGGCAGTCCGATCCAGTCGGCGCCACCCACGGCCGACAGGTCCAGCCGCCAGTGGTCCACGGCCTCGGCGCCGCCTGCCGGGGAGTGGATCTTCCCGAAGACCAGATCGAGCACCCATGACAGCACGTAGCCGAAGACGAGCCCGAGGAAGATCGCGATACGGGAGAAGAACCCGCGCAGACAGACCACGGCCAGCCCGGTGAACAGCATCACCAGCAAGGCCGTCCACTGGTCCTGGGGCCAGTACGTCGACGCGGTGACGGGTGCCAGGTTGAAGCCGATCAGCATCACGACGGCGCCGGTCACCACCGGAGGCATCGCCGCGTGGATGATCCGCGCGCCGAACCGCTGCACCACGAGCCCCACCAGGAACAGCACGGCGCCGACCACCAGGACCGCACCGGTGACGGTGGCACTGCTGCCGCCACTTGCCCGGATCGTGGCTGCCACACCCACGAAGGAGAGCGAGCACCCCAGATAGCTGGGCACCCTGCCCTTCGTCGCCAGCAGGAAGATGGCGGTGGCGACGCCGGACATCATGATGGCGAGGTTCGGGTCGAGACCCATCAGGACGGGCGCCACGAAGGACGCGCCGAACATGGCCACCACGTGCTGCGCGCCCAGGCCGAACGTACGGGGCCAGGAGAGCCGCTCGTCGGGGCGCACCACGGCCCCCGGTGCGGGCGTCTTTCCGTCGCCGTGCAAGGTCCAGCGCACGCCGAGGCCCATGGTCGCTCCCTGATTGGTGTGTGCGGTGCGCCCTGTGGGTCCATCCGCGGCGAAAGATCAGAGCCATGGTAGTGCCGCGGGCCGGTGAGTCCGCGTCGGCCCCACCCCTGGCGGAACGTGCGGTTCCGCTGTGCGTCCGCGTCTGCGGCAGGGCGCCGGCGCCGCGGGCCGGGTGTCAGCGGGCCGCGTGTCAGCGGTCCGCGGGGTTCCGGGCCGGCGACGGCTGCGGCACGCCGCCTTCCGCGACCTTGCGGTCACCGGCCCGCAGCACCCCCGCTCCCAGGACCAGCCCGAACGCCAGCGCCGTCACCAGGCCGAACGACACGAGCAGCGAGGTCGCCTCCGCCAGCGAGCCGATCGCGGACGGGGCGATGAGCCCGGAGGTGTACGTGATCGTGGCGACGCCCGCGATGGCCCGGCTCGGGTTCGAGCCGCTGCGCCCGGCCGCGGCGAACGCCAGCGGGACGACGACCGCCACGCCGAGGCCCAGCAGCCCGAAGCCGGTGAGCGCGAGGGTCGGCCCTGGCGCCAGGACCACGAGCAGCCCGCCGGCGGTGGCCAGGACGCCCCCGACCCGTACGGTCCGCACCGCGCCGAAGCGGTCGACGACCCGGTCGCCGGCGATCCGGGCGATCGCCATCATGAGGGCGAACGCCGTGGTCGACGCCGCGGCGAGCCCGGCCGAACTGCCCATGACGTCCCGGAGGTAGACCGCCGACCAGTCCATGGAGGCTCCCTCGGCGAACACCGCGCAGAACCCTACGGCTCCGATGACCAGTGCGGACTTCGGCGGCAGCGTGAACCGCGGCGGCGGCTCCTCGTCGGGCTCGCTGCGCAGGTCGAGGACGCCCTGGCAGGCGGCCAGGCCGAGCGCCGTCAGCACCAGCGCCGCCAGGGTGTGGTGCAGCCGGGCATCGGCCCCTGTGTGGGCCGCGACGGTGCCGGCCGCCGAACCGATCAGCGCACCCACGCTCCACATGCCGTGCAGCCCGGACATGATCGACTTGTCGAGCCGGTTCTCCACCTCGACGCCGAGCGCGTTCATCGCGACGTCCGACATCCCCGCTGTGGCCCCGTAGACGAACAGCGCGAGGCAGAGCGTCAGCAGATTCGGGGCCAGGGCGGGCAGGACCAGCGCGAGCGTCCAGAGGGCGAGCAGGCCGCGCAGGGCCGTTCGCGCGCCGAAGCGGTGACTGACGCCGCCGGCCAGCGGCATGGCCAGCGAGGCGCCGATGGCGGGGAAGGCGAGCGCGAGGCCGAGTTCGCCGGCACTCACCGAGGCGTGGTCCTGGATCCAGGGGACCCGGGTGGCGAAGCTGCCGGTCACCGCGCCGTGCACGGCGAAGACCGCGGCGACCGCGTACCTCGCCCGCCTGATCTGCTCCGTACCGAAGACCGGGACTGCTGGATCCCTCGTCATACGCCGTGCCCTCCCCTGGAAGTCATGCCCGCCGGGGCCCCCGGCGCCGCGTCGCGCGGTGCGGTGCGTAAACTATCAGGAACCCTGCCTGATGAATAACCCCACAGCGTCGGTCCGTCAGTGATCTGGAAGGATCCCGGCATGCCCGCATCCCCGAGCACCGCCCGGGCCATCAACGACCGGCTCGCCCTGCGACTGCTCCAGCAGGACGGCCCGCTGACGGCCACTCAGCTGAAGACCCTGACCGGCCTCTCCCGGCCCACTGTCGCCGATCTGGTGGACCGTCTGCAGGACGCCGGCCTGGTCCGGGTCGTCGGGGAGAGCGGCGCGGACCGCCGGGGACCCAACGCCCGCCTGTACGGGATCGTGGCCGACCGGGCCCACCTGGCCGCCCTCGACGTACGCACGGACAGTGTCGCCGTGGCCGTCGCGGACCTCCTGGGCGTCACCCTCGCCGAGGCCACGCTGCCGATCGGCAGCGACACCGGGACGCGGCCCGCCGTGGAACGGGCCGTGGCGATGCTGGAACGCACCGCACGCACCGCGGGAACGGCCCCGCTGCACAGTGTCGGCGTCGGCGCGCCCGGCCTGATCGACCCGGTCACCGGGGAGCTCAGGAACACCGCCGGGCTCCCCGCCTGGCACCGGGGACTGGTCAAGGAGCTCCAGCGGCGACTGCCCGCCACCGTCCTCGTGGAGAACGAGACCAACCTCGCGGCCGTCGCCGAACACCGCGTCGGGGCCGCCCGGGACCGCGACACCTTCGTGCTGCTCTGGCTGGGCCACGGCATCGGTGCCGCGGTCATGCTCGACGGGAAGCTGCGCCGCGGCGCGTCGGGTGGCGCGGGGGAGATCGGCTTCCTCCCGGTGCCCGGCACCTCGGGTGTCCCCTCGGCGGTCAACTGCGACGGAGGCTTTCACTCCCTGGTGGGCTCGGCGGCCGTCTGCGAACTGGCCGCCCGCCACGGCGTCGAGGCCTGGAGCCCCTCGGCGGACGGGGCGCAGGAACAGGACCCCGCCGCCGCGTTCGCCGTCCGGGCCGCCCTGCGAGCCGGCGACGCATCCGGCGAGGCCTTCCTGGGGGCGCTCGCCGACCGCCTGGCACTCGGAGCCGCCTCCGTCGTCTCCGTGCTCGACCCCGGCTGCCTCCTCCTGGCCGGCGAGGTCGGCCGCGCCGGCGGCGACGCGCTCGCCGCACGGGTGGAGGAGCGACTGGCCCGCATGTCACCGCTGCGCACGGAGGTCAGGGCCGGGACGCTGGGCGGCGGCGCGGTCCTGCGCGGCGGGCTGTTCGCGGCGCGGGATGCGGCGCAGGACGCGCTGTTCGGCGTGGGGGGCTGAGCGGCCTGACGGGTGCGGGACACGTCCGGGTCAGGCCCCGGACGGCTCCTCAGGTCCGGTGCGGGACATCATGGTGGCTCACGGCCTCCGTTTCCACCAGGAACTCGCTCGGCTCGCCCCACCACGACACGTACAGACTGTCCCGCGCGCGGGTGCAGGCGACGAAGAGCAGACAGCGCTCAGCCAGAACGTCGGCCTCGTACTGAAGCCGGTCCACGTCCGCCGGAGTCACGGCCGTCGGATACGGCAGAGCGCCGCTGCCCACGCCTATGACGGCGACGCACCGGAACTCCAGACCCTTGAACGCGTGCATGGTGCCGACCTGGACGGCGGCCGGGTCGGAGGCGGCATCGCCCCGCAGACGCGCGGCGCGGATCCCCGCCGCCGTGAGCCGTTCGACCGCCTTGTCGCAACTCTTGTTGAACCGGGAGCCGATCCCGATCTCACCCGGCTCGATCCCACTGTCGAGCCACGCTTGCACCCGCGCGACGAGGGCGTCGAGTTCGGCGGCCTCCGAGCTTCCGCCGTACGTCTCGGGTCCGTTGCCGTGCAGGGCCGACCGATAGCCGAGCAGCGTCTCGTTGCGGGCATCGTCCGCCAGTTGCTCGAAGGGCCGGCCGACGAGGAGGGCGGTCGACCAGCTGAGGATCTCGTGGGTAGACCGGTAGTTCTTGCGCATCTTCGTGGACCGACCGGAGACCCGGACGCCGACCGCCTTCAGCGACACCTTCGTGTCGTAGATGCGCTGGTGGGGGTCGCCCGCGATGAAGAGGTCGTCCGGCCGGGCCGGAGCCGCCGCGCGCAGCAGCCGCCACTGGGCGGGGTGCAGATCCTGTGCCTCGTCGACGACCACGTGCCGGAAGCGGGGGCCGACGCTCTCCAGCAGGTCGGCGGCTTCCGCACACGTGCCCAGGTAGGTGCGCAGCCCGTCCGCGGTGAGCCGCTCGCGGAACTCCACGATCGTGCGCCAGACGAGCCTGCGGGAGGACGCCGGCAACGCACTGCCGCGCCCCCGCCGCTCACACCCCTCGTACTCCTCCAGGGACCGCAGGTTCTGCGCGAGAACCACGTGCTTGTACTCCTGGGCGAGGAACTGCGCGGTGCCGGTGAAACCGCTCGCCTGTGCTGCCTGCTCCCACCTGGCTTCCTCCTCACCGCCCCGCAACGGCCGCCGTGACGTCGACACGACCCTCCCCGCGAACGCGTCGACGGTCATGATGTCGACGCGGTCACGCAGCACCTCGTCCTCGACCAGTGCGGCCAGCCCGGTTCGCAGCGCGGCCACCAGCGTGTTGGTGTACGTCGTGAGCAGGATCCGGTCCCCGTCGCGCAGATACCCCAGCAGGTGGCGTACCCGGTGCAGGGCGACGACCGTCTTGCCGGTGCCCGGACCGCCGGTGACCTGGGCGGGGCCCGAGTAGGAGGGCCGGTAGGCGACCTTGTGCTGTGACGGGTGGAGGAAGACCCGCCAGGCAGCGAACGGCTTGGCGAGGATCTCGCGGAGCTCCTCAGACGCGGTGACGAGAGCGATACGGGCCCGGGTGCGCCGGATGGCGGTGGCGAAGTCCTCGGTGTCCACGGGCGGGTCGCCGGCGGACACGGCGGACATACTGACGGACACGACGTCGCGCCACACCTCCTCCACGCTGAAGCCCGCCGCCAGGTATTCCAGGACCTCGCGCTGGTCCTGAGGGAAGTACGGGGCGAAGATTTCCAGTTGTTCCGCGTCGGTGAGGGCGCGGGCCTGGCGGAGCGTGGTCCCGTCGATACCGAGTGCCGTCATGTCACCGTCGGACACGTGCGCGAACAGGCGCTGATGGGGAGCCGGGGCGATGCGCTCGTACGCCGGAGTCAGCTCGTCGAGCATCGCGATGTCCCGGATCTCCACGGCCCGGGTCACCGTGTTGATGCTGGCCTTCTGCTTGATCGCCCACGCGATCGCCTTGTCGTGCGGCATCACCCGCAGCAGGACGTAGGTGTCCCCGCTGTCCGGCGCGAGGACGACACCGCGCGTGCCCTGATCGATGCGGATGGTCCTGATGTGCGGGTCGCGGGCCCGCTTGAGCGTTTCCAGCTTCAGCCCCTGGTCCTTGAAGAGCTGGTCCAGGGTGA
The DNA here is from genome assembly GCF_044385685.1 of Streptomyces sp. ALB3. Taxonomy (NCBI): domain Bacteria; kingdom Bacillati; phylum Actinomycetota; class Actinomycetes; order Kitasatosporales; family Streptomycetaceae; genus Streptomyces; species Streptomyces sp. ALB3. Next base: position 78,241 of record NZ_JBISCE010000032.1, on the reverse strand, counting down.
GACGTTCGAACTTCTCCCAGGCGTCGAACACTCCCTGTTTGACGCTTCCCTGGAGCTTGCTGAGCTGTGCGCAGAAGTCGATGTCGAACGCGAGGTGGGGCATGGGCGGACTCTCCGGGGAAGCGGTTGACGTCGGAGGGGTTGGAGGGTCAGGCGGCCGGTCCGTCGAGATCGAGCTCGATCAGGGCAAGGGCATCGGCGACTTCCTGCGACAGCTCGTCCGCGGGCCCGTAGACCAGACACAGGTCCTCGTGGAGGGGAGTGAGGATCAACTGCGCCTCAGGTGCCTCGCCCTGGGCCAGCAACAGCATGCCGATGTCCCGGCGCAGCTCGACCGCCTCGTCGCTCACGTCTCCGTCAACGGCCCGGACGACGTCCAGGACCGCGCGCAGCGCCACCAGCGCGTCGGTCGCCTGGCCCAGCTCGGCGCGGCACCGAGCAGCCTGGGCCCGGCACGCACGGGCCTGCGCACTGCTGGGGCCACCGGTACGCGCGTACCCGTCGGCCAGGGCGTCGAACTCGGGCAGGGCCGCCCGGTAGTCGCCGCCGAGCAGCTGGATCGCGGCGCGTTGGGTACGGAGCTCCAGTACCTTCCCGCTCTCAGCACCGAGCGCACGCGCGGCCGGCTCGATGACCTCGCTCAGCACCTCGGCGGCCTGGGCGAACCGCTCCTCGTCCAGCAGCGCGTCGGAGTGCGCGTACGCCTCCGCGATCTCCTCGCGCAACTGCGCGGGCACGGCGACGGTGGCCGGCTGTGCGGCCGCCGGATCGACCGTGGTGGGCACGGGCCGCCCTGCACCGGCGCGGGCACGTGGCGCGTACGGCTGACGGAAGATCGCGGTCGGATCCGGCGCTCCCTGCGGTCCTGCCTCACCGGGAGCGGGCCCCGTGCCGGGCGCGGGCAGGAAGTACCGAAGCCGCTCGTACACCTCCTGCACATCGGCGGGTCGCGCCTCCGGAGCCTTGAGTAGCAGGTGCAGGACCAGCGCCTCCAGAGACTCCGGCACATCCGGTCGCAACAGGCGCAACGGGGTCGGAGCGGCGTTCACATGCTGGTACATCACCAGGTACTCGCTGTCGGCGGTGAACAGGGCCCGTCCGCTGAGCAGTTCGTACAACACGCAGCCCAGCGCGTACAGATCGGTCTGAGGACTGATGCGCCCGCCGCGGACCTGCTCCGGTGCCATGTACTGGTAGGTGCCGATAGGGCTGCCGGTCGCGGTGAGCTTGGTGACGTCCGTGCGCAGGATCGCCGCGATTCCGAAGTCGAGGACTTTCACCGTCCCGTCCCGGGCGACCAGGATGTTGGACGGCTTGAGGTCGCGGTGGATCACCGGCACGTCGTGGGCGTGCGACAGCACGGTGGCGACCTGCGCGGCGACGGCGACCGCCCAGCTGACGGGCAGCGGATGATCCGGGTGGATGTACGGACAGGGGGATGCCGTCGACGAGCTCCATGACGAGGAAGAGCCGCTTGAAGGTGTCGTCCAGCACCGCGTCGTACACCTGCGGCACGCCGGGGTGCTGGATGCGCGCGGTGATGCGCGCCTCGCGCTTGAACCGCTTGGCGAACTCCTCGGCCAGCTGCGGTGAACCGGCGACGGCCTGCCGCCGGACCACCTTCACGGCGACGGGCCGGTCCAGCACGGCGTCGTAACCACGCCATACGTCTCCCATACCGCCGCTGTTGAGCTCCTCCAGGAGCTCGTACCGTCCGGCGATCGGTTGGTCCGGCACCTTGCCCCCGTGTGTGCGTGTGCTGGCCTAGGCGCGTTACGTGGAGCGTCGGCCTTGGCATAGTTGGGGTCAAGTCTCTCCGGCGTGGCGATCTCGGTCCAGCCGTGCAGAAGGATGGGTGGTCACGCCGTCGGTTTCAGGTCAGCAAACGCGGCACCGGCCTCATAGACTCGCGTCAGCTTTCCAGTTGGGTTGCTCGATCTCGCAGCTCTTCCGCCATGTCGTCCCAGTCGGGGCCGAAGGAGAACAGGTCGGCTGCCGCTTCGCGTAGCAGTTCGGCATCATCCGGGCGCTGCAAGCAGACAAGCCGGTAAGCGAGATTGCGGGCCCATACCGGCATCGCCATCCAGTCCTCTGCCAGCACCTCATGCACAGCGGAGAGGATGTCTTCGGGTGCAGCGAAGGTAATTCTTTCGATGAAATCGCGCACGGGATCAGGGATCTTCGAGGTGTTTTCCTCGTGCGTCGATTTGATCAATTCATGGGTCAATCGAGTCAGGTCGGACATGAGCCTATTTCTTTAGGGATTGAGCCAGTATGTAGCCACACGGTACACGTTGTCGGGTGTTTGGGAAACGCGATACCCAATACTGTGCCCGTCTATCTTCATTGCCCCGTCCAGCGGTCCGGTGAACCCAGGGCCTACGCGGGGTATAACTCCTCCGTTTTCTATGTGGGCGTAGACGGAGTCAACGATTCCCTGCTCGATCTGGTCGGGCGTCAGGCCGGTGGTTCGCAGATCGTTCGGCACTCCGTTGGCGCCTGCGTGAGCGCGATCAAAACCATGGCCGGTATTGAACTGCCACTCGTCGTTGCCGACTGTGGCTGAACGCTTGAGGTCCTGACCTTCTCCCTTCGTCTTACCGTAAGCGACTTTTTTGCACTCCGAAGGCATCAGGCCCAGAGGGTCGCAAGCGGTGTGGGGGTTGCTGACGTATGCAGAAGGATTTGGGGCGGCGCCCAGGCCGAGAGGGTCTGGCGAAGCATATCTTCCTGTATCCGGTTCGTAATGCCGGTGGAAGTTATAATAAAGTCCGGTTTCGGGGTCGCAATATTGACCTGGAAAGCGAAGCGGTGTGTGGGCGGTGCTTTTTTTCGCCCACGTAGTGGAGCCCCAGAGCGTGGCGCGGCTGTGCCAGGCGACAGTTCCTTCCTCGTCGACGAGTTGGGTGGGGGTGCCCAGCAGGTCGGTGATCATGCCAAAGAAGCGCGAGTCGATATCGTGCTGGTCCGCGTCAGCGGTGGTTATGCGCTCGGTTTGCGTAAGGGGGCTGAGTCCTCGGTGATTCCAGGTGAGAGTGACGGGATTTGGTATGTTTTCTGCGCGTGTGGTTTGTTCGCAGAGGGTAGTGCCGTCCCAGGTGAAGTCGACTTGTTCGACAACGGTCTCCTGGTCGGCAGCCAGGCACTGCTTGTTGATTCGGCGGCCGAGCGGATCGTAGTGGTAGCGCCAGAGAGTGCCGTCCGGGGTGACGACCGAGGTGAGTCGGTCCTCGGCGTCCCAGGTGTATCGCCAGACGTCCGGCCTGCGTGACAGGCGAGTCTTCTGGCGCAGGGTGATACGCCCCGAGGCATCGTGTTCGTAGCGAATCGCGCCGGCGCGGGTGACGCGGGTTCCTTTGTAGGTGCGCGGTCCTCGTGCAAAGGCTCCCGGGTGAGCGTCGGGCCAGTCGGCGTCGGTCTGGTTGCCGGCAGTGTCGTAAGCGTAGGACTCCGACCAGGCGGCGGCACGGACCGAGGCGACACGGCCGGTGGCGTCGAGGCCGTAGTGGTGGGTGCCGTGCAGACGGTCGTCGATGCGAGTGACGAAGCCGTCACGGCGGTAGGTGTACGCGCGTCGTTGGACCACGCGGTCCGCGGGGCCGTTGATGGTCTGAGCAGCGAGGCGGCCAACGGTGTCGTAGGCGTTGGTGAAGGCCGTTTCACCCAGGCGGCGAGAGGCTTCGCGACCGACCGCGTCGTACGTGAACGTGAGGGTATGTCCGTGGGTCCTGAGGGCCGTCGGGTTGCCCACCACGTCATACGTCCACGTGCTCTCCGTGCCGGTGGGTGTCGTCCGGCTCGTGCGGCGCCCCAGCTTGTCGTAGCTGTGCCTGAGCACGCGGTCGTTGACGGCTTCCGAGATCAGCCGTCCCTGTCGGTCGCGCAGCAGCAGCAGGGTTGCGTCGTCGTTGCTGACCCGGGCCAGTTGGTCGGTGAAGTCGTACTCGTATGTCGTGGCCTTGCCGTCGGCGTCCTTGCGGAGAATCTGGCCGAGTTCGTTGCGCTCGAAGGTGATTGTCTGATCGAGGGGGCTGGTGCGGGAGGCCAGACGGCCGACGGGGTCGTGGGCGTAGAGCTGGACGCGGTCGTCGAAGTCGGTCTCGCGGATCAGGCAGCCGACAGCGTCGTATTCATATGTCCAGGTCAAGCGCTGAGGGTTGGTGACCTGGGTGAGGCGAAGGGCGGTGTCGTGCTTGAACTCGTAGCGGACGCCGTCGGGGCCGGTGCGGGCGGCCAGCAGGTCGAAGTGGGCGTAGTCGAAGCGGGTGACACCGCCGATCTGGTCGGTGTGGGTGGTGCAGTTGCCTTCGCCGTCGTATGTCCAGGACTCTTCGCTGCCGTCGGCATCGATACGGCGAGCGAGTCTCCCCTCCGTGGTCCAGGTGAACCGAGTGGCAGCCCTCAGTGCGTTGGTGATCGAGACCGGGCGGCCGAAGGCATCGCGTTCGTAGCGTGTCATCGCGCCCAGCGGGTCGGTGATTACGGCGGGCAGGCCTGCAGCGTCACATCGTACTGTTGTGCGGTTTCCAAGAGCGTCGGTCAGGGATGTGAGGTGTCCTGCTTCGTCGTATGTGTAGGCCGCCGTCGCGTCAGAGGCATCGGTGACCGACGTGCGGTTGCCGTGCGCATCGTAGGTCTGTCGGGTGACCGTCCCGTCTGCCCCTTTGACTCGTACCGGTAGGCCCAGGGTGTTGTACTCGGCGGTTAGCTCTCGCCCATCCGGGCGGATCACCGAGGTCAGGCGGCCGTGCTCGTCATATGTGGAGCAGGTGATGTGCCCGAGGGGGTCCGTGACAGACAGGAGCCGGTGGTAGCGGTCGTGCTCGAATCTGGTGATCGCGCCCAAGGCGTTGATCTCAGTGATGACCTGGGAGCGGTCGTTGATCACGTATCGGGTGGTGTGGCCGAGGCTGTCGGTCATGGTCGTCGTGCGCAGGCCGGTGTCTGGGTCGGTGTCGTCCCAGGTGAAATGGGCTTCGAGGTGGCCGTTGGTGCCGGTCTGGTAGACGCAGCGGTCGTGTTCGTCGTAGACGTATTCGTACCGACTGCCGTTGGTGTCGGTCCAGGCGGTGATGCGGCCCAGCTCGTCGCAGTCGAAGCGCAGGGGCTTGCCCGATGAGTTGGTGACCGCGGTGAGGTGGCCGTCGGTGTAGCCGTAGCGCAGGATCTCCTGATCGGTGCCGTCGGGGCCGGCGCCCGCCAGGTGCAGGGCGGTGACCCTGCCTCCGGCGGTGGTGAGTTTCAGGTGATAGCCGCCGTGGTGCACGATCGAGGTCGGGGCTCCTGCCTCGTCGTGCTCGAAGGCGATCCAGCGGCCGTTGCGGTCGTCGATCTGGGCCAGGAGCGCCAGGCCTCCGGTGGGCTGGTCGACGAAGTGCCGGACCTGGCCGGTTTCCGGGTCGGTGACGGTGTAGCCGTCGGCCACCCGTTCAAGGGGCCAGCGCCGACCGTGCGTGGGCATGACGGGGACACCGGGTGCGGGGTGCGGGTAGGCGAGCAGACTGCCTTCGTTGCAGCTGAAGACCACGCCTTCCGCGTCGATCTCCAGCCGTTGGTCGACGGCGCTGGACCAGCCGGTGCCGAACCAGCGTCCGGCCCGGTGCGAGGAGTCGAATACGCGCTCGAAGACCAGGGGTAGTGAGCCCGGCAGCACGATGTCGGTCTGCGGGAGCAGCATGCGCCCGGTCGCGACGTCGATGGGATCACCGGCGCACTTGACCTTGCTGCATTGCTGCCCGTGGGAGTCAGGATTGTCTTCGTGGCCTCGGCGGTTGGGGCTCTTGGGGCGTTCGGCGAGGTCTTTCGTCCCGGCCCGTAGGCCGCCCTTGATCAGGCCCCCGCCTTTGGTACCGATGAGTTCGGGGACGAGCCGGCCGAGGAATTCGGAGGGGTCTCCCTTGGCCGCGTCCCAGGCGTTCTTCAGCGCGCGGTCGGGGTTGGCGACGGTGGAGGTGAGGCCGGCGAGCGTCATGTTGACGCCTTTGTAGTACTCGGCCGGGTGCGTCAGGTTGTACGGATCCTGAGGATTGACCGACCGGACGAAGTTCACCAGCCCCGCGGTGCCCTTGATGACACCACCACCGAAGTGCGCCAGCTCCATACCCTGGCCGACCCCATAGTCGAACAGCTCCTGCTTCGCCCGGTCCATTCCGGTCGGTTCCTTCGGAGCGTGCGCCATCGCGGCCGTGATCGCACCCTTCGCGGCCTCGCCGGCGTCGTCACGCGCCCGCCGGGCCCGCTGGAGGATCTCCTGCGCGTGCCGGCGCTTGGCTGCGCCCGGGTCGGAAAACGTCCCCGGATGGGGAAGAGGATGGTCGGTGTGACGGACCGCGTTGTACGCGTCCGCCTTCTCCTTGAACGCGGCCGCCGCGGTCTCGTAGTCCTGCTTGCCCTCTTTGTAGAGAGCTATCGCCTCAACGGCCTTGGCCTGCGCGCTGGTGACCGTCCCTGCGTACGTCTCCAAGGCCTTCGCTGCGTCCTCGAACGCGTCCGCCGCGCGCAGCCAGTCCGTGGGCAGCGTCTGGAACTTGGCCCGGAAGGCGTCGGCGGCCTCACCCTTCCAGTGACCGGAATCCAGCTTCTTCATCCCGCCGCCGACGAGATCGAACGCCTTCTGGAAATCGCGGAGATTCTTCACCGCCGCGCTGATCTTCTCCGGACGGCCATGGATCAGCTCGTCCGCTTCCTCGGTCTGGCCGAGCTGCTGTTCCCCGACGTGGGCCCCCAGCGAGGAGGCGGTCTCGTCGCCCCAGTCCTCGACCTTGTCCGCCCACTCGTCGGCACCGACCTTCTCCAGACCCGAGCCGAGCACATCGGTGCCCTTGTCGATGCCGGTGCCGACGATTTCCTTGCCTTTGTCGACCAGGTCGCCCGCCCCGTCGTACAGAGCGTCGCCCCACTTCCCCCAGTCTGGCATCAGCGACTCTCCCCCCACCGCGGCTGCTCAGCCTGATCGATCGTCTCCTGCGACGGATCCAAGTGCTCCTTCAGCCGCTCATCCACCTCCGAGCGCAACGACGGGTCCACCAGCCCGTTGCGTTCCATCGAGTCGAGCGCCGCGTCCTCCACGTCGTAGGCGGTGTCCTTCCAGGTCTGCTTCACCTCGGCATGGGCGGCGTCCCACGACTCGCTGCTGTAGTCCGGGTTGTCCCAGGCGGACTGGGTACTGACCGTGTCCCAGCTCATGCCCTTGACCTCGTCCTCGGACGCGTGCGGGTTCCCGTTCAGGGAGTTCACGCCGATCTTGATCGAGTCCTTGACGTACTGCTCCTGCTCCGCGTAAGAGCCCGCCGACAGCCCGACACCGAGAGCGAATCCGTTGCCCTTCTGCGTCAGGGCCCGCACACCCCATTCCCAGCGGTTGCAGAACGTCTCGAACTCGGACGTCAGTCCGCCATGCCCCAACTCAAGTGCCGATAAGGCAAGATCCGAAAACCCCCGCCCCGTCGTTGCTTCCCCGATCATGCCGAGCTCCTTCAGCTCCGCATGCGCCAGATCGATCCCCTTCGCGATCTCTGCCAGAGCCTCCGGTGGCACCCGAAGATTCGCGTTCTCCCCGCTCACTGCATCCCCCCGAGATCCACCGCGACCGCGTCCGGCACGATGCCCGCCACCGGCGGGAACAACATTCCGTCCGCACTGCCCGCGTCCAGCGCCACCCCGCCCGGACCCGGCAGCAACGGCACCATCACATCCAGCAACCGCGCACCCAGAACAGCCTGATACGTCCACTCCCGCCCGGCATCCCCACGGGCCGACGCGAACCGGGCCAACGCCTCCTCGTCCGAGAAGGCACAGATCCAGCGCACGCCGTTCTGCTCCGCCGACCACAGGTCCCCGGCCTCGTCCAGCGGGACCAGCACCGCCGTACGCCGGAACTCACCCAGCAGCACTGCAAACTCTCGGCGGGCCGTACGCAACTGCTGCTGTTCGGCCTCTGCCGACGCCACAGCGGGCCCCCGCTTGTGAGGCGGCCCCGAAAGATCATCCAGGTCCGCGAGCCGCGAACGCCTGTACTGCTGCTCCGGTATCCCGTCCCCACCCGTGGTCATGCGTAGGATCATCACACGCGCGGATTTTCGAGTGCAACGTGACATCGCCTACTGGCCGGAATCCTTCTGCTAGGCATGCGGGGAGACGTCCAGGACCGCCCACACCGTCTTGCCCGGTCCATCCGCGCGGGGATACCAGCCCCAACGGCCGGCCAGGGCGGCGACCAACAAGAGGCCACGGCCGCCCTCTTGGTCAGGTGAGGCCAGGATGGCGCAAGTGGACAGGCGGTCGCCCCGGGTGTCGGTGACCTCGATGCGGATGGCCGTGCCCTCGGCGGTGAGGCGGAGCCGGAAGTCGCGGCCGGACACGTGACCGTGGCGCACCGCGTTGCTGCTGAGCTCGGCGACGACCAGCAGCAACGCATCGTGCGCGTCGCTCCCGTACGGGATGCCCCAGGCGTCGAGGCGTTCACCCGCCAGCCCCCTGGCGAGCCGGGCTCCCCGCGGCGTGGAGCTGAATCGCATCGTGAAGTCATGCCAGGGGAATCGCGTGTGCGAGGCGCGCGTCGGTCGTACGGGCAGAAGCGGAGGCTTGTCGGTCATTCCTCCACACTGACGAACTATCACCACGCGTCACCAGAGGTTACGCGCTGTCATGCGCCGGATGTACGCGACGAGAACCAGCCCGTACGCAGAAGGGGCAGGCGGGATGCCCGAGGACAGCCGCGCTCGGGCCTACCCTGCGCCTGAGGTCTCGGCCTCGGAACCGGTCGGAACCGTCGAGCTCGCCTCGGTGCTCTCGCTCTCGCCGTCCGCCTCGATGGCCGTACGGCGACGCTGTCGCAGTGCGTCGCGTTCCGCGTCCGGGATCGCCATCGACTCAGCGAGCACGGCGGCCAACGCGTCCACCCGCGTCCCGGCCGTGTCGGCGTGGAAGAGCCAACGGATGTTCTCGTCCCGCGTGATGAGGTCGACTGCCCGACGCGCGCCCTTGTCCTGGACGGTCCCTGCACGGACGTATCGCACCTGGTCGATCGCGATGTCCGCGCGGATCTCGGCTTGTTCGAGGAACGCGCCGGCCTTGGCCGTGATGATGCGGCGATCCGTGATGGCGACCAGGGTGCTTGCAGCGGCCTTGTCCCTTGCTGCTGCCAACTTCTCCTTGGCCCCGCTGAAGATCGCGGACACGGGGCCGAGAGCGTCGAGCTGATCGGCGAGGCCGAGGACGCGGAGGGCCTCGCCGTCATCGAGGAGCCATCGCAGGATGCGGAGGTACGGATCGAGAACCTGCGACTCGGGTGCGCAGACGACGCCCGGAGCGACGAGGGGCGGGGCCGGCGGGCGGAGAGCATCGGCAAGAGGCACGATCGCCTCCAGCAGGCGGGCAGCGGTCTGACGGGCTGCCTTCGAGTCCTTCCGCTTCCCGGGCAGGGGCAACGTGTCGCGTCCGGGGAGCTCGGCGATAATGCGTAGTTCGCGAGTGAGGGAGGCGATGAGGCTCGTCGACTCGGCGAGGGACGAGTCGAACTCCGCTCGGGTGTCGCGCGCGATGACCTCGGCGTACTGAGCCTCGGCCGCGTCTTCGCGCCCTGCAGCTCGCGACCTCGCGGCGCGCAGCGCGTGATATCCGGTCCATGCCTTGAGGGCGGACAGGAGGGCGTAGGCGTCGAAGGCAATCGCCTCGGCGTTCGTCTGCAGGTATTCGTGGTGGCTGCGTGCGTCGGCCTGGTTCATCTGCTTGACGTGGTCGCCGACGTTTCCTCGGTAGAGCTCAAGCTGCTTCTGCAGCAGCGCCCCATTGCCCGCGACGTCGTCCCACAGGGACGTCGGGACTGATTCGATCTCTCGCGCCTGGCCGACCGCGCGATCGATGGCGGCGACGAGCCCTGTCAGTTCGGCCCACTGGTCCTTGCGGATGGCGGTGAGAACCTGGCTCGTCACCGCGAGGTTGGTCCTGACGAGGCCCGAGACCTCGCTCAGCATCATCTGAAGACCGATCATGGCCAGGGCCGGCCCGATCGAGGCAGCGGTCTGTGCCTTGCTCACCGCATTCACGGAGTAGAAGCGTGCCTGATGCAGGAAGCGGCCAGGAAACATCACCGTTCCGAGGTTCCCGCCGTCCTTGACGGCCAGCGTCGCGCCGCTCTTCAGCAGGGCCTGTGCCGTGTTGCCGATCCGGTAGAGCCCCTGCATGCTCGCGAAGGCGTTCCCGAGGTTCCCGGCCACGGTCGCCGCGTTGCCGAGGGAGGCGAGGACCGCGGAGATCTGCTTGAGGTCGGCAGCAGGCACGATTCCGAAGTCGATCAGATCGGGCTTGAGTTCTGTCGGGATGTCACCACAGACGACTGCCACCCCCGGAAGGACCTCCGCGATGACCGTCGACGTGGGCGTCATGTCGACATCGGGGCCCGGCGCCGGACCGTCCATCGCAGGTGAGTCGGCGGCATCGCTCCGGCTGATCCCCTCAGGCTCGGGTATCTCCGTCGAGTCCGAAGGGTCCTGCATGCGATCTCCTCCTGCGGGGACGCCCAAAGGCCGGACGTCGTCGGCGTTCACGGTCGGATTCTATGGCTCGACACCCTGCGGTTCAGCGTGAATGCGCCGAGTTGATCGTGGAGGGTCAGGGCAGGCGGGTCAGGTGGCGCAGCTGTGCGACCAGTGCGTGGACGTCGCGTTCGGCGGGTGGAGCGGCGGGCTTCTCCGGCGGGGTGGTGCGGCAGGGGCGGCAGAGGCCGTCGGGGAGCGCTTCGGGTGCGCCGGGGCGGCCGCATTCGGTGCACTCCGCCAGGAGGCGGCGCTTCGGGGTGGCGGCCATGGCAGGGATCGGGCTGCCGGCTACGTGCGGCGGCAGCTTGTCGATGAGGCGGCGGCGTACGAGGCCGACGGGGGAGCCGACCTGGGCCGGGAGGCCTGCGGTGAGGGCCTGGGTGAGGTAGTCGGCATCCACCCCGCGTGCGAACCAGTCGGCGGCCAAGGGCTCCAGGGTGCGGCAGTCGGCTGCGGAGAGTGCCAGGCGCGTGTCACGGCAACCGAGTTGGGCCAGGGCGAGGTATGCGGGGGAGGCGGCGACCGCGGGTGTCACCGAGGTGCGCTGCATCGGCATGGTGGGTGATGCGGGCGCGGGAGCAGGCGGGGCCGGGGGCGCGGTGGGTTCGGGTGCGGTGGTGGGTGTTGAGGTCGACCGCAGAGGGGCGCCAGGTGGCGGGGGAGCAGGTGTCGCTTCCGGCGTGGAGCGGCTGCCCTCGGTGGCCAGAAATGTGTCCCACCACTCGTTGTCACGGGCGGTCCGGGACCAGTAGGTGCGGGACACCCAGCGGACCTGGTCCCGCTCACCGGCCAGGCAGCGCACGCGCCGCAGGTGCCCCGCCACTCCGAGGGCCTTCAGGGCGCTGGAGACGGCCATCTGGCCGTACAGGGGCAGGTGTCTGGCCAAGGACTTGATGTCCATCGCCGCGCCTTCGGGGAGCCGGTCGACGTATCCGGCGATGTATCGCTCGCGCTCCGGCATAAGGGCGAAGTCATCGGACCGGGGTGCGCGTTGGCCTGACGCGGTTCGTTTGCCGTAGCCGGGGCGGGCTTTGGGGTACGGGCGCGAGGGTGCGGCTGCGGGGAGGGCAGGGCTAGGGTGCTCGGTAGCCACGAGATCGTCCGTTTCGATCTTGGGGTGAGACCCCGGCCTGGTGTTTGCTCACCGCGTCGGGGTCGCTTCGCTGGGGGCACCGTAAGCAGTCGTGACGACGTGCTGCAAGCTGATCACTTTTAGTAATATCAGCTGGCCGTGACGGGGTGGGGAGGGCGGGGAGGTTTCCCCAAAACCCTTCTTTCACCTACCGGGTGGACAACATCGCTCGAATCCCGGAGCCCGCGTCCCGGCTCTCGTGTCCCGAAGCTCAAGCGTCGGGTCCGGCCTCTGAGGGCGTCCCCCCAACGAGTGAACGCCCCGACCCCGGCGCTCGAAGCTCGCCGCCCGAGTCCTGAGCTCTCCTGTAGCCCTTGCCCACGCACTGCTCGCCGCGTCACACCAATGGCTTGTTCTCTCACCCGCTGTTGAGATCGACCCGGTGCAGCCCTGAAGATGGCTGGATAGACAGGGAACGGGGGCACGCTGTGCTGCGGAGCGGAGACGGCCTGACCGTCGGTGCGCCATGAGGCAGCGCATGCAGCTCGCGCTTCAGGTGATGTTGGTGCTGGTCGCGAGCCTGTTCGGCATCGTCACCAACTACGCCACCGGAGCTGACGAAGCCCCCTGGTTGTTACAGGTCATCCAGAAGGCATCCGTCCCCGCGATCGGTGTGCTGGTCGTCGCGATGGTGGTGGGCCAGGTCGTGGTGTACCGATTGGAGAATCCGGCGCCACCGCAGGTCGACTGGCCACGTGACCGGGTCCCCTACCCCGGACTGGACGCCTTCGCGGAGGACGAAGCGGCTGTGTACTTCGGCCGGGAGGCCTTAGCCGCCGAGTTGACCCGCAGGCTGCACACATCCCCGGACAGGCCGACCGACCGCTTCCTCGTGCTCGTCGGCGCATCCGGGAGCGGAAAGTCCTCCCTGGTCAGGGCTGGTGTCATGCCTCGCCTGCGAGAGCGCCGTTGGACGCTGATCCCCGCCTTCACTCCGGGGACGAGCCCGCTGGGCGCGATGGCCGCGGCCATCGCAGCCGCAGGTGGAGGACAGGAACCTGCGGGGGCAGTCCTGCGGCGTCTGCGGCAGGGCCCCACTGCGCTGAGGGCCGAACTGACCCGCCTGCGAGGCGGCCGGTTCCGACGCGTGCTGCTGGTGGTGGACCAGTTCGAAGAGGTCGTCACTCTTGCCGGTGACCGGGAACGCGCCCAGTTCCTCGACGCGCTCCGCCTCTGCGTGGAGCAGGACCCGAGTGTCCGCGTTCTCGCCACCCTGCGGGTGGACTTCCTCGCTCGGCTCCTGGCCACGGGCCACGCCGAGCTCTGCCAACACCCCGTCACCGTCGGCGCGCTCGGCAGGGGCCAGTTCGCGCAAGTCGTGGAGAGCCCGGCCGCACTGGTGGACCTTTCCTTCGCACCGGGCGTGGTCGAGGCCATCGTCGATGACGCCGGCACGGATGACGCCCTGCCGCTGCTCGCCTACCTCCTCCAGGAGCTCTACTTCGCCTCCGGGCCGGGCGGGACCGTCACCGAGGAGCTGTACCGCGACCTGGGCGGCGTGGCAGGCGCCCTTGCGCGGCAGGCGGACCACACGGTGTCCGAGCTCGATCACGCCGACGGAATCGCCTTCGTCCTGCGCGTCCTCCTCCGGTTCGTGACCGTCCAGGGTCAGGAAGTCGCCCGCAAGCGCGTTCCGCTGTCCGAGCTCACTGACCGGGAACGGTGCGTCGTGGACGCCTTCATCGACGCACGCCTGTTGATGTCCGACGCGGCAGGGGACGGCACCCCCGGCCAGGAGGAGCCCTACGCACAGGTGACACACGAGGCGCTGTTTCGCCAGTGGGCCCCGCTCCGCCAGGAGGTCGAGTCACGCGTGGACCAACTGCGCGAGCGCGCAGAGCTGGAGCGGTGGGCCGACGACTGGGAACGCTCCGGCCGCAGTGACGACTACCTCCTCACCGGGGAGCGGCTCTCCCTGGCCCAACGCAGGCTAACCGGGCTGGAGGAGTCAGGCATCGCGTCCGAGCCGGTTCGTGTGCTGGTGCAGTCGTCGCAGCGGCGCGACCTGGCCTTCCTCCGTCGAGTGTCGGACAGCATCGGCCAGTACGCGCTCGGAAGCGCGGAGACGCACCCGGAGCGGGCAGTACTGCTGTCCCTGGCAGCGCTCTGCGAATGCACGCCGACTCCCTCGGCCCGCCGCGGCCTCATGGCGGCGCTTGCGGCGAGCCACCTCCGTACGCGCGTGGATGCGCACACGGACACCGTCCGGCACATCGCCTGGTCACCGGACGGCCGACGGCTGGCCACCGCGTCACGTGACGGCAGCGCCCGCGTCCTGGATGCCCGGTCCGGGCAGTCGCTGCTCGTCCTGCCGTCCGACGGGGCGATGGTCGAGTCGGTCGCATGGTCCCCGGACTCCGCGTACGTCGCGACGGCGGGGCGAGAACGTGTCGTGCGTATCTGGGACGCCGCCTCGGGCGGGTCCGTCCGGCTGCTGGCCGGAGCCACGGACATCATGAGACAGGTGGCCTGGTCACCTGACGGACGGTACGTCGCCGCCAGTTCGAAGGACTGTGTTGTACGCGTGTGGGAGGCCGGGGCGGGGAGCCTCGCGCAGGTTCTGGAGGGGCACCGGAACGACGTGTGGGGCGTCACATGGTCGCCGGACAGCACGCGCCTCGCCTCGGCATCGCACGACCAGACGGCCCGCGTGTGGGACCTTGCCACCGGTGCCGCCGATGTCGTGCTGGAAGGCCATACGGACTTCGTCGAAGGGATCGCCTGGTCGCCGGATGGGCTCTCCCTCGCCACGGGCAGCGGAGACCACACCGCCCGCATCTGGGACGCCCGGACCGGTGCCCTGCGGCTGCTGCTTCGCGGCCACACCGACTACGTGTGGAATCTGGCCTGGTCCCCGGACAGCAGGGCCCTCGCCTCCGCGTCCTCCGACCACACCGTGCGCCTCGTCAGCGCCCAGGACGCTAAGGTCCTGGCCGTGCTGCGGGGTCACAGTGACACGGTCTGGGGCGTGACCTGGTCGCCCACCGGCGCCCAGCTCGCCACCAGCTCGACCGACGGTTCGGCGATCGTGTGGGACCTGCGGCCCCGAGGAGCGGAGGTCGTCGCGGCCGACGGCCACCGCGGCCCGGTGAACCAGGCATCCTGGTCCGCCGACGAACAGCGGATTGCCACCGCCGGCGACGACGCGACCGTACGCCGCTGGACTTCCGGGGACGGGACCCCCGCGGGGGAGCCGCTGAGGCTCGACGACCGGGTCTGGAGCGTGGCGTGGTCACCGCTTCCCCAGGACGGCAGGATCGCGCTCAGCACGAACGACGGTCTCTTCCGCATCGTGGAGGACACCGGTGCCGTGCTGGTCGAGCAACGGGGGGAGGTCGTCGAGTCGTGCACCTGGTCACCCGACTGCCGCCGCGTCGCCACCGGCGGGCACGACGGCATCGTGCGCGTACGGGACGCGGACACCGGCACCGAGCTCACTTCTCTGGCCGGCCACCAGGACTGGGTCGGCCGCATCGCCTGGTCACCGGGCGGGCGACTCCTCGCCAGCGCATCGGACGACCGCACCTGCCGCCTCTGGGACGTCGCGGAGAGCCGCCAGCTCACTGTCCTGCGAGGCCACGACAACTACGTCGACGACGTCGCATGGTCCCCGGACGAACAACGGATCGCCACGGCCTCCGGCGACTGGACGGTGGCGGTGTGGGAGGTCGCCACGGGCCGCCGCACGGAGGTGCTCAAGGGCCACGAGGGGCGCGTCCGCTGCGTAGCCTGGTCACCCGACGGCCGATTCATCGCCAGTGGCTCGGACGACCGGACGGTACGTGTCTGGAGCGCCGACACCTTCGAGGAGGTCGCCGTCGTGGGCGTCCACCAGGACAAGGTCTCGTCGGTCGCCTGGTCCCGGGACAGCACCCGGCTGCTCACCGCCTCGTTCGACGGCACAGCCCGCATCTGGTCCGCGGACCCCGACTACGACCAGCTTGAAGCCTATGCCCGGGGGCGTGTCTTCCGGACCCTCGACGAGGACGAACGGCGACGGCACCTGCTGCCTTTGGCAGGGGCGTAGACGGCACGTCGGCTCAGTACCACTCCTCCACCGTCCGCTCCTCGGTGCTGACGAGGTAGTCGTCCGGATCGAGATCCATCGACTTGCGGGCCGGCGAGTCCCAGTACATCGCGTTGCGCTCGGCGAACGTCTCCGGGCCCTCGTAGGAGATCAGCCAGACGAACTGGTTGTGCTCCCGGTCGACCCAAGCGCCGCCGATCGCGAACCCCAATTCAAGCCGCAGCGGCAGGATGTCGGCCTTCCACCGCTGCGCCCACTCGTCCAGCAGGCCTTCGCGGACGGTGTAGGTGCGGAGCTGGGTGGTCTTGGCCATGAGGGGTGTCCTCTCGCAGGTCGACTCGGTGCGCCACTGCAGAGGCTAAGTGCTCCACGGGTGGCGGGGATGGATGAGCGTCGGCCCGCTTGTACCCACTCTTTGGAGGGATCTACCGCGAGCACTGTGCGGGCGTGCGAGCAGGTAACCATGGTGCCCGAGCGGGACGAGACAAGGCGGGAGCGGTGGCTTGGGGGCCGCGGTCGTGGGTGACGTCGTCCTGTCGGTTGAGCTGCGAAGTGCTGTCTGCTGTGTGACGGTTGGGCGCGACGGACGTGGTGCCTGTGCGTACGGGGACAGGCCGTGGCGGATGACGCAGGACGAGATCCATGCGGGCGTGGGTACGGAGGAGGGCGCGGAGCGCTCGTCGGGCGCCTCCGCCCAGCCGGAGGGCAAGGCGGAGAACGGGGTTGCGGTCGCATTCGGGAGGCAGTTGAAGCTGCTGCGGGCGAGGACAGGCCTGGACCGGGTGGAGTTCGGCAAGCGGGTGGCCGCTTGGTTCGACTTACAGCCGCCACTCCTCGGCCAGCAGCCCCAGCAGTTCGACCTGCCGCTTCTCCAAGTGTTCCGGCGTCCAGGTGACCTGCCCCAATACCTGTGTGGTCAGAGGGAACGTAACGACGCCCCGCCTGAGGTACCGCTCCTTCTTCTCCGCGAAGTCGAGGTTCTGGACCTGGGAGTTCTTCGTGCGGCTGAGCAGCACCAGGTTGGCGAGCCTGTGCGTCCACTCCTTGCGCTGGTCCACGGTGAAGTCCGCGCGCCACTGTGACTGGGGTCCCGGGTTCTGCGGGAGCACGTGCTCGACGGTGATGCGCGGGGCGTCGTACGTGGCCACGATGTCGTCCTCGGCCACCAACTCATCCAGCCGGAGCAGGATGAAGCGGCGCGTCCTCAGCTCGTAGTACACATCGCCGTCGAGACGGGCCAGAGTCTCGGTCCGCTCGGCCTCCGTGAGCTGGAAGGCAGGGGCCTCCAGGCCGAGGCCGGCGTTGAGCTCGGTCAGCAGCTCGGCGAAACGGAGCACTCGCGGAGTGGTGTAGATGCGCCGGACGAACATGCTGGCTGCGAGGCGTTCCAGCAACCGGAAGAACGAACCAAGCCATACGGGACCGTCCCCGTGGGACCGAAGCGCCCACAGCGCGGCCGGCCACCAGTCGTTGTTGTCGAGCTGCAGCAGCCGGCGGAACCACGCATTGACCTGTGGCGATCCGTCTCCGGCCGCGTACGTCTTGTCGCGAATCATCGCGGACGCCTCGGCGTAGGGGACGAGTACCTCGTCGACGAATTCCTTGGCCCGTCCTCCCTTGTAGTCGACGAGGACCTGCGTCTGGAACTCCTTGAGCAGCTCCTGCCGTGCTCGCTCGCCGGAGAAGATCATGCGGATGTGCATGAAGAGGTCGGAGAATTCCTCGCGGCCGAGGCTTTCCTCCGCATCCTCCCACCGCCTGGCGTAGGTCTCCGAGACCTGTTCGTCGATCTCGCCGATGATCTGCGCCTTGAAGATGTCGGCAGGCGAAAGATCAAGGCCTCGGGAGTTCATGACGCTGAAGATCCGGTGGGCACTGTCCAGATCCGGGGTGCTGACGGCGACGAGGAAGGTCTGGACGCCCATCAACGTGCACAGGGCGAGACGCTGATCGTCGGTCCAGGCGGACAAGGCAGTGTGGAGAGCCCGGGCGTTGGCCTGTACGGCCCTCTGTGCGTCGGTTCTCAGGTTATGGGGGTTCAGTTCCAGGAGGGTCTTGATGGAACCGGAAGTCTGGATGTGCTGGTGGAAGAAGCCGGCGTCCCGGGGGCGCAGGGTGAGTCGGGGTTTGGCCTTCAGGCCGAGAACGGTGTTCCCGGGCTCCGAAATCATTGCCACCAGGTTGGTCACCACATCGGGCTGCTGTGCCAGGTCGCGCATGACGGCCAGCAGGATGGTCAGGGTCGTCAGCCTCTGCTGACCGTCGATGACGTCGGCCTCGGCGGCGCGACTGTCCTTGACGAGCACCAAGGAGCCGAGGAAGTAGGGCTCCCCGTCGCCCCGTAGAAGCGCTTCCTCGAGGTCGGCGAGGAGCTGCTGGGCCTGCTCGGCCTGCCATGCGTACGGGCGCTGGTAGTCCGGAATCCGGAAGTCGTAGTCACTGCAGAAGACCTTGTGCAGGGGTAATTCCCGCGCTTCGAGCTGAGCCATGACTACGATCCTTGCTCACCGGAGGCCGACTTCGCAGCCAAGTGCGGCAAGGCGCGGCTGAGCAGGCACTGGTGTGGGATGTATCGGCCGGAGAGCAGCCGCGTCAGGGTGATGCCGGAGAGCTGCGGACCCCCGAATAGCAGGGACGATGGCGCTCTCGGTCGCGAACGCGCGGCTCATGGGACGCCCGGTCCATGGGGGCAGGCATCTGGCTCTCCGGGTCGGAGCCGGGCTGGAACGTTCGCCTGGTCGTCGGCCACTGCCCCCGCCCCGCAGTCGCAGCCGCAGCTGTGAGTCGCCCCACAGGAAATACCCGTTCGGATCACTGTGTGCCGTGGCACAATGACCGTGTACCAGTAGCAGCGCACTCCGGGGTCGGTGTAATTCCGAACCGGCGGTTATAGTCCGCGACCCGTCCGCATCCAGCGGCCGGTTGACCAGGTGAGATTCCTGGACCGACGGTGAAAGTCCGGATGGGAGGCAGTGCGCGGCGGGCCGTCACAGGTACGCCGCCGTAGGCGGATGCGTTCCGGGGACTCCCGGGGCGATCACATCCGTGTCTTCGGTTTTCGGCGTTCCCCTGTTGCGTTCCGTTACCTCTGTCGTCATCGACAGGCCCCGGAGTCCGTGCCCGAAGAGGCAGGAGGACCCGGTGGCCACCGCAGCCGAAAGAACCGCCATGCGGCGGGCGATCACGCTCGCAGCCCGCGGACTCGGCGCCACCAGCCCCAACCCGGTCGTCGGATGCGTCATCCTCGACGCCGCCGGCGAAGTGGCCGGCGAGGGCTTCCACCAGCGTGCCGGAGGGCCGCACGCCGAGATCCACGCCCTGCGCGAGGCCGGCGAGCGGGCCCGGGGCGGCACCGCCTGCGTCACCCTCGAACCCTGCAACCACACCGGCCGCACCGGACCCTGCGCCCAGGCGCTCATCGAGGCCGGCGTCCGCCGTGTCGTCTACGCGGTGGGCGACCCGAACCCGCAGGCCACCGGCGGTGCGGACACCCTGCGTGCCGCGGGCGTGCAGGTGGAGCGGGGCCTCCTCGCCGACGAGGCGGAGGCCGGCAACGCCGCCTGGCTCACCTCGGTCCGCCTCGGCCGCCCGTACGTCCTGTGGAAGTACGCGGCGACCCTCGACGGCCGGATCGCCGCCGCCGACGCCACCAGCCGCTGGATCACGTCTCCCGAGGCACGTGCCGACGTCCACCGGCTGCGCGCCGAGGCCGACGCCGTGGTGGTCGGCTCCGGCACCGCCCGCGCCGACGACCCGCAGCTGGGGGTACGCGGCATCGAGGGCGCCGTCCAGCCGCTCCGGGTGGTCGTCGACACCGGCGCCACCGCCGTCCGGCCCGGCGCCCGGGTCCTCGACGCTTCCGCGCCCACCCTGATCGCGGTCGCCGACGACGCCGAGGCCGGTCACCTCCCCCCGGACGCCGTGCTGCGCCTGCCGCGTGCCGCCGCCGGGCCCGGCCTGGATATCGACGCGCTGCTCGGCGCCCTGCACGACCGGGGCATCCGTTCCGTACTCCTGGAGGGCGGGCCGGTCCTGGCCGGCTCCTTCGTCTCCGCGGGAAGGGTCGACAGGGTCGTCGGCTACCTCGCCCCGGTTCTCCTCGGCGCGGGCCCCGCGGCCCTCGCCGACGCCGGAATCTCCACCATCTCCCAGGCGTTGCGCCTCGATGTGACCGAGACCGTGCGTGTCGGCCCCGATCTGCGCATCACCGCCGTCCCCGTTCCTCCTCGGAAGGGAAACTGAGTGTTCACCGGAATTGTCGAAGAACTGGGTGAGGTCACCGCCGTCGAGAGGCTCGACGACGCCTCGCGCTTCCGGCTGCGCGGTCCCGTGGTGACCGAGGGCGCCAAACACGGTGATTCCATCGCCGTCAACGGCGTCTGCCTCACCGTCGTGGACCTCGGGGACGGCGAATTCACCGCCGACGTCATGGCCGAGACGCTCGGCCGCTCCAGCCTCGGCGCCCTGGCGCCCGGCTCGCGGGTCAACCTGGAGCGCCCTATGGCCCTCGGCGGCCGTCTCGGCGGGCACATCGTCCAGGGCCACGTGGACGGCACGGGCCGCATCATCGAGCGCGAGGTCTCCGAGCACTGGGAGATCGTCAAGATCTCCCTGCCCGACGGCCTGACCCGCTACGTGGTGGAGAAGGGCTCGATCACCGTCGACGGCGTGAGCCTGACCGTGGTCGACGCCGGCCCCGACCACTTCACCATCAGCCTCATCCCCACCACCCTCGCGCTGACCACGCTCGGTATCAAGAAGCCCGGCGACCCGGTCAACCTCGAGGTGGACGTCCTCGCCAAGTACGTCGAGCGCCTGCTCGGCCACGGGGTCGCGCCGCAGTCCGGGGGGCCGGTCGCATGAACGCTCTGGACTGGCTGAACTCGGAGGCGTTCACCGCCTTCGGCCAGCACATCATCTGGTCGGACATGATCGGCAACACGATCGGTCTGATCGCCCTGGCGCTGGGCTGGCTCCGCTCGGTCTGGACCTGGCCCGCCCAGCTCCTCTCCGGCGTGGTCCTGATCGCCGCCAACGTCTCCGTGCAGCAGGCGGGCAGCGTCGGCAAACAGCTGATCGTCGTCGCCGTCGCCGTATGGGGCTGGCAGCAGTGGACCCGCGGCAGGCAGCAGGCGCAGGACGGGTCCATCGCCGTGCGCTTCGCGACCTGGCGTGAGCGCGGGTACCTGGTCGGCGGCGCCGTACTCGGCACGCTCGCGGTCGGCGGACTGTTCACCGCCTTCCCGTCGCTCTCCTGGAGCCCCTGGGCGGACGCCTACATCTTCGCCGGCACCCTCGTGGCGATGATCGCCCAGGCGCGCGGGATGGTCGAGTTCTGGTTCGCCTGGCTGCTCGTCGACCTCGTCGGCGTACCGCTCAACTTCCACAGCGGCCTCGCCTTCTCCGGTCTCATCTACGTCGTCTACGGCGCCCTGGTCCTGTGGGGCATGCGCGACTGGTGGCTGCGTACGCGGACACCCGCTCTGGAAGGAGCAACGGCATGACTGCCCAGCCCACCTGGTTGCACGACCGTTCCGTCGAGGACCTCGCGCTCGACCCCGTCGAACAGGCGGTCCGCGACATCGCCGCCGGACGGCCCGTCGTGGTCGTCGACGACGAGGACCGGGAGAACGAGGGCGACCTCGTCATCGCCGCCGAGAAGGCGACCCCCGAGATCATCGCCTTCATGATGAGCGAGTGCCGTGGTCTGATCTGCGCGCCCATGGAGAACGACGAGCTGGAACGCCTCGAACTCCCGCAGATGGTCACGGACAACACGGAGTCGATGCAGACGGCCTTCACCGTCTCCGTGGACGCCTCCGCGGCGCACGGAGTGACCACCGGCATCTCGGCGGCCGACCGGGCGGCCACGCTCAGGCTGCTGGCGGGCGGCAAGGCGGGCCCCGGCGACTTCGTACGCCCCGGCCACATCTTCCCGCTCCGCGCCCGCGCCGGAGGGGTCCTCGTCCGCAACGGCCACACCGAGGCCGCCGTCGACCTGGCCAGGCTCGCCGGACTGCGTCCCGCGGGTGCCATCGTCGAGATCGCCGGCGAGGACGGCGTGATGCTGCGACTCCCGGAACTCGTCCCGTTCGCCCGCAAGCACGGCCTCACGATCATCTCCATCAAGGACCTGATCGCCTACCGCCGCAGCTCCGAGCCCACCGTGCGCCGTGAGGCCGAGGTCCGGCTGCCCACGGCCTTCGGCCCGTTCACCGCCTACGGCTACCGCTCCGTCGTCGACGGGGTCGAGCACGTGGCACTCGTCCACGGTGACATCGGCGACGGTCGCGACGTCCTCGTCCGGGTGCACTCCGAATGCCTCACCGGGGACATCTTCCAGTCCCAGCGCTGTGACTGCGGCCCCCAGCTCCACACGTCGATGGAACGCGTCACGGCCGAGGGGCGCGGGGTCGTCGTCTATCTGCGAGGCCACGAGGGCCGCGGCATCGGGCTGCTGTCCAAGATGCGCGCGTACGAACTCCAGGAGCGCGGATCCGACACCCTCGACGCCAACCTCGAACTCGGACTGCCCGCCGACGCCCGGGACTACGCGGCGGGTGCCCAGATCCTGCGGGACCTCGGCGTGCGCACCCTGCGCCTGATGACCAACAACCCGGACAAGACGGCCGCGCTCGTGCGGCACGGCCTCGAGATCACCGGGCGTGAGCCCATGCCCGTCCAGGCAGGGGAGCACAACCTGCGGTACCTGCGCACCAAGCGGGACCGGATGGGGCACGACCTGCCCTGGCTCGACGCCTCGGCGTCGGCCTGCGGCAACCAGTAAGCACCGACGAACACACAGGAGAGACATGAGCGGCAAGGGCGCACCCGAACTGTCCGTACGCAACTGCGGGGACCTGCGGGTGGCGGTGATCGCGGCCCAGTGGCACGAGCAGGTCATGGACGGACTCGTCGACGGGGCCCTGCGCGCCCTGCGGGACCTCGGCATCGACGAGCCGACGCTGCTCCGGGTCCCCGGCAGCTTCGAGCTGCCGGTGGTGGCCAAGGTGCTCGCCGGCCGCGGCTACGACGCGATCGTCGCGCTCGGAGTGATCATCCGTGGCGGCACCCCCCACTTCGAATACGTGTCCCAGGGCGTGACCAACGGCCTCACCCAGGTCACGGTCGACACCGGCGTCCCCGTCGGCTTCGGCGTGCTCACCTGTGACAACGAGGAACAGGCCCTGGACCGGGCCGGACTCGAGGGCTCCAACGAGGACAAGGGCCACGAAGCGGTCACCGCGGCGGTGGCCACCGCCGCCACACTGCGCACCGTCAGCGAACCCTGGCGCTGAGCGGCGCTCCGGGACCCCGTATTCTAAGGACCATCATGGCGAACAAAACCTTCGAAGAGCTCTTCGCCGAGCTGCAGCTCAAGGCCGCCGACGGCGACCCCTCCACCTCCCGCACCGCCGAGCTGGTGGGCAAGGGTGTGCATGCCATCGGCAAGAAGGTCGTCGAGGAGGCCGCCGAGGTCTGGATGGCCGCCGAGTACGAGGGCAAGGAAGCCGCCGCCGAGGAGATCTCGCAGCTGCTCTACCACGTCCAGGTGATGATGGTCGCCCGCGGGATCTCCCTCGACGACGTCTACGCCCACCTCTGAGCCACGCTCCGCACGTTCCCCGAACTCCCCTCCGCACAAAGGAAACCCGACTTCATGCTGCGCATCGCCGTTCCCAACAAGGGTTCACTCTCCGGGCCTGCGATGGCGATGCTCCATGAGGCCGGCTACCAGCAGCGCAAGGAGTCGAAGGAACTCGTCCTGGTCGACCCGGGCAACGAGGTCGAGTTCTTCTACCTGCGGCCGCGCGACATCGCGATCTACGTCAGCTCCGGCCGCCTGGACATCGGCATCACCGGACGCGACCTGCTGCTGGACTCCGGTGCCGAGGCGGAGGAGATCCTGCAGCTCGGCTTCGCGCGCTCGACCTTCCGCTACGCCACCAAGCCCGGCACGGCCGAGGGGCCCGAGGGCTTCGACGGCATGACGATCGCCACGTCCTACGAGGGCATCGTGGCGGCGCACCTCGCCGAGGCAGGCGTCAAGGCCTCCGTCGTGCACCTCGACGGCGCGGTCGAGACGGCCATCGAACTCGGAGTCGCCCAGGTCATCGCCGATGTCGTCGAGACCGGCACCAGCCTGCGCAACGCAGGACTGGAGGTCATCGGGGAGCCGATCATGACCTCCGAGGCCGTCGTCATCCGCCGTAAGGGAGCCGACGCCGAGGACCCCAAGGTGCAGCAGTTCCTGCGCCGCCTGCAGGGCGTCCTGGTCGCCCGCAGCTACGTGATGATGGACTACGACTGCCGCGTCGAGCACCTGGAGCGCGCCGTAGCCCTCACCCCGGGCCTGGAGTCACCGACCATCTCCCCGCTGCACCACGAGGGCTGGGTCGCCGTCCGCTCCATGGTCGCGGCCAAGGAGGCCCAGCGCATCATGGACGACCTGTACGACCTGGGCGCGCGTGCCATCCTGACGACGGCCATCCACGCCTGCCGTCTGTGACAGCCGGACCCGAGCCCACGAAGGACGACAGCGCCGCCATGTCCGCCCCCGCGCCCCGGCCGACCGGCCTCCCCGCACTCCCGGTCACCTTCCGGCCCACCGTCACCCGAGTGGTCCTGCTGACCGTGGGGGCGGCGATGTTCGTCGTCATCACCGCGGTCGCGGTGACGCTGGAGAACCTCAGCCCGGGTGAGCGGACCAGCTTCGTCTTCGTCGCCCTGCTCTTCTTCGGTGTCCTCGCCCTGCTCAGCCGGCCCCGCATCACCGCCGACGAGGCAGGGGTGACGGTCGTCAACATCACCCGCACCCGCCGACTGGCCTGGGCCGAGATCCTTCGCGTCAATCTGCGGGCCGGTGACCCGTGGGTCTTCCTCGACCTCAGCGACGGCACGAGCATGCCGGCGCTGGGCATCCAGCCCGGTCTCGCCAGGGGGCGGGCCATCAGCGACGCCCGCACGCTCCGCGCCCTCGCCGAATTCCACGGCAGCGGAGTGAACGACGCCACGGAGAACGGCTGAGCCCCCCGCCCCGTACGGCCCGATCCCGATTATTCTGGGACCGGTGGCGCACCGGGTGCGCCCCGCCCCGCACCAGAAGGCCCTCGTGGCCCGCGGGGCATATTCCTGCGACCCAAGGAGTGACTCCCTCCAGCAATGGACGGATCGTCCGGTAGTACCCGCGCCGCCCTCCCCCCGGAGGCGGCGGCATGACCACCCCCCTGTTGCTGCTCCTCGCGGCATTCCTTCTCATCCTCGCCAACGGGTTCTTCGTGGCAGCCGAATTCGGGCTGGTCACGGTGGAACGGCCGGACGCCGAACGCGCCGCCGCCGAAGGCGACCGCCGGGCCCGTACCGTCGTCGCCGCCCTGCGTGAGCTCTCATTCCAGCTCTCCGGCACCCAGCTGGGCATCACGATCACCTCGCTGGTGGTCGGCATGCTCGCCGAACCGGCACTCGCCCAGTTGCTCGCCGGACCGCTCACCGCCACCGGACTCCCCCACGGGGCCGTTCCCGGGGTGAGCGTGGTGATCGGCATGCTGTTCGCCTCGGCCGTCCAGATGGTGATCGGCGAGCTCGTGCCCAAGAACTGGGCGGTCTCCCGGCCGCTCCAGGTCGCCCGGTTCGTCGCCGGGCCCCAGCACCGCTTCTCCACCCTCCTGCGACCGGTGATCACCGCGCTGAACGCCGTAGCCAACCGGCTGGTCAGACTGCTGGGCGTCGAACCGACGGACGAGCTTGCCTCCGCAAGGACACCCGGTGAGCTGGTCTCCCTGGCCAGGCACTCCGCCCGGGCCGGGACGCTCGAGCAGGACACCGCCGATCTCTTCGTGCGGACCCTGTCCCTGGCCGGTCTCACCGCTCAGCACGTCATGACCCCGCGGGTGAGGGTGAGCGCGCTGCAGGCGTCGGCGACGGCCGCGGACGTCCTCAACCTCACGCGTGCCACCGGTCTTTCCCGCTTTCCCGTCTACCGGGACCGCATCGACGAGGTGGTCGGCATGGTCCACCTCAAGAACGCCCTGGCCGTCCCCTCCCAGGACAGGCTGCGCACCCCGGTGAGCCGGATCGCCGTGGCGCCCCTCATGGTGCCGGAGACCCTGCCCGTCGAACAGCTGCTGAAGCGGCTGCGCAGTGAGCAGCCGATAGCCGTCGTGGTCGACGAGTACGGCGGCACCGCCGGTGTCGTCACCCTCGAGGACATCATCGAGGAACTCGTCGGCGAGGTCAGGGACGAGCACGACGTGGAGGGCGCCGACCGCCCCGAGCTGACACCCGTCGTCGCCGACGACGGCAGGGCCGGCTGGGACGTGGAAGGCAGCACCCGGGTGCTGACCCTGCGCCGGATAGGCCTCGACGTCCCCGAAGGACCCTACGAGACGGTGGCCGGTCTGGTCGCCGATCTCCTCGGGCGCATCCCCGCCCCCGGTGACCGGGCGGAACTGCCCGGCTGGCGGATCTCCGTCCGCCAGGTCGGCCACTACAGGGCCGAGCAGGTCCGCCTCGTCCGTCTCGCGGACCCGTCGGCGGCCCCTGCGGCCGGGCGGCCGGAGCGACTGGCCCAGGACCTGCTGGAGGCCGTGCGATGAGCCTCGTACAGCTGGTGTTCGCCGGCCTCCTCGTGCTGGCGAACGGCTTCTTCGTCGGCGCCGAGTTCGCGCTCGTCTCCGTGCGGCGCAGCCAGGTCGAACCGCTCGCGGCAGGCGGGTCCAGCCGGGCCAGACAGGTCCTCTACGGCCTGGAGAACCTGCCGCAGATGATGGCCGCCGCACAGTTCGGCATCACCATCTGCTCCCTCACCCTGGGAGCCGTCGCGGAACCGACGGTCGCCCACCTCCTGGAGCCCGTCTTCCACGCGGCGCACGTGCCCGACGGGCTCGTGCACCCGCTCGGCTTCGCGGTGGCGCTGGTCTCCGTGGTCTTCCTCCACCTCGTCATCGGCGAGATGGTCCCGAAGAACCTGGCGATGGCCGCCCCCGAGAGGACCGCGTTGTGGCTCAGCCCCGGCCTGGTCGGTTTCGCCCGGCTCTGCCGGCCCGTCACCTCCGCGCTGGGAGCCTGCGCCACCCTCGTCCTGCGGCTCTTCAAGGTCGAGCCGAAGGACGAGGTCGAGGCCGTCTTCACCAGTGAGCAGCTCAACCGCCTGGTGGAGGACGCGGGCCTGGCCGGCCTGCTGGAACCGGAGGCGCGGGAACGCCTCGGGGACGCCCTGGAGCTGGGCAGCAGACCCGTCACCGAGGTACTGCTGGAGCGGGCGTCCCTGGTGACGGTGGAACCCTCCGTCACCCCGCGCCGCCTGGAGGAACTGACCGTGCGGACCGGGTACTCACGCTTTCCCGTCTGCGCGGAGGGCGGTGGCCCGTTCATGGGCTATCTGCACGTCAAGGACGTGCTCGAGCTGGAGGACGGCGACCGGGCCGTTCCGCAGCAGATCTGGCGGCCGATGGCTACCGTACGGGCCGAACTCCCGCTGGACGACGCCCTGACGGTCATGCGCCGCGCCGCCACCCACCTCGCCCAGGTCGCCGACGCATCGGGCAAGGTGCTCGGCCTCGTCGCCATGGAGGACGTCCTGGAGAAGCTCGTGGGTGAGGTCCGCGACCCGGCCCACCGCGTCTCGGTTCCCCGCCGCACGGTGGAGGCGCCGAAGGCCATGGCCCCCGTGGGGTGACCCCCGTGCCGCCGGACGGTCCCGCCGGGGCCGTCCGGCGGCACGCCTCACAGGGCCCCTGGCTCCTGCTTCCCCCGGTCCACCGGGCCCCGCCCCGACAGCACCTCGCCGTACGCCTGCATCAGGTCCGGCAACCGCAGGGTGGCCAGGTCCTCCCGGGTCGGCGCGACGGTGTAACCGGACAGTCGCAGGTCACGGTAGGCACAGCTCTTCTCGTACAGAGTGCGCAGGAAGCGGCCGTTGCCCAGCTCGTCGATCCATCCCTGGTCGACCACGTGCCCGCTGATGCTGCGCAGCTCGTCGAGGGACTCCTCGTCCCAGACGTCGCCGTTGTCGGCGGCCAGCACCTCACCGATGGCGGTGAGCTCCAGGGGGCGGTAGCTCGGGAAGTCGACGCGTGTGGTGAAACGTGAGGAGAGCCCGGGGTTGGTGGAGAGCAGCCGGTCCATGCCCTCGGGATAGCCGGCGAGGATGACGACCAGGTGGTCCCTGTTGTCCTCGGCCCGCTTGAGGAGGACTTGCAGGGCCTCGTCGCCGTACGCGTCGCCCTTGCTGTAACCGGAGTTGGAGAGGCTGTACGCCTCGTCCACGAAGAGCACCCCACCGAGCGCCGAGTCGATCAGCTCGTTGGCCTTCACCGCGGTCTGCCCGAGGAACTCGCCCACGAGGTCCGAACGCTGGGCCTCCACCAGGTGGTCGCCACCCAGGAGCCCGAGCGCGTAGAACACCCGGCCCAGGATGCGCGCGACCGTGGTCTTACCCGTCCCGGAGGGGCCGGAGAAGACGAAATGCCGCTTCGGCGGCTGCACCGGCAACCCCTGCTCGGCACGAAGACGCGCCATGTTCAGCTGTGCGGACAAGGCCTTGACCTGGCGCTTCACGGGTTCCAGCCCGACCATGCGCTCGAGCTCCGCCAAAGCCTCCGCGAGCATCACCGGGTCGCTCGGTCCCGCCGGGAAGACAGCGGCCCGGGGTGCGCCGGGCTTCGTCCGTGCCCCGCCGCCCCCCGGGCCGGCCGGAGGCAGCACGGCACCGGGCAGCGTCTGCGGGTCGCCGCCCGGCCTGGGCTCACGGCCGTCGACCAGGTCGGTGCCGAGCGCGGTCTCACCGTCCGTCCGGCCCTCCACGCCGGTGCCGTCCGAACCGACACCGGCCAGCGAGACCGCCGCTAGGTCGGCCGCCTCGTCGTATCCGTCGCCCTCGGAGATCGCCGCCAGCCTGGCCGAGGTGTCCATGAAAGCCGGATCCACCCGGTGCACCGCCCGGTACAGGGGCAGGGCCGCAGCGCTGCGGCCGGTGCCCTCGTGGGCGCGCGCCAGCCAGTAGCGCAGCTCCTTGCGCTGCGGCTGCTCACTGCGACAGCGCATCAGCGCGGCGGACAGGAGGGGCTCCGCCTGCCCGTACATCTCCAGGCGCACCCGCGCCATGCCGCCGAAGAGCCCCGCCTCGATGCCGAGCAGCGGATCGTCGAGGAGCGGTTCCGTGGTGCGTACGAGCTGCTCCCAGTCCTTGACCAGGTAGGAGCGGCAGGCGTGCAGGAACCGCACCTGGGGGTCGGTGTCGACCGGCGGCAGGCCCGCCAGCGCCCGGTCCAGCTCCGGCACGTGGCGGCCGTCCAGCCAGTGGGAGGCGTGCGCGAGGAGCAGATCGCGCGGGCTCTCCAGCACGGGCTGCACCCACCAGCCCAGCCAGTACCAGGAGTTGAGCGTACGGCGGTGACGGGTGCGCTGCTCACCGAAGCGGTCGCGGTGGCGGTACATGCGCAACAGCGCGGTCGTGGTGTCGATCCGCAGCGCGTGCAGGCCCAGCCAGCCGTCCGCCATACCGGGGTCGAAGCGCACCGCGGTTCTGAACTCCTCCTCGGCCTGCGGGTACGCGCCCATGGTGTAGGCGTCCACCCCGCGCAGCCAGGCAAGGTCGGCCGGGGCCTGCATGCCCGGCGTGCCGATGTCCATCAGGTCCCCCACAAACCGTGCCCCCAGAATGCCCCGCCCGCACAGCATGCCCAGCGCGACGCACCTAATCACCGTGCCGGGTACGGGAATTGACCACACCCGAGAGGCATCGTACCTGCACAGGGAGTGAGCGGTTAAGGGCGTTACCGGCGCTTCGGCGGTGGTGACCCAGGGTGAGTGGAGGACTCGCGTAGGCCCCGGAAGAGGGCAGAACGAAGCCCCCGGTCACGGGGGAACAACCGGGGGCTTCGCGTCCGCGAGGGCTCCGAAAAGCCGCACATTGAGAACGTAAGACCTGTACGGGCCCTCGGTCAAGCGGAGTTGAGGCACCTTCAGCGGTTTTTCCTACCGAGCGGTACGGCGGTGCTCAGGCTTCACTGTCCGTGAGGATCCGACTCGCCACCGCTGTCGGGTGACACCCTTCCAGCCACATGTATCCCGTCGGCATCCTGCGTATCACGACATCCGCGAAGGGGTATGAGGGGTCGTCGGCGAAATGGCGCTGCTCCGCGGCGGTCCAGCCGTCCCAGAACTCCGAGAGCCCGGGACCGTCGCGGTGCCTGCCCCGTTCCCAGGAGGCCTCGCTGTCGCCATCGATCCACAGCAGCGCCGCGAGGAACGGCCTCACCGCGGTGCGGCCCGCGCCCACTCCCTCGATCAGCATCACGGGGGCCGGACCCAGCACCCTCGGCGGCCCGAAGCGCCGGGCCGCCCAGTCGTACGGTGCGTACAGCGCGGGCTCGCCCCGGGAGAGCGGCCCCAGGACCTGGTCCCGGAGCCTGTCCGTCCAGGCGAACAGCTCCTCGTGGCTGGCCACATCGTCCAGGTGCAGTACGGGGGCGCCGCCGAGAGACGCGGCCAGGCGGTTCGCGAAGGTGCTCTTGCCGGACCCCGCGTGCCCGTCGACCGCGATCAGCCGCACAGGCCCGCAGGAAGGGGGCAGGGAGCGCAGCCTGCGCGCGCGGTCCGCCAGGTCGTTCATCCCTCCACCCTACGAGACCCCGCGGGGCCGCCCCCTGGCCCCCTTCGCCCGCCTGCTCCCGGTCCCGTGCAGGTCACGTCAGTGGACCAGACCAATATTGGTCCTGCGGCACGGGGCGAATCACTGGCCGGATCCGGCTCCGACCCGGGATAGTTGGCGCACGATCGGCACCCGCAGCCCCAATCCGCTCAACGACCGGGGGTCTCGCCCATGACCAGACCGACTTCACGCAGAACCGTGCTCACCGCCGCGCTCGCCGCAGCGGCCGGGGCAGGCACCGTGGCCTCCGCCGGCCCGGCGGGCGCCGCCCCCTCCCGCACCTCCTCACCCCCGGCGGCAGCCTCGCTCGTGGACAACCGCTTCTGGACGACGTACACCGACTGGCGGTGCGGTACCTCGGCAGGTACCCGGGCGGTCGCGGGCCGCCGGCCCGGCCTGGTGATCTCCGCTCCCGCCGGCAGCACCGACTACACCGACCCGCACACCGGCATGGCCAGCACCTGGGAGTACGCCACCTGGACCTCCCCGGTCCACCGCTCGGCCGTCCCCGCCACCGAGGTGATCGCCTCCTGGAACGCCCACACCCCCCAGGGCACCTGGATCCAGGTCGAGCTGCGCGGCAGGTACTCGGACGGTACGGACACGCCCTGGTACGTGATGGGCCGCTGGGCCGCCGGCGACTCGGACATCCGCCGCACCTCGGTGGACGACCAGACCGACGGCAGGAGCACCGTCTGGACCGACACCTTCTCGCTGGACGACGCGGCGAGCGGGCTGCGCCTGGTGTCCTACCGGCTGCGGCTCACCCTCCACCGCACCCCGGGAACCCGTCTCACACCGACGGTCCACCGGGTCGGAGCCATGGCCTCGGACGTCCCCGACCGGTTCACCGTCCCCGCCACCGCGCCCGGATCCGCCCGGGAGCTGGCGGTGCCCCGCTATTCGCAGAACGTCCATGTGGGGGAGTACCCGGAGTACGACAACGGGGGCGAGGCCTGGTGCAGCCCCACCTCCTCGCAGATGATCATCGAGTACTGGGGCCGCAAGCCCACCCCGGAGGACCTGGCCTGGGTCAAGCCCGGCCTCGCCGACCCGCAGGTCTGTCACGCCGCCCGCCACACCTTCGACCACCAGTACGAGGGCTGCGGCAACTGGCCCTTCAACGCCGCCTACGCCGCGACGTACAGGGACATGAACGCCGTGGTCACGCGACTCGGATCGCTGACGGACCTGGAGAGGCTGGTCGCCGCGGGCATTCCGGTCATCACGTCCCAGTCCTTCCTCGAGGGAGAGCTGACAGGCGCCGGTTACGGGACGTCGGGCCACCTGATGACCGTCATCGGTTTCACCGCCGACGGCGACGTGGTCGCCAACGACCCGGCCTCTCCGTCGAACGACGCGGTGCGCCGCGTCTACCGGCGGCGTGAGTGGGAGGACATCTGGCTGCGTACGAAACGCTACGACGCGAACGGGCGGGTCAGAGGAGGTACGGGAGGGGTGTGTTACGTCTTCTGGCCCGTCGGCCCGGCACCCGCTCAGCGCCGCGTTCTGCGGTCGCTCGGCCTGACCTGAGCGGCCAGGGACCTACGGGGCCCGTTCTCCCGATGCGCAGCGCGGACGGCCGCCTTCCCGACGGCTGCGCGTCCTCTTCCACCACGAGCAGCCGGGGCGTGGGTGGGTGAAGGGTCGGTGGGGCCCGGGCTTCGGCACCCCACCGGTCCCCGGTCACCCGCCCGGGATCACTCCACTCCGGAGCAGGTCCCTCAGCGCGGTGTTCAGCTCGAGGACGTTCACCCGGGGCTCGCCCATGAAGCCCAGGAGCCGGCCCGTCGTGTGACCGGTGACGAGGTCTTCGACCTCCGTGACGGGGAGGCCGTTCTTCTCCGCGACGCGGTGCACCTGGAGCTTCGCGTAGGCAGGCGAGATGTCCGGGTCCAGGCCGGAGCCGGAGGAGGTGACCGCGTCAGCCGGCACGTCAGCGGGTTCCACCGTGTAGGAGGCCGTGGAGTTGTCCCTCACCACGGCCTTCTTGGCGTCCGTCACCCACCGGATCAGTTCCTCGTTGTCGCCGGAGCGGTTGGTGGCGCCGGAGAGGATCAGGGAGTACCGCGTGTTGACGCTGTTTCCGCCCAGGCCGTTGGAGGGACGCGGCTGGAACCACCTCAGGTCCGGTCGCGCCGTCTCCTCGGCGTCGTCGGGGTTCTGCTTCGGCAGGTCGTACCGCTGGCCGATGAGGGAGGAGCCGACCACGGTGCCGCTTGCGTCCCTGATCTCGGAGCCGTTCGCCCGGTCGTGAAACAGGGCTTGGGCTGCTCCGGTGACGGCGAGCGGGTAGATCACCCCGCACACCAGGGTCAGGACGAGCAGGGCCCTCAGTCCGGCCCCGAAGAGGCGCACGGTGTTGTTGACGGAGGTGTGGGTCATGGCGGATCAGCCGATTCCGGGGATGAGGGAGATGAGCAGGTCGATGATCTTGATGCCGATGAACGGGGCGACCAGGCCGCCGAGTCCGTAGATCCCGAGATTGCGTCGCAGCATCCGGTCGGCACCGGCGGGGCGGTAGCGCACTCCCTTGAGGGCGAGCGGTACGAGGGCGACGATGATCAGTGCGTTGAAGATGACGGCGGACAGGATCGCGGACTGCGATGAGGCGAGCCCCATGATGTTCAGCCTGTCCAGAGACGGGTAGGCCACGGCGAACATGGCGGGGATGATCGCGAAGTACTTCGCGACGTCGTTGGCGATGGAGAACGTGGTGAGGGCGCCCCGGGTGATGAGGAGCTGCTTGCCGATCTCGACTATCTCGATGAGTTTGGTGGGGTCGGAGTCAAGGTCCACCATGTTCCCGGCCTCCTTGGCGGCCGAGGTGCCGGTGTTCATCGCGACTCCGACGTCCGCCTGCGCGAGCGCGGGGGCGTCGTTGGTGCCGTCACCGGTCATGGCGACCAGCTTGCCGCCGGCCTGCTCCCGCTTGATGAGGGCCATCTTGTCCTCGGGGGTCGCCTCGGCGAGGAAGTCGTCGACCCCCGCCTCGTCGGCGATCGCCTTCGCGGTCAGCGGGTTGTCCCCGGTGATCATGACGGTGCGGATGCCCATGCGGCGCAGCTCGTCGAACCGTTCCCGCATGCCTTCCTTCACCACGTCCTTGAGGTGGATGACCCCGAGGACCCGCGCACCGTGAGCGTCTTCCCGAGCCACCACCAGCGGCGTGCCACCAGCCTGGGAGATCCGGTGGGTGAGTGCCCGCACGTCCTCGGCGACCTCCCCGCCCCGCTCCTTCACCCATGCGACGACGGAAGCGGTCGCACCCTTGCGGACCTTGCGCCCGTCCAGGTCGACGCCTGACATGCGGGTCTGCGCGGTGAACGCGACCCACCGCGCACCGGCGATATCACCCCGTGCCCCGAGCCCGTACCTCTCCTCGGCCAGGACCACGACCGACCGGCCCTCGGGAGTCTCGTCGGCGAGCGAGGACAGCCGCGCGGCATCCGCCAGTTCCCCCTCCGGTACGCCGTCGACCGCCAGGAACTCGGCCGCCTGCCGGTTGCCCAGGGTGATGGTCCCCGTCTTGTCGAGCAGCAGGGTGGACACGTCTCCCGCCGCCTCGACCGCACGTCCGGACATCGCCAGGACGTTGCGCTGGACGAGCCGGTCCATGCCGGCGATACCGATCGCGGAGAGCAGCGCACCGATGGTGGTCGGGATCAGGCAGACCAGGAGGGCGGCGAGCACGATCATCGAGGTCTGCCCGTCGGCGCCCGCGTAGACGGCGAACGGCTTCAAGGTGACCACGGCCAGCAGGAAGACGACGGTGAGGGACGCCAGGAGGATGTTGAGGGCGATCTCGTTGGGGGTCTTCTGCCGGGCCGCGCCCTCCACCAGGCTGATCATCCGGTCGATGAACGTCTCACCCGGCTTCGTCGTGATCCTGATGACGACCCGGTCGGACAGCACCTTCGTACCGCCGGTCACCGCGCTGCGGTCGCCGCCCGACTCGCGGATGACCGGAGCCGATTCGCCGGTGATCGCGGACTCGTCGACGGAGGCGACGCCTTCGACGACATCACCGTCACCGGGGATGGTGTCGCCGGCCTCGCAGACCACCAGGTCCCCGACGCGCAGCTCCGTCCCGGCGACCCGCTCCTCACCCGGACCGACGACGCGGCGGGCGACGGTCCCGGTCCTGGCCTTGCGAAGTGTGTCGGCCTGGGCCTTGCCCCGGCCCTCGGCCACCGCTTCCGCGAGGTTCGCGAAGACGGTGGTAAGCCAGAGCCAGCCGGCGATGGCCCAGCCGAACCAGTCGGTCGGGTCCAGCACCGCGAGCACGGTGGTGACCACGGAGCCGACCAGGACGACGAACATGACGGGCGACTTGATCATCAGGCGCGGGTCGAGCTTGCGCACCGCGTCCGGGAGGGACTTCAGCAGCTGTCGCGGGTCGAACAGGCCGCCGCCGACGCGGTCGGTGACCGCGCGGTTGCCGGAGGGCGGCAGGTCGCCGTGCGGAGCGTGAGTGGGAGTGACGGTGCTCATGAGGCGAGCCCTTCGGCGAGCGGACCCAGCGCGAGGGCGGGGAAGTAGGTCAGACCGGCGATGATCAGGATGGTGCCGACGAGCAGACCCGCGTAGAGGGGCTTGTCGGTGCGCAACGTGCCCGCGGTCCCGGGTACCGGTTTCTGTTCGGCCAGGGACCCGGCGAGTGCCAGGACGAAGACGATCGGCAGGAACCGGCCCAGCAGCATGGCGATGCCGATGGTGGTGTTGAACCACTGGGTGTCGGCGTCGAGACCGGCGAAGGCGGAGCCGTTGTTGTTGGCCCCGGAGGTGTAGGCGTACAGGACTTCGGAGAAGCCGTGCGCACCGGTGTTCGTCATGGAGTCGCCCGGCGTGGGCAGGGCCATCGCCACGGCGGTGAAGCCGAGCACGAGGGCCGGTGTGACGAGGATGTAGCAGGCGGCGAGCTTGATCTGGCGGACGCCGATCTTCTTGCCCAGGTACTCCGGGGTCCGCCCCACCATCAGCCCGGCGATGAACACCGTGATGACGGCCATGACGAGCATTCCGTAGAGGCCGGACCCGACACCGCCGGGCGCGATCTCGCCCAGTTGCATGCCCAGCATCGTGATGCCACCGCCGAAGCCGGTGTACGAGGAGTGGAAGGAGTTCACCGCACCGGTCGAGGTCAGCGTGGTGGCGACCGCGAAGACCGACGAGCCGGCGATCCCGAAGCGGGTTTCCTTGCCCTCCATCGCCCCGCCCGCGATCTCGAACGCGGGTCCGTGGTGGGCGAACTCGGTCCACATCATCAGCGCGGTGAAGCCGAGCCAGATGGTGGCCATCGTGCCGAGGATCGCGTAGCCCTGCCGCAGCGACCCGACCATGCGGCCGAAGGTGCGGGTCAGCGCGAACGGGATCAGCAGGATGAGGAAGATCTCGAACAGGTTGGAGAGCGGACCGGGGTTCTCGAAGGGGTGGGCGGAGTTGGCGTTGAAATAACCGCCGCCGTTGGTGCCCAGTTCCTTGATGACCTCCTGGGAGGCGACTGCGCCACCGTTCCACTGCTGCGTTCCGCCGGTGAACTGGCCGACTTCGTGGATGCCGGAGAAGTTCTGGATGGCGCCGCAGGCGACCAGGACGAGCGCACCGAGCACGGAGACCGGGATCAGGATGCGGACGGTGCCGCGTACGAGGTCGGTCCAGAAGTTGCCGAGCTCACCGGTGCGGGAGCGGGCGAAGCCCCGGACGAGCGCCACCGCGACGGCCAGGCCGACCGCGGCGGAGAGGAAGTTCTGCACCGCGAGGCCGCCGGTCTGTACGACGTGGCCCATGGCCTGCTCGCCGTAGTACGACTGCCAGTTGGTGTTGGCGACGAAGGACGCGGCCGTGTTGAACGCCTGGTCCGGGTCGATGGAGGAGAAGCCGAGCGAACCGGGCAGCGAGCCCTGCACCCGTTGCATGAGGTAGAGGAAGAGAACGCTCACCGCCGAGAAGGCGAGCACGCCCCTCAGATAGGCGGGCCACCTCATCTCGGCGGCCGGGTCGGCGCCGATGGCCTTGTAGATCCACTTCTCCGGTCCGTAGTGCTTCCCGGAGGAGTAGACCCTGGCCATGTAGTCGCCCAGCGGACGGTACGCGAGCGAGAGGGCGGCGATCAGGGCGAGCAACTGGAGCACACCAGCGGTCTGGGAACTCATAGCAGCGCTCAGAACCTCTCCGGGTAAAGGAGAGCGAGGACGAGATATCCGAGCAGGGAGACGGCCACGACGAGGCCGACGATGTTCTCGGCGGTCACAGCTTGGTCACCCCCCGGGCGACGAGAGCCACCAGCGCGAACACCGCGACTGTGGTGACGACGAAGGCCAGATCGGCCATCGTGAGCTCCTGATTGACGTGAGGAAGGGAATCGGCCGTGCGGCCAAGATGAGCAGAACCCGGCCCGAGACCGGTGGAAAGCCACCTTGACGTGGTCCATACGGAATGGACGCGGCCCTTGACGCCGATCTGACGCGTCCACCGTCACCGGCTACGCCGCGCTCCGCGCCGCTCACGGTCGGACGCGTCACCCGCTTCCCGGGCGACGCGCGACCGCCGCGTGCGCGCGACACGGCTACGGAGGTGACCGGCGACCCGGACCGGCCCCTCCGGCCGTGGGAGCACGCCCTTCGGTGCGGCGTCGGAGACTCCATGACCTCGACGACGGGGGAGTACCGACGGGGCCGGGCAGTCACCGGCTCCCGTGTCAGCAGGCGGCGGGAACGGCTTCGTCCCGCGGGGTACGTGCTCCGTCCAGTGCGTGGCGCCGGGCAGGACGGTGGGCCGGCCGCCGCCGGCGACCACGCGGGTCCCGGTGATGTGGGCCGCCTCTTCGGACGCGGGGAGGACAGCGGTGCTCACGGCGTCGGCCTCCTCGTGCACCGGCATCCACGCTGTGGATCCACCGACGGCCCGGGCGGCGGTCCACCGTCGTACGGCCGCGGCCGGCCCGGCGCCGCGTCGGCCGCCCTCCGGACGGCGGGGCAGCCGCTTCCGCACAGGAGCGGCGGGATGTGGTGTGGCGCACAACGGGCTCGGCGCCCAGGCCCCTCCCGCCCCGGTTTCCCCTGCGGGAGCGCGGGTGTCCGCCGAACGCCCCCGCTTCGCCGTCGTCCGCTGTGACCCGGATCTCTACCGCGCGGCCCGGTTTCGCTGGCACTGTGGTCGGGTCACGGGGGACGCCCACAGCCGAACGACCGAGCGAGATGCCATGACCGCGACCACAGCCGAGAACCGGACCCACTTCCGCGCCCGCACCGGCGGACCCGAGGACGGCCCGAAGATCCTGGAGCACATCCTGGGCTGGACGCTCGTCGTCGTCCTGGCCATGTTCGTCACCCAGGCGGGACTGATGTGACCCGCGGTCGCCACGCACGACGGGTGGGGCGGGGCGCCCGCCCGGCACCCCACCCCTGACCCGCCCTGCCGTGCGTGTACCCCGCCGGGGCTAGTTGATGGCCTTGATGAGCTCACCGTTCGCCGTGTCGCCGCTCAGCTCCCAGAAGAAGGTGCCGCCCAGGCCCTGCTGGTCCTTGTAGTCCATCTTCGTCGCGATGGTGGCCGGGGTGTCGTAGCTCCACCAGTCGCTGCCGCAGTGGGCGTACGCCGTGCCCGCCACCGTGCCGGTCACGGGGCAGCTGTTCTTCAGGACCTTGTAGTCCTCGATGCCCGCCTCGTACGTCCCGGGGGCCGCCCCGGTCGCCGTACCGCCCGGTTCCGACTGGGTGACCCCGGTCCAGCCGCGGCCGTAGAAGCCGATGCCCAGCAGGAGCTTCTCCGCCGGGATGCCCAGCCCCTTGAGCTTGGAGATGGCCGCGTCGCTGTTGAATCCCTCCGTCGGGATGCCCGGGTAGGAGGTGAGCGGTGAATGGGGGGCCGTCGGTCCCTGCGCGGCGAAAGCACCGAAGAAGTCGTAGGTCATCGGGTTGTACCAGTCCAGGTACTGGGCCGCCCCCGCGTAGTCCACCGCGTCGATCTTGCCGCCGTCGGACCCGTCGGCGGTGATCGCCGAGGTGATCAGATTGTCGGTGCCGAACTTCGTGCGCAGCGCCGCCAGGAGATCGCCGTACGCGTCGCGGCCACTGGTGTCGCAGGTCAGGCCGCAGGCGTTCGGATACTCCCAGTCGATGTCGATCCCGTCGAAGACATCGGCCCAGCGCGGGTCCTCCACCAGGCCGTAGCAGGACTCGGCGAACGCGGCCGGGTTCCGCGCCGCCTCGGCGAAGCCGCCGGACCAGCTCCAGCCGCCGAAGGACCAGATGACCTTGAGGTCGGGATGCAGCTTCTTCAGCTTGCGCAACTGGTTGAAGTTACCCCGTAGTTCCTGGTCCCAGGTGTCCGCGACGCCGTCCACCGACTGCTCGGCGGTGTAGGCCTTCTCGTAGTCGGCGTAGCTGTCCCCGATCGTGCACTTGCCGCCCTGGACGTTGCCGAAGGCGTAGTTGATGTGGGTCAGCTTGTCCGCAGAGCCCGACGTCTCGATGTCCTTGACGTGGTAATCGCGGTCGTAGACACCCCAGTTGGTGAAGTACCCGACCACCTTGTCACCGGCTGCTGCCGGTGCGGCGTCGACTGTCGCCGGTGCGGAGGCGGGGGGAGCGGCGTCTGCGGACGAGGTACCGGCGACGCCGAGGAGCGTGGCTCCGAGCGCGGCGGTACAGAGAGTGGCGGCGAGCGTCCGGAGGCGGGCGCGAGGACGGTGAAGTCCGGTCATTGTGGCTCCTCGTGGGGGAGGGCTCGGGCGTGGGGGAGTGCGCTGCACCGCTCGTCCGGATTGGCATGGACGCGGTGAGGCATGGGGGAGACCGTAGGAGGACTAGACCAGTTGGGTCAATGGTTCGGACCAATTTCGCTGATCAGGGATCCCGCCACCCGGTGACGCGTGCGCTCCGATCGGGCATACTCAACGCGCCACAGCCGCTGGCCAGCGCCTCCCGTGATCCGGGCGGGCAGGATCGGTTGCGGAGCCGTAGATTTCCGGGCATCGCCCGGGAC
The DNA here is from genome assembly GCF_044385685.1 of Streptomyces sp. ALB3. Taxonomy (NCBI): domain Bacteria; kingdom Bacillati; phylum Actinomycetota; class Actinomycetes; order Kitasatosporales; family Streptomycetaceae; genus Streptomyces; species Streptomyces sp. ALB3. The sequence goes on along the minus strand of NZ_JBISCE010000032.1, from coordinate 38,903 downwards.
CATCCGGCGGTGCCGCGCACACCCCGCGCGCGACCGTCGTCACGCCCGACAGGGAGGAGAGCGCCGTCATGTCCGACCGTGCCCCGCAGCCGGTGGAACGCCGTCTGCCCACCGAGGAGTCCCGGCAGCTCGTCGAGCTCGTACGCGACATCGTGTCGAAGGAGATCGCTCCGCGGGCGGCGGAGGAGGAGGAAGCGGGCTCCTTCCCGCGGCCGGTCTTCACCCTGCTCTCCGAAGCCGGCCTGCTCGGGCTGCCGTACGACTCGGCCCACGGGGGCGGTGACCAGCCGTACGAGGTCTACCTCCAGGTGCTCGAAGAGCTCGCCGCCGCCCGGCTCACCGTCGGCCTCGGCGTCAGCGTCCACTCGCTGTCCTGCCACGCGCTCGCCGGATTCGGCACCGACGAGCAGCGGGCCGCCCATCTCCCGGCGATGCTCGCAGGCGGCCTGCTGGGCGCCTACTGCCTCTCCGAGCCGTCCTCGGGCTCCGACGCCGCCTCACTCCGGACGAGGGCCGTGCGCGACGGCGACGACTGGGTCCTCACCGGCACCAAGGCCTGGATCACGCACGGCGGCATCGCCGACTTCTACACGGTGCTGGCCCGCACTGGCGAGGACGGCCCGCGCGGTATCACCGCCTTCCTCGTCCCCGGGGACGCCGAGGGCCTCAACGCGGCCCTGCCCGAGAAGAAGATGGGCATGAAGGGTTCGCCCACCGCCCAGCTGCACTTCGACGGCGTACGGATCTCCGGCGACCGCCGCATCGGTGACGAAGGGCAGGGTTTCGCCATCGCCCTGTCCGCGCTCGACTCGGGGCGTCTGGGCATCGCCGCCTGCGCCGTCGGCGTCGCCCAGGCGGCCCTGGACGAGGCGGTCGGATACGCCACCGACCGGCGGCAGTTCGGGCGGCCCGTCGCCGACTTCCAGGGGCTTCGCTTCATGCTCGCCGACATGGCCACCCGGATCGAGGCCGGCCGGGCGCTCTATCTGGAGGCGGCACGGCTCCGCGACGCCGGTCTGCCGTTCTCGCGGCAGGCGGCGATGGCGAAGCTCTTCTGCACCGATGCGGCCATGCAGGTGACCACCGACGCGGTGCAGGTCCTCGGGGGCTACGGCTACACCCTCGACTTCCCGGTCGAGCGGCTGATGCGCGAGGCGAAGGTGCTCCAGATCGTCGAGGGCACCAACCAGATCCAGCGCATGGTCATCGCCCGTCACCTCGCGGGTCCGGAGACGCGCTGACCCGGACGGCCCGGCGCGGTCCGTACGGGCCGGCCCCGCGTCCTCAGGCCCCGGCCCCGCTCCTGGCCGTGCCGGTGCGGGCAGGAGCCGGCCCGGGCTCTCCGTCGGGCGCGGCGTGACACGGTGGGCAGGCGGGTCGGGGTGTGCGGTACGGATTCCCGGACCGCACGTCCCGGCCCGGAACCGCTTGTCCGGACGCCGGCACGGCGGCCGGGGCCGGCCGGCGGACGCGGCGTGGGCCTACGAAGCCGGCGCGTGCCATGGATCCCGGGTCACAATCCGGCGATGTCGTGCGACCGTTCCCCCGGGCGCACGGCGCATCCAGGGGCCGGCCGGTGAGCTGTCCGCACCACGCCGGCCCGGCCGCCGTGGTGCGCGCAGAGGTGCGCCCCCTCGGGGGCGCGGGAACGTCAGGCTGCGTGACGCCGCGTCGGCGGCACGTACCGCAGGGGGCGCGAGCCCGGACCGACGGCGTGCGAGAAGGGCTGCATCCGCCAGTCGAGCCCCTGAGGAAGCGTCAGCAGCAGTGCCGTCTCCTGCTCCTGGGCCTCCAGTGACTCGTCGGCCGGGCGAGCCCGGGAGGCGTCGCGGTTCGTTCCGGGGCACACGGTGAGGACGAACGGATTCCACGGGGAGGGGCACAGCGCGTGCTCGGGGAGCACGTCCTCGTCCGCCAGCAGGGCGATCGGCTGGCTGCAGTCCGGGCAGATCACCCGGTACATCTCGAACGTGTCGTACGCGTCGGCAGCGGTGTCCTCGTCCGGGACCGCGAACGCGGCGTCTTCATCGGACTCCGGTTCGGGACGTCCGGTGAGCTTCAGGCTCTGCATGGGTCTTTTCCCCCCTCGGGTGGGCCGGCGAGGCGCCACGGCCCGGCCACAGCAAGCACTTCCCGCCAGATGTAGGGCGTAATCGCGAGGTCGTCGGCTACCCACGCGTACACCTGTGGTATTCGTCACATGCCCCTCGAACGTGCCCCTCCCCGGCCTCCACGGCTGTGCCAGGAGGGGCCCGGGGCATAGGTTGATCCGTATGGAGGAGCTGGACCGTCAGATCGTGGAGTTGCTCGTCAAGGACGGGCGGATGAGCTACACCGACCTGGGCAAGGCCACCGGCCTGTCCACCTCGGCCGTTCATCAGCGTGTCCGCCGGCTGGAACAGCGCGGGGTGATCCGGGGCTACGCCGCGGTCGTCGACCCCGAGGCGGTCGGCCTGCCCCTCACCGCGTTCATCTCGGTGAAACCCTTCGACCCGAGCGCACCCGACGACATCGCCGAACGGCTCGCCGGTGTGCCTGAACTGGAGGCGTGCCACAGCGTCGCAGGCGACGAGAACTACATCCTCAAGGTGCGGGTCTCCAGCCCACTGGAGCTCGAGCACCTGCTCACCCGGATCCGCACCCTGGCCGGAGTGTCCACCCGTACGACCGTCGTCCTCTCCACGCCCTACGAGGCGCGCCCACCACGCATCTGAGGCCGTCCCGCCCCGCTTCGCGGAGGGGGCGGGGCGAGAACCGGCCGAGACAGGCGCGAGACTGGTCCCATGACCGAGAGCACCGCCCCCCAGAGCGAACACCGCACCGTGCTGCTGCGCGGTGGAGACGTCCACAGCCCCGCCGATCCGTTCGCCACCGCGATGGTCGTCGAACGCGGCCATGTCGCCTGGGTGGGCTCGGAGGGGGCGGCCGACGCCTTCGCGAGCGGTGTCGACGAGGTGGTCGACCTCGAAGGGGCTCTGGTCACCCCGGCTTTCACCGACTCCCACGTCCACACCACCTCCACCGGGCTCGCCCTGACGGGACTGGACCTCTCCGGGGCACGCACACTCACCGAAGCCCTCGATCTCGTACGCGCGTTCGCGAACGGCCAGGCCGCTGGCGGGGTGATCCTCGGCCACGGCTGGGACGCCGCCCGCTGGCCCGAGCAGCGGCCCCCGTCGCGCGGGGAGCTCGACGAGGCGTCGGGCGGCCGGGCGGTCTACCTGCCCCGTGTGGACGTCCACTCCGCCGTCGTGACCACGGCGCTCCTGGACCTCGTCCCGGGCGTCACCGCGCTGGCCGGCTACCACCCCGACGCACCCCTGACCGGCGACGCCCACCACGCGGTGCGGGCGGCCGCCCACGCCGCCGTCACGCCGCGGCAGCGGGCACGGGCCCAGCAGGCCGCCCTGGCGCACGCGGCCTCGCTCGGGATCGGCACCGTGCACGAGTGCGCGGGCCCCGAGATCTCGGACGAGGAGGACTTCACCGGCCTGCTGCGGCTGGCCTCCGAGCAACCAGGTCCCCGGGTCTTCGGCTACTGGGCCGAGCCCGTCGAGGGGGCGGAGGACGCCCGCCGCGTCCGCGAGCTCGGTGCCATCGGCGCGGCCGGTGACCTCTTCGTCGACGGATCCCTGGGCTCGCACACCGCCCTTCTGCACGAGCCGTACGCCGACGCCCCGCACACCGGCACCGGCCGGTTCGACGCGGCACGGATCGCCGCGCACGTGACGGCCTGCACCGAGGCGGGACTCCAGGCGGGCTTCCACGCCATCGGCGACGCGGCACTCTCCGCCGTGGTGGCAGGCGTCCGGGCCGCGTCCGAGACCCTCGGCCTCGCCCGGGTGCGCGCCGCGAGGCACCGGGTGGAACACGCCGAGATGCTCACCCCGGAGACGATCGCCGCGTTCGCCGAGCTGGGCCTCACCGCCTCCGTCCAGCCGGCCTTCGACGCCGCCTGGGGCGGCTCCGACGGTATGTACGCCCGGCGCCTGGGCGTGGAGCGCGCGGCGACCCTGAACCCGTACGCGGCCCTGCTGCGCGCCGGCGTGCCGCTCGCCTTCGGCTCCGACAGCCCGGTCACCCCGCTGGACCCCTGGGGCACCGTGCGGGCCGCGGCGCACCACCGCACACCCGGGCACCGGGTCTCCGTGCGCGCCGGTTTCACCGCCCACACCCGGGGCGGCTGGCGGGCCGTGGGCCGGGACGACGGGGGCGTGCTCGTCCCGGGCGCCCCGGCCGACTACGCCGTCTGGCGTACCGGCGAGCTGCTGGTCCAGGCCCCCGACGACCGGGTGGCGCGATGGTCGACGGATCCCCGCTCCGGCACCCCTGGCCTGCCCGATCTCACTCCCGGCGCGGAGCTCCCGGTCTGTCTGCGCACGGTGGTCCTCGGACAAACTGTCTACGTACGGCCGAACGAGTGACGTCACGACATCTCGTACCGCCGACCGAGAGCGCGGGGTGTCTGCCACGACCTGCGCGTCCTCGGCGCTGACCAGGCGTTTCCGGGAGAAATGGCAGGTGGGGCGACTGTTGACAGGGAGCGCCCACGGGCCGGTAGGTTCGGCCGGGTCCACCACTGGACGTCCGACCGGTCAAACCTCCACGCAGTCGTCGAACGCCGCTGGGTCATGGGGTGGGGTGCCGCACCGGCGCACCACCGCTGACAGCCAGGTTCAGCGCCCGCGCCTCGGGGGCGAGGGAAGGTTTCGTACCGGACGGCAGGTGCGACCCGGGTGGGGCCCGGAGGTTCAGTAGACAACGGCTTTCGGTCGACCCGCAGCCAGCGGGTCCCAGGTCGGCCCGAAGGACGCCGGGCCCCGATCCGCAGCGATGCCCTTCTGTCCGCAGTTCCATGCATCTGTCCACGGGACGCGCGCCACCCCGAGACCGCGTCGGAGTCCGGGCGCGGCGTGCTGGATATGGTGTGCACCTGCGTACGGACTTTAAGGGGCAGTAGTGAACGACGGCGGTCAGAGGCAGTTCGGCCCGCTCGGCAGAGTCTTGGTGATCATTCCGACCTACAACGAGGCCGAGAACGTCAAGCTCATCGTCGCCCGGGTGCGCGCCGCCGTCCCGGAAGCGGACATCCTCGTCGCCGACGACAACAGCCCCGACGGCACCGGCAAGGTCGCCGACGAGCTCGCGGCCGGGGACAGCCGGGTCCACGTCCTGCACCGCAAGGGCAAGGAAGGTCTCGGCGCCGCCTACCTGGCAGGTTTCCGCTGGGGCTCCGAGCACGGCTACGGCGTGCTGGTCGAGATGGACGCGGACGGCTCGCACCAGCCGGAGGAGCTGCCCCGGCTCCTCACCGCCCTGAAGGGGGCGGACCTGGTCCTCGGCTCGCGGTGGGTGCCCGGCGGCCGGGTGGTCAACTGGCCCAGGCACCGCGAGATGATCTCGCGCGGCGGCAGCCTCTACTCCAGGATGCTGCTGGGCCTCTCGGTGCGGGACGTCACCGGAGGCTACCGGGCCTTCCGCACCGAGACCCTGGACGGTCTCGGCCTCGAGGAGGTCGCCTCGCAGGGCTACTGCTTCCAGGTCGACCTCGCCCGGCGGGCCGTCGAGGCGGGCTATCACGTCGTGGAGGTGCCGATCACCTTCATGGAGCGGGAGATCGGCGATTCCAAGATGAGCCGTGACATCCTCGTCGAGGCCCTGTGGCGGGTCACCGGCTGGGGCATCACCGGCCGGGCCAACAAGGTGCTCGGCCGCAAGGCCACCTGACCGCCCCCTCCGCACCTCTTGATCACCCCCTTACGCCGCATGCACGCCCGTACAGGCACACTGGGGGCATGACGACCGGCACACCGCCTCCGAACCGTCCACGGCGCTCACGCGCCCGCACCCTCCTGCCGCTCGGCGTCGCCGCCTGGCTGGTGCTGGAGATCTGGCTGCTCACCGTCGTGGCCGGTGCGGCGAACGGTTTCACCGTGCTGCTGATCCTGGTCGCCGGCGCCGTGCTCGGTGCCGCCGTGATCAAGCGGGCGGGCAGGCGGGCCTTCCGCAACCTCACCGAGACCCTTCAGCAGATGCCGGGGCAGCCCGGTGCTCCCGCCACCCGGGCCGAGACCCCGGCCGCCGGCAAGGGCAACGGCTTCCTGATGCTGGGCGGCCTGCTCCTGATGATCCCCGGCGTGATCTCCGACGCGGCGGGACTCCTGCTCCTGCTGCCCCCGGTCCGCGCGGTACTCGGGCGCCACACCGAACGCTCCCTGGACCGCCGGATGAGGGCGGCGGCGCCCGGAGGCCTCTCGGACGCCTTCCAGCAGGCCCGCATCCACCGGCCGGACGGCAAGGTCGTCCAGGGCGAGGTCATCCGTGAGGACGGAGCCACCGTGCGCCCCCGCCCCGACGAGGGCCCGGGCGCGGACCACCGTCCGCCGCTGCGTCCCTGAGCCCCGGCCGCTCGTCTCCTGCGCCGTGAGCGCGGCCGTCTTCCCTCCTCCGTCGGCCGACGGAGGAAGAGGACGGCTTCTTCCTTCCCGGCGTCCGGGAGGGCCCCGCGGGTGAGGCGCGGGCCGCCAGGACGGAGAAGAGCCGCGGGGCCGCGACACATGTGCTGTGTCGCGGCCCCGCAGCTCTTGATCGGTGCGGTGATACGCGGTCAGGCAGACTTCCTGCTGTCCCGCGGGTGTACGGCGATGTTCATGGCACCGGAGCGCAGAACCGCCAGCCTCTCGGCCAGCACCTCCTCGAGCTCCTCGCGCGTACGCCGCTCCATGAGCATGTCCCAGTGCGTACGCGCAGGCTTGCCCTTCTTCTCCTCGGGGCCGTCCCCGTCCACCAGGAGTGCCGTGGCGCCGCACGCCTTGCACTCCCACTCCGCCGGAATTTCCGCCTCTACCGAGAACGGCATCTCAAAACGATGTCCGTTCGGGCATGCGTACTCCACCGCCTGGCGCGGGGCCAGATCGATGCCGCGGTCCGTCTCGTAGCTGGTAACCACGAGTCGCGTACCGCGGAGAGCTCGCTCACTCATGAATCGTGCCTCCCGGGCTTGTCGCCCACAGGACAGGTGTCGCTGTCGTCGTCATCCGGTCAACGTCCGGTCGGCGGTAAAGATTCCCGTTGCCGGTCATGCGTCGCCCGTCGTGCCGCTGCTGTGTCTGGGTTGGATACCCGCCGGTGCCCGGTTTGTCACTTCTGGACGGAATTGTCACCCAACGGTTCGGCTTCTTCCGCTCGCAGTAACGCTCCGCCGAGCACACCAAAGGCGTACACTACCGGCCTTTCACTTCAACGTCTAAATCCGCTCCGGCACGGGATTGCCCGCGGCGGCCACAGCGGCCCGGACGGGGACCCTCGCCAGGAGCACGGAGCCGAGCGCGAAGAAGAGCACCAGGGACAGGATCGCGTCCCGGTAACTGCCGGTGAGCTGGTAGCCGAGACCGAAGACCAGCGGCCCCAGCCAGCTGAGCCCCCGGTCGCTCATCTCGTAGGCGGAGAAGTACTCCGCCTCCTTCCCATGCGGTATCAGGTGGGAGAACAGCGACCGCGAGAGAGCCTGACTGCCGCCCATCACGAGGCCGATCGCCGCCGCCAGCGTATAGAAGAAAGCGGGCGCCCCGGCCGGCAGCACGTACGCCGCGGCGAGGATCAGCGTCCAGACGGCCAGCGACGCGAGAATCGTGCGCTTGGCTCCGAAGAGCCGGGCGAGTCGCCCCATCCCCAGGGCGCCCGCCACCGCGAGCACCTGGACGAGCAGCACCGCGGTGATGAGCGTGGTCTGGTCGAGCCCGAGCTCTTCGGAGCCGTACAGCGACGCCTGGGAGATCACCGTCTGGATGCCGTCGTTGTAGACCAGATAGGCGAGCAGGAAAGACAGCGTCAGAGGGTGGCGGCGCATGTCGCGCAGTGTCGCCCGCAGCTGCCGCCAGCCGGAGCCGACCGCGCCGTCGCCGCCCGGAGCCACCCGGCGGTCCCGCAGCCGGCGCAACGGTACGAGGGCGAAGGCGCCCCACCACACCCCGGCCGAGGCGATGCAGATGCGCACCGCGTCGGACTCGGACAGCCCGAAGGAGTCGTGGCCCGTGTAGAGGAGGAGATCGACGAGGAGGACGAACGCCCCCGAGGTGTAACCGAAGGCCCAGCCGCGCGAGGAGACCGCGTCGCGTTCCTCGGGGGTCGCTATCTGTGGCAGATAGGCGTTGTACAGGGCCATCGACACGGAGATCGACGCGTTCGCGACGATGAGCAGGAAGGCTCCCAGCAGATAGCGGTGGCCGTCCAGGAAGAACATGCAGGCCGTCGCCGTCGCGCCCGTGTACGCGGCCGCCGCGAGCAGGGGCTTCTTGCGGCCCGTGCGGTCCGCGGCGGCGCCGACGGCCGGCATGACGATCACGGCCACGACGATCGACGCCGACACGGCGTACGCGAAGAGTGAGCCCGCCCGCACCGGTATGCCCAGCGGGTACACGAACCCCTCCGCGTCGGCGGCGGCCTTGGCTATCGAGGTCAGGTAGGGGCCGAGGAAGACCGTCAGGACGCTGGTGGAGTACACCGAGCACGCGAAGTCGTAGAAGTACCAGCCGCGTTGCTCACGCCTGCGCCCGGCGGCCCCGGCCGGCTGTCCGGCCGGGTCCGCTGTCCCTGCGGTACCGGTGCTCACACCGCGCCCCCTCGTTCGTCCCGTGCGGACGCGGCAGGCCCCGGCGTCAGGCCCAGGCCCCCCGGTCGCTCAGCACCGTGCGCAGCGTCTCGATGTGATCGGTCATGATGCCATCCACCCCGAGGTCCAGGAGCGCCGCCATCCGCTCCGGTTCGTTCACCGTCCAGACGTGGACCTGCAGGCCGCGCGCGTGCGCCGCGCGGACGAAGCCCCGGTCGACGACCCGGACGCCGTTCTGGACCTCCGGGACCTGCGCGCAGACCGCTCCCGCCCGCAGCGCCGCCGGGATGCCGAACGAGCGCAGCCGCAGCCCGAGCACCCCGCGCACCCCGTAGGAGGTGGCCAGACGCGGGCCCCCGAGGCGATGGGCCCTGGCCACGCGCGCCTCGGAGAACGACCCGACGCACACCCGGTCCCAGGCGCCGGTCCTGCGGATCAGGCCGACGAGGGGGGCCAGGGCGGGCTCCGCCTTGATGTCCACGTTCCAGCGGGCGTCCGGGAACTCCTCCAGCAGCTCCTCGAAGAGCGGCAGCGGCTCGCGGCCCGCCACCCTCGCCCGGCGCACCTCGCTCCAGGGCAGCCCGGCTATGCGCCCCCGGGAGTCCGTCACCCGGTCCAGGGTCGGGTCGTGGAACGCGACCAGCCGGCCGTCCGCCGTGGCGTGCACGTCGGTCTCGAAGTAGCGGTAGCCGACCCCCGCCGCACGCCGGAACGCGGCGGCGGTGTTCTCCAAGCCGTCCGCCGCTCCGCCGCGGTGGGCGAAGGGAATCGTCGAAGGGTGGTCCAGATAGGGGTGGCGCCCCGAAGTCGCTGCGGTCACCGCGGAAGTATCGCCTCCCGCGGTGTCCGGCCGGCGACGGCCGCGGTGCGGGTGCCCGGCGCGGGAAGGTCGAAGAGGCGCAGGAAGAACTGGGCGAGCGGGCCGATGGCCAGGGCGTACAGGACCGTGCCGGCCCCGAGGGAACCGCCGAGGAGGAAGCCGGTCACGACCACGGCCACCTCGAGCGCCGTGCGCACCAGCCTGATGGAACGGCCCGTGAGCCGGTTGAGCCCCGTCATCAGGCCGTCGCGCGGCCCCGGCCCGAAGCGCGCCGAGATGTACAGGCCCGTGGCGACGCCGTTGAGCAGGATGCCGGCGGCCATCACGGGGATCTGCGCCCCGAGACCGTGCACGTCCGGAACGAGGGCGAGGGTGCCGTCCATCGCGATGCCGACGGCGAAGACGTTCGAGACGGTGCCGAGCCCCGGGCGCTGCCTGATCGGGATCCACAGGAGCAGGACGACCGCTCCGACGGCGATCGACACGACCCCGATGGAGATGCCCGTCCGCTCGGCGAGTCCCTGGTGCAGCACACCCCACGGTTCCAGCCCGAGTCCGGCGCGGACCAGGAGGGCCGAACTGGCCCCGTACAGGGCCAGACCCACGTACAGATGGATCAGCCGCCGGGTCAGCCGGGTGCCGCTCCTGGCGGTGGTGTCGGACAAGTGGTGCCCCCTGTGTGGTGTCGGTGGACTGCTGCGTGTCACTCTGTGGCAGGGGATTGGCTCCCAACTATGGCCAATCCGAGGAAGGTGGACTGATTCTCATGGCGCAGTGGACTTCGACTGTCGGTGCGGCGCAGCTCGCCCGGCAGCTCCAGGGGCAGCAGGCACGTCCTCTGGCACCGGGCGTCCGCAAGCCGCCGGCCTACCGCTCCCTCGCCGACGGAGTGCGCCTGCTCGTCCTGGAGGGCCGGGTCCCGGTCGCCGCGCGGCTCCCCGCCGAGCGGGAGCTCGCGCTGGCCCTGTCCCTCAGCCGGACCACCGTCACCGCCGCGTACGAGGCGCTGCGGGCGGAGGGTTTCCTGGAGTCGCGCCGCGGGGCGGGCAGCTGGACCGCGGTCCCGGCGGGCAACCCGCTGCCCGCCCGGGGTCTCGAACCGCTGCCCCCGGAGTCGCTGGGCTCGATGATCGATCTGGGGTGCGCCTCGTTGCCCGCCCCGGAGCCGTGGCTCACCCGGGCGGTCCAGGGCGCGCTGGAGGAGCTGCCGCCGTACGCCCACACGCACGGCGACTACCCGGCCGGCCTTCCCGCGCTCCGGCAGATGATCGCGGACCGCTACACCGGGGACGGCATCCCCACCATGCCCGAACAGATCATGGTGACCACGGGGGCGATGGGTGCCATCGACGCCATCTGCCACCTGTTCGCCGGGCGCGGCGAGCGCATCGCCGTGGAGTCCCCGAGCTACGCCAACATCCTCCAGCTCATGCGGGAGGCGGGCGCCAGACTGGTCCCCGTGGCGATGGAGGAGGGGCTCGGCGGCTGGGACATGAACCGCTGGCGCCAGGTCCTGCGGGACACCGCGCCCCGCCTGGCCTACGTCGTCGCCGACTTCCACAACCCCACCGGAGCCCTGGCCGACGAGCAGCAGCGCCGCGCCCTGGTCGAGGCCGCCCGGTCCGCGGGCACCGTCCTGGTGGTCGACGAGACCATGCACGAGCTGCACCTGGACGCGGACGTCGAGATGCCCCGCCGGGTCTGCGCGTTCGACCCGGCGGGCAGCACGGTCCTCACGGTCGGCTCCGCGAGCAAGGCCTTCTGGGCCGGCATGCGGATCGGCTGGGTGCGGGCCGCGCCGGACGTCATCCGGAGCCTGGTCGCGGCACGCGCGTACGCCGACATGGGCACGCCGGTGCTCGAGCAGCTCGCCATCAACTGGCTGCTGCGGACGGGTGGCTGGGAGCAGGCCGTGGCCGTCCGGCGCGAGCAGGCGCGGGAGAACAGGGACGACCTGGTGCGGGCGCTGCGCAGAGAGCTCCCGGAGTGGGAGTTCGAGGTGCCGCGCGGCGGCCTCACCCTGTGGGTGCGCACCGGCGGACTCTCCGGCTCCCGGCTCGCCGTGGCCGGCGAGCGGGCCGGCGTCCGCGTCCCGTCGGGACCCCGGTTCGGAGTGGACGGGGCCTTCGAGGGCTATGTGCGGCTGCCCTTCACCGTGGGCGGCCCCCTGGCGGACGAGGCCGCACTGCGGCTCGCCGCAGCCGCCGAGCTGGTCGCCTCGGGGGCGAGCGCGGGGGCCGAGGCGCCCCGGACCTTCGTGGCCTGAGGCGCCCGCGCCTCACCCCTCCGCGACGGCCGGTGTCTTGACCAGCTGATCCGTGTGCACGGACACGGACTCGCCTGCTGCCTCCGGGGCGGCTTCCGGCGAGGCGTCCGGTACGGCCTCTTCCACCGCCGGGGCTCCGCCGGGCAGCAGGTCGAGCACCGCCTGCCGGTGGGCCTCACTCGTGGCGTCGTCGTACGGATCGGGGGTGGCCGGCACCTGGAGGCGCAGTACGGGGCCGCCGCCCAGGCGCGTGTAGCCGCGGCCCGGCGGGACGTCGGGCGGGGGCGTGGTGTGCGGCCGGGTGCCCAGGACCGCCTCGACCTGCTCGCGGTCCGCTGGGCCCAGGACCGCGCGGGCCCTGGTGTGGGTCCGTACGGTCGCGGTGAGGCCGTCCAGGCTGTCGAACTGCTCCGACACGACCACCGTCACACCGGCGGCGCGGCCGTGCCGCAGCGGTACCTCGAGCAGCTCCTGCGGATCCTGTCTGCCGTCGGCCGCCGCCAGATGTCCCAGTGCGCTCGGGCGGTCCAGGAGGATCCACAGGGGGCGCCTGATGTCGTCGGGCTCGGGGTGCCCGGCCTGGCGGGCCCGGTTGGCGGCGATGAGCCGCCGCTCGGTCTCGTGGGCCGCCCATTCCAGGGTCGCGAGGGCCCCGCCCAGGCCGCGTTCCACGGCCAGTACGCCGTCCCGGCCGGCCAGGAAGCCGTACTCGCCGGAGCCGCCGCCCTCCACGACGAGGACGTCGCCGTGCTGGAGGGCCTGCAGCGCGAGCGAGCGCATCAGCGTGGTGGCGCCGCTGCCGGGGTGGCCGGCGATCAGCAGATGGGGCTCCGTCGAGCGGGCGCCGGTCCGCCAGATCACCGGAGAGGCGTCCCGTGTCTCGTCGCCGTCCTGGACGGGAACGGTGCGCCGTACCGCGTCGGCGTCGGTGAAACCCAGCACCGTCTCGCCGGGCGCGGTGACGAAGCGCTGGGCTGCGATGGTGGTGGGGAGTGCGGCGAGCACGGTCATGAGGAGCTGGTTGCTCTCCTCGTCCCAGGTGAAGTGGTACTCGCGGCCACGGCCGGACTTGGCGTGGAGCACCTGCTCGACGCGGGCGCGTGCCGCGGGATCGCCGTCGGTGAAGTACGCCGGGTAGCTCACCTGGAGGCGGGTGAGGCGCCCGTTGCCGTCGAAGGCGTACGACGTGCCGAACGCCTTCTCCCAGTCGCCGCCGTGCGAGAACGACGGAGCGGGGTCCTCGGGCACCGAGAAGTGCGGCACGAGTGCCTCGTACAGGGCCTGGAGCCGTGCCGTCCCCGCCTCGCCGGGGCCCGTGTCCGCGGGGGTCCGGTCACGCCCCCGCCACGCGGCAGCGCCCATCACCGTGATGAGGGCCAGCAGAGGCCCGTAGGGGATGAGCGCCACCACCAGTACGCAGGCCGCGACGAGGAACAGCACGTGCCCGCGCCGGTCCCTGGGCGTCGCGGCCCACTTCTGCCGCCCTGCTCCCGCCAGCAGCCGCAGGCCACGGGTGACCGTGATCAGCGGATGGAGGACGTCGGTGGCGTTGTCGGCGGCCGTGCGCGCGATCTCGCGACTGCGGGTGAGGGAAGCGCTGCCGCTGCTCAGAATGCGGGGGAGTGGTCGCCGGTCCACGTCGGTCTCCTGGAGAGGTGGGAGCGGTATCGGGCCGTCAGAACTTGATCCCGCCCAGCATGCTGGCGAAACTCGCCCCGCCGGCCGTGATGCTGGGGGCGATCGCCGTGCCGGCCAGATAGAAGCCGAACAGTGCGCAGATGAGGGCGTGGGACGCCTTGAGCCCGTCCTTCTTGAAGAACAGGAAGACGATGATGCCGAGCAGTACCACGCCCGAGATGGAGAGGATCATGAGCGGTTCTCCTGGTTGATGGGGACAGTCACCATGAGTACTTCCAGGATCACAAGATGTACCTATACGATAAAAGGTGCAAGTGGGTGAATACCCATCCGATTCACTCGGTCGGTGGGGGAGGAGCGTGGTCCAAGGAAGCCCGGTGTGCCCCGTCGGCCTTGTCCCGGCCGGTGCACGAGGCCGGTGCCGTGTTCTTCCGCCGTTCCCGGGCAGGCTGACGCCTGTCCTGGAGCAGTACCCTGTCGATTCACTCGTACGGCCCTCGCGTCGTACTCCCCACCAGGTCGGTGACGGCGACCACGGCAATGGAAGGCGGTCCGTCCGATGAGCGAAACCCCCGATCCCGAGGTGGTCGAACTGGCGACCAAGGTCTTCGACCTGGCGAGGCGGGGCGAGAGCGACGCGCTCGCCGCCTATGTCGACGCGGGAGTCCCCGCGAACCTCACCAACGACCGGGGCGACACCCTGCTGATGCTCGCCGCCTACCACGGGCACGCCCCCGCGGTCGTCGCGCTCGCGGGCCGTGGCGCCGACCCGGACCGGGCCAACGACCGGGGGCAGACCCCGTTGGCCGGAGCCGTCTTCAAGGGCGCACGTGACGTGATCGACGCGCTTCTCGCCGCGGGGGCCGATCCGGCCGCCGGAACACCCTCAGCCGTCGACACCGCACGCATGTTCGGCAAGGACGACCTGCTGGAACTCTTCGGTGCGCGCTGAGACGCCGTCCGGGCCGCCGGCCGGCCGGTGCGTCGTAAATGTGGTCGCGTCGGCGAAATGGCTGGGTCATCATGACGTCGCGGGTCCGTTCCGGACCACCGACGAGAGGCAGAGAAAGATGAGCACCAGGCAGAAGACGGCGGACGGCCGATCATGTTGCTGCGCGGCCTAGGGGATGTGACCCCGGCACATGGAACAGCACAGTCCCGGTTGCGTCGACAGCTTGATGTGAGGCTTTCCCCATGTTCGATCCGTTCATAGCGCCGAGCGGCACGCTGCTCGGCCTGCTGCAGAGGGGCCGCGGCGACGGCACGCTCCACGCGCTCGCCGCCCCGCGCCCCGAGGCCCTCGCGGCTCTCAACCACTGCGTCCTGAGCGACCCGCGTCACGACTGGCAGGTCGAGAACCGCTCCCTGTACTACGCGCGCCTCTACCTCGATCTCGACGGCGGCATCGAGGAGATCGAGCGGCACCTGTGCGACCCGGAGGACCGTCTGGACACCGACGACTCCCGTACCGGGCTCGCACTCGCCGTGCTCGGACACCTCGCCTCCTACGGACGTGACGACGCCCTCCTCCTCCTGCGCCGCTACGCCGCGACCGGCGCCAACTGGGCCTGGGCACTCGACGAGCTGGCCCTGCGGGACGACGACGCCGGGCTGCGCTCCCTCGCCGGGGCGGTTCTGGCCCGCTTCCCCGCCACCGCGGAGGGGACCGCCGAGCTGGCAGCCGCCGTACGGGACGCCTTCGAGCCGCGGCCCTGGCGGCTCTGGGCCGACGATCCGCGCGAAGCGGTCGGCGCCCGCGTCCGGGCGGCGACCGAACAGGGTTCCTTCGACCGCTGGCAGCGGCAGATGAAGCCGGGCGGGCCCCGCCCCGGCTGGAGTGTCCAGGCCGTCTTCGACTGGGCCCAGGAAGGGCTGGAACGCGGCAGCGCGCTCCACGTCCCCGCTGCTCGCTGCCTCTCCGCCGTCGCCGGCGCCGAGGACCGGCCCGTGATCCTCGACGCCGCCCGCGACGGCTCGGAGGGGGCGCGCTGTGCCGCCCTGCACTACCTGGCCGAGGCGAGGGACCCCGCCGTGCTCGACCTGATCGAGCAGGCGGTCGTCGGTCCGTCCCGCACCGTCGCCGAGGCGGCCGTGGCCGCCTTCGAGCGCATGTGCGGTGAAGCGGCGGTCGACCGGGCCCGGCGCTGGGCCCACCGGCCCGACGCACTCGGAGCCTCGGCGGCCGGAGTCCTGGCCTGCCGCGGCGCCGCACAGGACGCCCCGCTCGTCCTCGCCGCACTGCGCGAGGCGGTCAGGGGCGAAGGCCCCGACGCGCCTCGCCTCTGGACGCTCGTCGACGGGGCGGGACGCCTGGGCATCGCCTGCGCCGCGCCCGTCCTGCGCCACGTGTACCGGGAGACGTCCTCCTCCCACCTGCGCGGTCGCGCCGCCCGCGCACTGGCCGCCACCGACCCGTCCTTCGCCAGCGGCTTCGCCGTCGAATGCCTGTGGGACTGCGAGGAGACGACCCGGGAGCTGGCCGCACACCACGCGGAGACCGGCGACATCCGGGTGGCCGAGCGACTGAGGCGGCTCGCAGCCGACCCGGCCGAGGAGGCCGAGGTCCAGACCGCCGTGCGCAGCAGGATCGGCCCGGACGCACCCGCCGTCTGAACCGGGCTCCGCCGGCCCACGGAGTCCGGACGCCGCGCCGGGGGCGCGGCGTACACACCCGTAGGACGTCCCCCGGGTGGACGGATCCGAGTCGGCCACGGCACGCCCGGCGCGGTGACGCACCCCCGCGCGTGCCGCCGCCGTTCACCGGATCCTCGCCGCCCGCAGGGCGCGGTGGGCCCGCACCGACGGCGTCCGCCCGGGCGACCACCGCCGGGCCGGGGACCGGCGACGGCCTGGCCGCGCACCCCCGGAGGAGGCGGTCGCGACCGGTCGCTTCTGCGCCGTTTCGACCGTTGTCGGTGCGAGGACCTAATCTGTGCAGCGTGACTTCGCCTGCCGACACCCGTAGCGCTGCGCCCCAGCTCAGCGCGGGACCGAGGCCCGCCCCGGGACCCGCCGCCGACGAGGGGCTGTCGCGTCGGCTGCGCGCGCTCGCCTGCACCGCTCCGCTGCACGACCTCGACGTGCGGAAGGCGAATCTGGCCGGCGAGTACACGGTCTACGCGATGGCCGAGATCGCTCTCGCCGCGATCGACCTGGTCACTCTGAACATGGACTTCGACACCGGGGCCGACCACGACCAGATAGTGGCGAGGCTCCTCCCGCGCATCGCGGCCCAGGCACCGCGCCGGCCGGTGACCGAGCACGAGCGGGTGGCGCGCTGGGTGCTGGAGAACCTCATCAACGTCGGGAGTGTGGACCGCGGCTTCCGCGCCGTGTACGGCACCTTCGGGCCGGACGGCGTCTACGTCCGCAGGGACTACGACTTCAAGCTCGTCGAGGAGGTCCCCGGCCACGGCGGCACCGTCTACCTCCGCGCCACCGACGAGGCGGTCAACGTCCTGGTGGGGGCCCTCGACACGGACGTCACCAGCGCCCAGATCGCCGCCGAGGTGAAGCTGGAGGTCCTGATCAGCCGTGGCCGCCTCGCCGACGCGCAGCTCGCCGCCGAACAGGCCCGCTACCGCACCGTGCAGTACGCCGAGACCCTCCGCAGGACGCTGGAGGCGACCCGGCGCAACGTCCGCGCCGTCGACTGGCTCAACGCCGTACCCGACATGATCGCCGAGGCGCTGGACCACGTCGCCGACCGCTACCGCCACGAGAACGCCATCCTGACCAACATCCGCAAGGCCAGGGACGAGGCGGAGGAACCCGAGCACAAGCGCCGCGCCGCCGAGCTCGTCGACATCGTCAAGGACTGCATCCGCCGCCACACCCAGCTCCAGTCCAGGCTGCTGGAGGCCGGGCCGCTCTTCCGGGCCGAGCAGGACCGGCAGGCCTTCGCCGCCCCCACCGCGCGGGCCGGCCTCGATCTGTACGGGCAGCTCCTCGTACCCCTGCTGCCGCTCCCCGTGGAACAGGCCGCACGGGCCACCGACGCGTTCTTCGCGCACGGCACCGGGCTGCGCACACCCACCTCGGTCCGGGTCGGCGACCTCGTCGACCTGCTGCTCACCCCGCCGGTGGAGCGCGAGCACCTCGGCGCCGAGATGCCCGAACCCGACGTCATCGCCACCCCGGACGACAGCCGGTTCAGTGAGGAGCAGCTCGGACACGCGATGGAGCTCCTCGACCTGGAGCACGACGCCCCGCGCCGGCTCTCCGGTCTCCTCGCCGAGGCCCGGCTGCGCGACCCCGAACTGCCCTACCTGGTCGCCCTGCTCGCCGTCCACGCGGCGAGCCCGCCGGTCGGCACCGCGTACCGCCAGGGTGAGCGCCGGCTGCTGTTCGCCGTCGACGACGGCACCCCGCTCGAGGACCACGAATTCGGCGGGGCCGACCTGATAGTGGGCACGGCCCTGCTGGACGCGGCAGGCATGGCCGCCGACCGCAAGGACGCCTCGTGAGCGTTCCCGGCCCGACCACCCGCCCCCTGCCGCCCGAGAGCGGTACCCGCACCGAGGAGTCACCGAGTTGAGCGAGCAGCACGCCGAGCACACCGACGCGTGGGACGGCCAGTCCCTCACGCACGGGGCCGACGCCGCGCGGCCGGCCGCTCCCGCCGCCGTCACCCCCGCGGACGCGGCCGACGCGGCGCGCCTGGTCTCCTTCGGACTGCAGCCGAAGCTCATGCCGGCCCGCGACGCCGAATACGCCGAGCTGCTGCGCCGCTACCGGGAGGAACCCGCCTTCGCCCGGCTCGCCGACGCCGTCGCCACCGGACTCGGACTCATCGTCCTGGAGGTCTCCACCCGCGCGGGGATGGCAGTCACCGCAGGCGAGGACTCGGTCTTCGCCGTACGGATGGGTGACTACGCCAGACGCGCCTCCTCCGACGCCGCCGACCGCTTCCTGCACGGTCTCGCCCACCTCGCCGTCGCCGCGATGGCCTTCCCCCGCCCCGAGGACCTGGCCGACGACTCCTACATCGGCCGCATCACGGTCAACGGTGTCGACGCCTTCGTCCGCCAGGCCTGCCGGCGGCTCGAGGAACGAGCCGAGGAGCAGGGCGACAACACCGACCCGGCCACCGACGCCCCCGGCCTGGAGTCCGGGTGGCGGATCTACGCCCGCCGCAGTGCCACCGGCGCCACCAAGGACGCACGCAGGCTCGCCGGCTCCACCACCGGCATCATCGGCAAGGCCGTCTCCTTCCTCACGGACTCGGGCTTCCTCCAGCGCACCGGGGACGACGCGGGCGGCGCCTACCGGACCACGGCCCGCTACCAGCTCCAGGTACGCGACATGGCCGGCAGCGCCGCCATGGCCGAACTGCTGGAACTGGGCGTCGTCCCGGTCACGGACGGCTCGGCCACGCTGCTGCCCCCGCCCGACACCGAAGGCCTGGAGCTGGCCGCCGACGCGGGACTGCCCTTCCACTCCTGAGCCCGGCCCGCCCACCCCCGACCCCGCTGCCGCACCAGCTGCCCGCCCACCGCCTGAACGACGAGAGTCCGCCGCCATGTACGAGTTGTCCCGGGTCCGCCTCTATTCCATCGGACCCGCCGGCGCGCGCTACGCCGACACGGTGCTCGACCTGCGCGGGGTGGGCGAGCCCGTGCCCAGGCCGGCGCCGGCCCAGGCGGAGTTCTTCGAGGACGAGCCCGTCGGGCCCCCGCGCCGTCCCGCGCCCGCAGGCGTGCTCTTCCTGGAGAACGGCGGCGGCAAGTCCGTCCTGCTCAAGCTGATCTTCTCCGTGATGCTGCCGGGACACCGCAACACCCTGGGCGGCGCCAGCTCCGGCGTGCTGCGCAAGTTCCTGCTCGCCGACGACTGCGGACACGTCGCCCTGGAGTGGCAGCACACGCTCACCGGTGAGTGCGTCGTCGTCGGCAAGGTCAGCGAATGGCGCGGCCGCCAGGTCTCCAACGATCCCCGCAAGTTCGCCGAGGCCTGGTACTCCTTCCGCCCGGGACCCGGCCTCAGCCTCGACAGCCTTCCCGTCGCCGAGGCCACCTCGGTGGGCCGCCGCGTCGAAGGCGTCTCGGGTGCCCGAGGCAGGCGTCGCACCATGAAGGGCTTCCGCGACGCCCTCACGGACGCCGGCAAGTTCTACCCGCACCTCGACGTGCACTGGGAGGAGATCCACGACCGCTGGAACGAACACCTCGGCGACCTCGGACTCGATCCCGAACTCTTCCGCTACCAGCGTGAGATGAACGCCGACGAGGGTGAGGCGGCCGGCCTCTTCGCCGTCAAGAAGGACTCCGACTTCACCGACCTTCTGCTGCGGGCCGTCACCGACACCCGCGACACGGACGGCCTCGCCGACCTCGTCAGCGGATTCGGCAACAAGCTGGGCCGACGCGCCGAGCTCACCGCGGAACGCGATTTCACCGCCGGTTCCGTCGACCTGCTGGGCCGCATCGTCGAAGCCACCGCGACCAGGGCCCGCAGCCGCGACGTCCACGCCGCTGCCGAGCGGCGCACCCGCACCCTGGCCCGCAGGCTCTCCGGCCGTGCGGCCGAAGAGCGCGGCCGGACCGCCGAGCTCGCCGAGCAGGTGACGGCCGCCGCCCACGCCGTCACCGAGGCCGAAGCCACCCGTGGTCACCGGCACCTGATCGCGGCCGAACTGGCCTACCGGCACGCCTCCCTGGCCCTGACCGCCGCCGAGAAGAGCGCGGCGGCACAGCGCCGCGAGCTGGGAGAGGCGCGCACCCTGCACTCCGCTTGGCAGGCCGCCGAGGCCGTCCTGCGCCACCGGGCCGCCGCCGACCGTTCGGCACGTGTCGCCGTCGCCATCCGGGAGGCCGAGCGCGACGCGGCGCCCGCCCTGGCGGCGCGGGCCACGGCCGCCGCCGACCTCGTACGCGCCCTCCACACGGCCGCCGAGGCCGGCGAGCGGGTGGCCGACGAGGAGGAGGAGCGCTCCGCGACCCTCCAGGCCACCGGGGAGGCGGCGCACCGGGACGCCACCACCGCCGCCACCGAGGCACAGCGCGCCCGCAGCGAGGCCGGTCACCTGCGCCAGCGTCTCGCCGAGGTCGAGCAGGAGACCGCCGAGGCCGTGCGGGCGGGCTGGCTCGACGACACCGCGCCCGACGCCGACCCGGCCCGCGCCGCCCTCGCCGCCAACGACGCCGAGCAGGCCGCGGTCGCCGCCTGGGACACCGCGCGGGAAGCCGCCCGGTCCACCGCCGACCAGGCCAGGGAAGCCGCGGCGGCGGAGAGCCGCGCCGAGCTCGCTGCGGCCCGCGCCGCCGACGGCGCACGGGCCGCGGAGCAGTCCTACGAGGCCGAGCGCAGGGCTGCCCGGTCGATCGCCGCCGACCACCGCCTCGCCGAGCTGCTGGGTCTGCCGACGGCCCCCGCCACAGGTGTCCCGCGCCCTCGCGCCGCCGCGGGAACGGACGGCCACGAGGAGACGGTCGCAGGGGAGGCGCAGTCCCTCACGGCCGAGGAGTTCGACGCCAGTGCCGACGAGCTGCGCGAGCTGCTCGACCAGGGCATCGCCGCGGCCGAACGCAGGCTCTTCGACCTGCGTACAGCCGCCGCCGACGACTCCCGCATCCTCGGCGCGCTCGGAGACGGAGGACTGCTGCCTCCCGGGCCCGACGTCCTCGCCACCGTCGAATACCTCGGTGAGCACGGCATCCCCGCCCTGCCCGGCTGGCGCTACCTCGCCCAGGCCGTCGACCCCGCCGACCACGCGGCTGTCCTGGCCGCACGGCCCGAGCTCGTCGACGGTGTCGTCATCACCGACCCGGACGCGCACACCCGGGCCCGCGAGGTCCTCGCGGCCGCCGCCCTGCTGCCCCGGTCGGCTGTGGCCGTCGGCACCACCGCGGCCCTCCTGGCCCCCGTACCCGCGCCCGGCGGTGCCGGCGCCGGCACCGACGACGTATTCCTCGTCCCGCCGAACCCCGCGATGCACGACGAGCACGCCGCCGACGAGGAGCGGCAGGCACTCAGGGCCCGGGCGGCGGCACGCGACGAGGACATCAGGTCGCTCGCGGCCCGGCTCACCGCAGACCGCTCCCTCGCGGCCCGCATCGGATCCTGGCGCGCCGACTGTCCGCCCGGCATGCTCGCCGAGCTCGGGGAGGCCGCCCGTACCGCCCGCGCCGCCGCTGAGACCGCGGAAGCGGCGCTGGCAGAGGCCCGCACCGCGCGCGCCGAGGCCGACGAGGCGGCGGCCGACGCCGCACGCGTCCGGGACGAGCGTCAGGAAGCGGCCCAGCGGGCCCGCCGCGTGGCCGACGCGCTCGCGGGCCTCGCCCACCGTCTCCGCGACCGGGCGGGCTGGCAGGCGCGGCTGCGCGAACTCACCGACGAGGCAGCGGAATCCGAGGCCCGCGCCACGGCATGCCTGGAGCGGGCGCGCGCCGCCGACGAGGACCGCCGGGCCGCACAGCGCGCCGCGGACGACGCCCACCGCACCGCCCGCGCCCTGCGCGCCGAGCGCGCCGAGGTCGCCGGCGCCCCGGAAACGCTCCCGGAGCCGGACGCCTCCACCACGCGCGCCTCCCTGCCCGCTCTGCGCGAGGCGTACCGGGCCGCCTCACAGCTGTACGAGAAGGTGGGGGTGGGAGCCGACCTGCGGGCCGAGCAGGCCCGCGCCGAGAGCGACGAGAGCGCCGCCCTGGCCGAACTCGACCGCCTCACCAACAAGGTCCGTACCCGCGCGGCCCTGCTCCTCGAAGGCACCGACGGGGCCGACGGGCCCTCCCGGCAGGCGGCCGTCGCCCGCGCGGAGTCCCACGTCCAGCTCCTGGAGACACGGGCGTCCACGGCCAGCGAACAGCTCGGCCGGCTCCGTGGGGAGGCAGAACGCCTCGCCCCCGCCGACGACGCGCCCCACCACACCGCTCTCCCCGACGACCTGGTCCCTGCCGACGCCGGTCAGGCCCAGACCCTGCTGCGTACGGCGACAGCCGAACTGTCCTCCGCCACAGCGGCGCTGGAGACCGCACGCGCCGCCCACGCCGAGCTCCTGCGTGCCCACCGGACCGCCGAGGAATCGGCGAGCGGCTTCGACGAGACCGCCGCTCTCCTGAGTGACCTGCTCCGGGACCACGGCGCGGAGGAGGAGACCGAGGCCCCCGACCCGTACCGGGGGACCCTCGAGGAGGCGAGGAGGTCAGCCGCCGAGACACGCCGGTCACTGCGCGGATGCGCCACCGACCTGTCGGCTGCGGAGAGTTCCGTGCGGGAGGCGAGTGACGTCCTCGTGCGGCACGCCAACTCCACCCGCTACGAACAGGTCCGCACACCTGCCCGGCAGCAGATCAGGGAACTCCCCGCAGCCGCCCTGCCCGACCACGCCGAGAAGTGGGCCGCCGCCTTCGCGCCGAGACTCCGGGTGCTCACCGACGAGCTGGCCCAGCTGGAGCGCAACCGCGACTCCATCGTCGACCGGCTCCGCGGCCTCGTGGAGTCGGCCCTCACGACGCTCCGCTCCGCCCAGCGGCTCTCGCAGCTGCCCGAGGGGCTGGGGGAGTGGTCCGGTCAGGAGTTCCTCCGGATCCGCTTCGACCAGCCCGACCAAGCCACGCTCACGGAGAGGCTCGGCGAGGTCGTCGACGAGGCCACGCACGCGGCCCTCAAGAAGAACTCCGACCTGCGCAGGGACGGCATGTCCCTCCTGCTGCGCGGGGTGCAGGCGGCTCTGCAGCCCAAGGGCATCGCCGTGGAGATCCTCAAGCCGGACGCCGTGCTCCGTGCCGAGCGGGTGCCGGTGGGACAGATGGGGGACGTGTTCTCCGGTGGCCAGCTGCTCACCGCCGCCATCGCGCTGTACTGCACGATGGCGGCCCTGCGCAGCAACGACAGGGGCCGCGACCGCCACCGTCACGCGGGCACGCTCTTCCTCGACAACCCCATCGGACGCGCCAACGCCACCTATCTGCTGGAGCTCCAGCGCGCCGTCTCCGACGCGCTGGGAGTGCAACTGCTCTACACGACGGGGCTCTTCGACACCACGGCTCTCGCCGAATTCCCGCTCGTCATCCGTCTCCGCAACGACGCGGACCTGCGGGCGGGGCTGAAGTACATCAGCGTGGAGGAACACCTCAGGCCGGGACTGCCTCAGCAGGACCCCGACGGCGAGACCGTCCACGGCGAGATCACGGCGACCCGCATGTTCAAGCGGACCGGTGAGGCGTCCGGCCCCGCGGGCGGTCCGGCGGTCCCGGAGATGCGTACGGAGATGACGGAGCCGCGCCCGGCGTCCGCCCAGGCCTCGGAGAAGCGGTAGGGGGAAGCCGGGGCAGGCGGGTCAGGCCCGGGAGAGCCGACCCTCGCCCCGGCGTCGTATCCGTGCTTCCCCGCGCGCCCTGGACCGGGCCGCGCGCCTGGCGGACCTGCGTTCCCGGCGCATGCGGCGGGCCGTGCTGCTGGGTACGGACACCACGCCGTTGCGCTGGTTCCACACCTGACGGGTCACCCAGACGTCCAGCACCGACCACGTCGCCACGACCGTGCCGGCCACACCGCCGAGCACCATCGGGAAGGCGAGCCAGGACCCGGCCAGCGTGTACAGGAAAGCCACCATGGCCTGGATCATGGTCAGCGACATGATCAGGACGGCGCGCACGGCTGCCGTCCGCACCGGGTCCGGCATCCTTCGCCGTATCGCGGGCTCCTCCACCCACAGCTGCCGCGGAATGCGTGCACCCGCCGCCTCCGCACCGGCCGGTGACACACCGGCCGCAGTCGTGGTCGCCGGCGGTACCGCCGCGCCCCGGCGCTCGTCCGTGTCCAAGGACCTTCAACTCCCCACCACTGTCCGACTCAAGGGTGGATGCCCGGCTCGCGCCCGTTCTACCCGGGCGGAGACGCTCGCCTGTCGCACGTACCCCCGTGAGGTTCTTCTGCCCCGTACGTACGGACGAACGCCAGGTCGCGAAGATTCCCGCCGGGGGCAGCAACCAGCCCCGAAAGATGTCGGAACGAAGAATTCCAGCCAAGTGCCGTAGGTGGATCAACAGCGCTCAGCCAGGCGTTCTCTGTCGCTTTCGCGAACTTATTCGCCGGGAATACCAGGACAACTGGTGAACAACTCAGGGCAGGGCGGCCGGAAATCGCCCGGACACGCCTTCGAGTTACCCGTATGTCAGTAGTAGGCTCGCGCCGTTTGTTGACGGAACACCGGCCGACGACCGGTGGGCCACGCCAGGAACACGGAACAACCGGGAGGCCCGGGCAGCCGGAGCCACCGGGAACACCGACACAACCACCCCGCCGTGCGGGGCCGAGCTGGGGGAGGCCATGCGCTTTCGCGGGAAGTCCATCCGCAGGAAGATCGTGGCGTTGCTCCTGGTGCCGCTCGCCTCCCTCACGGGCCTGTGGGTCTTCGCCACCTACGTCACCGGCCGCGAAGCCGGCGAACTGATGGGCGCGAGCGCCATCGTGGAGCAGGTCGGCCATCCACTTGAAGACACCATCCGCGCCGTCCAGGGCGAACGCCGCCAGACACTCGTCTTCCTCGCCGACCCCCGGAGCTCGGACGCCCTGCCCCTGCTGCGCCGCCAGCGGGCCCTGACCGACCGCGTCGTGGCCGAGGTCAGGCAGAGCGCGGAGAGCAAGGACATCCGCGAGAAGCTGAGCAAGGAGTCGGAGGCACAGCTCGACTCGATCCTCAGCGAGATCGACGGGCTGGAGGCGCTGCGGGGCTCCGTCGAGAAGCGCACCATGGACCGGACCAGGGCCCTCGCCTTCTACAACGGACTCGTCGATCCCTGCTACCGCTTCCTCAACGGTCTCCACACGATGGAGAACGTGTCGATGGACAAGCAGGTCCGGGCTCTCGTCGGCATCTCGCGGGCCCGCGAGATGCTCTCCCGCGAGGACGCCCTGATCGCGTCGGGCCTCGTCGCGGGACGGCTCGGCGCCCCTGAGCTCCGGGCGGTCTCCGACCTGGCCGCCAGTCGCACGCTCCTGTACGAGGTGAACCTCGAGCTCCTGCCGGCGAGCGAGCGCGGGCGCATGGAGCGGTACTGGCGAAGCCCCGACACCGAGCCGCTGCGCACGACCGAGCAGAAGCTCATAGCCGCGGGCCCGTTCACCGAACCGGGCGCCGTCGACGCCGCGCGCTGGGCGGAGGTCGCACCGCCGGTCCTGGACCGCCTGGCCAACGACGGCACCGAGATGTCCAACCGTTTCCAGGACCGGGCCGAACCCGCCGGCTACCGGGTCCTGATCCAGGCCGGTGTCGCGGGCGTCCTGGGATTCGTGGCCCTGCTCGTGTCCGTCTTCGTGTCCGTCCGCGTGGGGCGCGAACTCGTCCGCGACCTCTCCAGGCTGCGCAAGGACGCCCACGAGGTGTCCGGGGTGAGACTGCCCAGCGTGATGCGGCGGCTTGCCGCGGGCGAGCAGGTCGACGTGGAGACGGAGGCACCCCACCTCAGCTACGAACGCGACGAGATCGGCCAGGTCGGGCAGGCCCTCAACACCCTCCAGCGGGCCGCCGTCGAGGCCGCCGTCAAGCAGGCGGACATGCGCCGCGGGGTGTCCGAGGTCTTCGTCAACCTCGCACGCCGCAACCAGGTGCTCCTGCACCGCCAGCTGACGCTCCTGGACACCATGGAGCGGCGTACCGAGAACAGCGACGAACTCGCCGACCTCTTCCGCCTCGATCACCTCACCACCCGCATGCGCCGCCACGCGGAAGGCCTCGTGATCCTTTCCGGGGCCGCGCCGTCCAGGCAGTGGCGCAAGCCGATCCAGCTGATGGACGTGGTGCGGGCGGCGGTCGCCGAAGTGGAGGACTACGAGCGGATCGAGGTCCGGCGCCTGCCCCGCATCGGCGTGGGCGGCCCGGCCGTGGCCGACCTCACCCACCTGATCGCGGAACTGCTGGAGAACGCAACGGTGTTCTCGCCCCCGCACACCGCGGTCCAGGTGCACGGCGAACGCGTGGCCAACGGCTTCACCCTCGAGATCCACGACCGTGGCCTCGGCATGGCGCCGGAAGTCCTCCTGGACGCCAACCTCCGGCTCGCCGAGACACCCGACTTCGAGCTCTCCGACACCGACCGGCTCGGCCTCTTCGTCGTCAGCCGGCTCGCCCAGCGCCAGAACGTCAGGGTGTCGCTCCAGACCTCACCGTACGGAGGGACGACCGCGGTCGTCTTCATCCCGGCCCAGCTGCTCACGGACGCCCCCGAGACCCACGGCACCGGCTTCCGCCTCGACCGCCGCGCCGAGAAGGCGATCGGCAGCGGCCGGCCGGGCAGCAGGGCGCCCGGCAGCGACAAGGCACGCAGGGACGGCGTCGCGGACGCGAACATCCCGGGCAGGCCCTCCGGGCTCTCCCCGGTCCCCACCGGGCTCACCGGCCCGTCCGTGCTCGACGGGCCCGTCGAGCTCGAAGGCCCCGTGGGCACACTCGGATTCACCGACGACCCGGCACTCGACCGGGAACTCGACCCGGCACTCGGCCCGGTCCTCGACGGCGTGTCCGACCTCGAGGACACCGAGAGCGAGCGCGGCGGCATCTTCCGCGCTCGCGACCTGCGCAAGGAAGCCGGCCGGGAACAGCACCAACAGGCCTTCGACTCCTCGGACGGCCACTCCGCGGACGTCCGGCCGATGCGGCCCGCGGGCCCCGTCCCGCTGCCGCGCCGCAAGCCGCCGACGCTCGTCTCCGGCCAGGGCCGCCGGATCGGCGACGGAGGCCGCGCCCACCCCGGCGCGGAGCCCGGCCCGGGCGCCTCCCCGGCCAGCGACGCCCCGGTGCGGCTGAGGCCCGCGCCCCGGCCGCCGGCGGACACGGTGGGCGGCCTCCCGCGCAGGGTCCGGCAGGCGAGCCTCGCCCCACAACTCCGGGAGGACTCCGCAGGGCGGACTTCCGGCCACGCCCCCGCAGACACCGACGACCTCGAACGTGATGCGGACGAAGTACGCAATCGCATGGCTTCGCTACAACGCGGCTGGCAGCGCGGCCGTCGGCAGAACGCCGAGGACGTGACCGGCCCCGGCGAGACAGCACCAGGAACCACTCCGGGAGGGGACGGTCGATGACCGCACCGAACGCCGCAGCACACAACGCCTCACGCCAGGGCTCCGGCGAACTGAATTGGCTGCTCGACGAACTCGTCGAGCGCGTCGCGAGCATCCGCAAGGCGCTGGTGCTCTCCAGCGACGGCCTCGCCACCGGCACGTCCCAGGACCTGACCCGCGAGGACAGTGAGCACCTGGCGGCCGTGGCCTCCGGATTCCACAGCCTCGCCAAGGGCGTCGGCCGTCACTTCGACGCCGGCCGGGTCCGGCAGACGGTGGTCGAGCTCGACGAGGCCTTCCTCTTCGTCACGGCGGCGGGTGACGGCAGCTGTCTCGCCGTCCTCGCCGACGCGGACTCGGACGTCGGGCAGGTGGCGTACGAGATGACCCTGATGGTCAAGCGCGTGGGGGCGCACCTGGCCAACGCCCCCCGGACCGGTCTGCCCGCCGGAGGGTGAGGCGAGGGGATGAGCGCAGACTCCGTCCGGGACACCGTGCCCGGATCGCCGCCCGCCGAAGCGGGATCCTCGCGCTGGTACGACGCCGAAGCGGGGCCGGTGGTCCGGCCCTACGCGATGACCAGGGGACGAACCAGCAGCGCCTCCCGCCACCGTCTCGACCTGATCGCGATCGTCGTCCCCGAACCGGCGGCCGACGATCCCGGCCGGGACCAGACGCTCTCCCCCGAGCACGTGGAGATCGTCGAACTGTGCAGCGACATGCCCCAGTCGATCGCCGAACTCGCCTCCGGACTGGATCTCCCCGTCGGGGTCGTCCGTGTCCTGGTCGGTGACCTCGTCGAGGACGAACTGGTGCACGTCACCCGTCCCGTTCCGCCGGCCGAGCTGCCGGACGAGAGCCTTCTTCGCGAGGTGATCAATGGCCTTCGGGCGCTCTAGCCGCAGAAAGCGGCATGTCGAGCCCGTCACCCTGAAAATCCTGGTGGCCGGCGGCTTCGGTGTGGGCAAGACGACCCTGGTGGGCGCGGTCAGCGAGATCAGACCGCTGCGCACGGAGGAGAGGCTGAGCGAGGCGGGCCGTCCCGTCGACGACGTCGCGGGGGTCGAGGGCAAGAGCACGACCACCGTGGCCATGGACTTCGGGCGGATCACCCTGCGCGAGGACCTGGTCCTCTACCTGTTCGGAACCCCCGGGCAGGACCGCTTCTGGTTCCTCTGGGACGAACTGGCCCAGGGCGCCCTGGGCGCCGTGGTCCTCGCGGACACCCGGCGGCTGGAGGACTGCTTCGCGGCGGTCGACTACTTCGAACGCCGCAGCATCCCGTTCACGGTCGCCGTCAACCTGTTCGACGGCGCGGAGCAGTTCCCCACCGAGACGGTCCGGGCGGCACTCGACCTGGATCCCGAGGTGCCGGTGCTCCTCTGCGACGCGCGCGACCGGCCGTCCGTACGGGACGTGCTCGTCGCCGTCGTCGAGCACGCCATGGTGCGAGCGGACCGCCTCCGGGAACCCGCCAGGACCTGACAGCCGGACACCGCACGTGACGCGGCCCGTACCCCCGCCGACCGGGGTACGGACCGCGCGTACGGTGCGGGGGGCAGCGGGCGTGGGAGAGTCTTCACCCGCCGTGACGGCCCGTCAACCCTGTGCGCGCGCCGAGGTCACGGATTCTCCGCCAACCACGTGGCCGCCGTCTCGGCCAGCTCCCCGTCGCGGCCGGAGAGCATCATCCGGATCATCTGCACATCGCCGCGCAGAGACCAGGCGGGATGTCCGAACGTCGCCGGGTTGTTCTTCTCGATGAGGAAGTGCGCGGGCCACGCGGTGCCGTACCCGATCAGGGGGAGGGCCAGGGCGTAGCGCCTGCGGCCGCGCGCCAGGCCGTACGCGGTGACCGCGAGGCCGGTCAGGGTCCCGGTCAGATGGACCCAGCGGGTCGCCGCCCTGGAGTGCATGGCGACGTAATAGGGCCAGAACTCTTCGTACGAATCGAACGTCTGTGGTGACATGAGGGCACCGTAATGGCTCGGGCGGCAACCGGACACGGCAGTTCCGCGTCCGACACCATGAACGGGCGGCCGGAGCCCACGGGGGTGGTCCCGGTCGCCCGTTCCTGCCGGCGGGCAGTCAGTGCCCCGCGACGGACCGCTTCGCCACCGGGAAGTCGAAGTACGTGTCCGGGAAGGGCTCGGGCTTGTAGGTGAAGTGCCACCACTCCTCCGCCAGATTCACGAAGCCGAGACCGGCGAGCGTCTCCTTGAGGAACTGCCGGTGGGCGCGCTGCGCTCCCTGCACCCGGGGGTCGTCCGTGTGGGACAGGGTGTCGAAGCAGTCGTAACCCGTGCCCATGTCGACCGAGCTGTCGGGGAACCGCTCGCTCTTCGGCGCGTAGCAGGGAGTCAGTTCCTCGCCCGGCCGGTACGGCCTGGCCGGAAGGGCCGGCAGCTTCACCAGGGTGAGATCCACCGTGCTGCCCCGGCTGTGCCCGGACTTCTCCGCGATGTAACCGTCCGCGAACAGCCGCGTCTTGTCGACCTCCGGGTAGAACTCGTCCTTCATGGCCTGGTCGTCGAGATCCTGCGCCCAGCGCACGAAGTGGTCCACAGCCCGCTGCGGCCGGTAGCAGTCGTACACCTTGAGCGAGTACCCCCGGCGCAGGAGGCCCCGCTGGGCCGTGCGCAGTGCCTGGGCGGCCGGCCGGGTCAGGATGCAGACGGGCTGCCGGTAGCCGTCCACCGGCTCTCCCACGAAGTTGTGCGCGGTGGTGTAGCGCATCTCCGTGATGATCGTCGGATCGACGGAGCGGAGATCGACGAACTCAGGCGGAGCCTTGGGTTCGGGAACGGCCGACGCCGCCGGGGCGGCGGCGGTCACGGCGAGCAGGGCGGTGCCGGCGGCGGTCAGGGCACGGAGAACACGAGCAATGGCTGTCATGGGCACACCGTCTATCAGCTTCGGAGCCGCAGGAGAAGGGTGATCGGATACAGTCCGCCCGTGAAGGACTCCCACTGCGGCGGCTGCGGAACCCCGTACGCCGCCGACGTCCGGCCC
The DNA here is from genome assembly GCF_044385685.1 of Streptomyces sp. ALB3. Taxonomy (NCBI): domain Bacteria; kingdom Bacillati; phylum Actinomycetota; class Actinomycetes; order Kitasatosporales; family Streptomycetaceae; genus Streptomyces; species Streptomyces sp. ALB3. The sequence goes on along the minus strand of NZ_JBISCE010000032.1, from coordinate 8,552 downwards.
CGCACCTGCACGGCCTGCGGCCACACCGCGTATCGCAACCCGCTGCCCGTAGCCGTGGCCCTGCTGCCCGTCACCGGACCGCACGGCACCGGCCTCGTCGTGATCACCCGCGCGATCCCTCCGCACCGCGGCGGGATCGCACTGCCCGGCGGCTACATCGACCAGGCCGAGGACTGGCGCCACGCAGTCGTACGCGAACTCCGCGAGGAGACCGGCATCCACGCCGACGAGACGGACGTACGCCTCGCCGACGCCCTGAGCTCCCCGGACGGCCACCTGCTGCTCTTCGGACTCCTCCCGTCGCGTCCCGCCGACGAACTCCCGCTCTCCGCACCGACGGACGAGACCTCGGGGCACGACGTGCTGCTCACCCCGGACGAACTCGCCTTCCCGCTGCACACCCGGGCCGTACGCTCCTGGTTCGCCGGTGCCTACGGCTGAGCCGGCAGCCCCCGCATCCTGACCGGATACGGCACCAGCCCTTCGTCGCCGTCCCGCTCGACCACCACGCGGCCGGCCAGGAGACGCGAGGTGTAGCGCTCCACCTGGGCCCCCGCCCACCCGTCGCCCGCGTCCCGCACGACCAGCCCGCCCCCGGTACGCCCGGAGGGCGGGGCCCACACCTCCAGTTCCAGGAGCCCCTCCGGGCCCCGCACCGGAATCACCGCACCGGCGCGCGCCAGCACGGGAACACGCGACAGCGGCGCGTCCACCACGACCCGTGCCGGTCCCTCGTACGCCTGCCCGGTCGCCGTGTCGTACCACCGCCCGCGCGGCAGCCGCACCGTCCTGCGGTCCGCACCCTCCTCCAGGACCGGCGCCACCAGCAGCGCGTCACCCAGCAGGAAGGCGTCCTCGCAGTCCCTCAGCTCCCGGTCCCCGGACGCGCCCCACCACACCGGGCGCACATAGGGCGCACCGGTCAGCCGGGCCAGTTGCGACAGCGTCACGAAGTACGGGTGCATCCGTTCCCGCTCCTCCAAGGCGCGTCCGGCGTGCCCGAGCACCTCAGGCCCGAACTCCCAGGGCTCCCGGCGTCCCGCGCCGATCGCCGCGTGCGTGCGGAAGAACGGCATGTACGAACCCAGCTGGAACCAGCGCAGATACAGCTCGGGGGACGGCGGCCCGTCGGACCCGCCGACATCGGGCCCGGAGTAAGGCACCCCGCAGAGCCCCAGCCCCAGCACCAGGGCCAGCGAGGCCCGAAGACCGGGCCACCCCGTGGCGACATCACCGGACCAGGCGCCGCCGTACCGCTGCATCCCCGCCCAGCCCGAGCGGGAGAACAGGAACGGGCGCTCGTCCGGACGCAGCCGGCGCAGCCCTTCGTAACCGGCCCTCGCCATCGCCAACGCGTACACGTTGCGTGCCTCCCGGTGATCCCCGCCACGGCCCTCCAGACAGTGCCGTGACGAACGAGGCAGCGACGGGTCGCCGAAGGCGGAGAACGCCACCGGCTCGTTCGTGCCGTGCCCCACACCGGTGAATCCCTGCCCGAGCCACTCCTCGTACAGCGCCCCCCACCACTCCCGCACCAGCGGATCGGTGAAATCCGGGTAGACGCACTCACCCGGCCACACCCCACCGAGCACGGGAGCCCCCTGGGGATCCCGGACGAACGCACCCTCCGTGCCGACCACGAGTCCGCTGTCGAACACCGCGTCGCCCGTCGACGCCCGCACCGCCGGACCGACGACCGGCACCAGCCGGACACCGTCCTCGCGCAGCTCGTCCGCCAGCCGGGGGAGACCGGGAAACCGGTCCCGGCCGGCCGTGCACACCTGATGCGCGTCGTGGTGACCGGCGTCCAGATGCAGTACCGACAGGGGCAGGCCCCGCTCCCGGTACCCCGCGACGACCCGCCGCACCTCCTGTTCGCCGCCGGACCCCAGCGCGTGCTGAGGACCCAGCGCCCACGACGGCGGCAGCGCAGGCGCCCCCGTCAGCGCCGTCCAGCCCTGCAGCACCCTGGCCGGCGTGCCCGCGACCACCCAGCAGCGGAGCGGACCCCCGTCGATCCGCACCTCACACGAGCCGGGCCGGTCGTGCCCCGATCCGGCACCCTCCTCGCCCTCCCGCAGCGCCACCCCGCCCGACCAGGAGTTGTCGTGGAACACCAGATGGGTCCCGGCGTCGGACACCACCACCTGCACCGGCATCGTCAGATGCAGCGGGTCGTCCCCGGGGCCGAAACGGCCGCCCGGATCGCTGTTCCACAGCCGGTAGGTCCCCTCCCTGAGCCTCGGACCACCGGCCCGCCCGCCAAGCCCGAAGAAGCGCGCGTCGGCAGGGACCTCGGAACGCTGCACCCACCGGGCCCCACCGCCCGCCACGGGCTCCCACCAGCGCGGCGGCAGCTCCCGGCGCAGCAGCACCCCACCCGGTGTACGCAGCTCCACCGCCCCGTGCCGTGACACCACCACCGTCAGCCGCTCCGACACCACCCGCCAGCCGCCGTTCGCATCCGGTTCGAGCCGCGCACGCGGGTCCGAGTCCGGCCCGTCCCCCGCCAAGGCGTACGAGGGCAGTGGCCCGGCTCCGTCCCAGGACCAGAACACCGCACCGCCCACCGCCACCCGGACCAGCAACTGCGAGCGGGCGAAGCGCACGACTCCGCCGCCCGGCCCCGGCTCCGCGCCGATCAGCAGACCGGGCACACGCGCGCGCTCCGCACCCCGCCCCACCAGCGCCCGCGCATCCGCACGGCGACGCCGCCAGGCCGAGCGCACCGTGCGCATCCCCTGTACGGAACCGACCATTCTCACCGAGCGCACCAGGTCACGACCATCCATGACGGTCACCCTGCCACTCGCGGTGACGGAAACGCGGCCCGTTCAGCTTCCGTTCACCTGTGGCCGCCGCACACAGCGGGACACGCAAGCATGGCAGGGAGACCCTGGTGCGCGGGACGATCACATGGCATCGTCCGTAACAGCCGTTCACGCGCACACCCCAGCCCGTGCGCGCGACGCACGCACACCCCGCGTACACCCCGAAAGGCCAGGGAGCCTCCATGACCTCAGAAGCCGGCGAAGCCCCCCTCTGGCAGCCCGGTCCCGAGCGCGTCGAGGCAGCGGCCGTCACCCGCTTCCAGCGATGGGCGGCCGAACGCCACGGCGCACCGGCCGACGGCGGCTACGAGGCACTGCACAGATGGTCGGTCGAGGAGCTCGACACCTTCTGGCAGGCCGTCGCCGACTGGTTCGACGTACGCTTCTCGACCCCGTACGACGCGGTCATCGGCGACCGCTCCATGCCCGGCGCCCAGTGGTTCCCCGGCGCCACCCTCAACTACGCCGAACACGCCCTGCGTACGGCGGACGACCCGCTCCGCGCGGACGCCCCGGCCCTGCTGTACGTCGACGAGACCCACACCCAGGCCGCCGTCAGCTGGTCCGAACTCAGGCGGCAGGTGGGCTCGCTGGCCGCCGAGCTCCGCGCCCTCGGAGTCACCCCCGGCGACCGGGTCAGCGGATACCTCCCCAACATCCCGCAGGCGGTCGTCGCGTTCCTCGCCACCGCCGCGGTCGGCGGGGTCTGGACCTCCTGCGCCCCCGACTTCGGAGCACGCAGCGTCCTGGACCGCTTCCAGCAGGTCGAGCCCGTCGTCCTGTTCACCGTCGACGGCTACCGCTACGGGGGCAAGGAACACGACCGCACCGGCACCGTGGCCGAGCTACGCCGCGAACTGCCCACCCTGCGCGCGGTCGTCCACATCCCGCTTCTCGGCACGGACGCGCCCGACGGCGCCCTCGAGTGGTCGGCGCTCACCGCATCCGACACCGAGCCGGTCTTCGAGCAGGTGCCGTTCGCACACCCGCTGTGGGTGCTGTACTCCTCCGGCACGACCGGACTCCCCAAGGCGATCGTCCAGTCACAGGGCGGGATCCTCCTCGAACACTTCAAGCAGATCGGGCTGCACTGCGACCTCGGCCCCGACGACCGCTTCTTCTGGTACACCTCCACCGGCTGGATGATGTGGAACTTCCTCGTCTCCGGTCTGCTCACCGGCACCACCCTCGTGCTGTACGACGGCAGCCCCGGCCATCCGGACGTCCAAGCCCAGTGGCGCGTCGCCGAACAGACCGGCGCCACGCTCTTCGGCACATCGGCCGCCTACGTCATGGCCTGCAGGAAGGCGGGCGTCCACCCGGGCCGCGACCACGATCTCAGCCGCGTCCAGTGCGTCGCCACCACGGGCTCCCCCCTCCCGCCCGACGGCTTCCGCTGGCTCCACGACGAGTTCGCCGCCACCGGCCAGGACCTGTGGATCGCCTCCGTCAGCGGGGGGACGGACGTCTGCAGCTGCTTCGCGGGCGCGGTCCCCACCCTCCCCGTCCACATCGGTGAGCTCCAGGCCCCCTGTCTCGGTACCGATCTCCAGTCCTGGGACCCCGCGGGCAAGCCGCTCACCGGTGAGGTCGGCGAGCTCGTCGTGACCGCACCCATGCCCTCCATGCCGGTCCGCTTCTGGAACGACCCCGACGGCCGCCGCTACCACGACAGCTACTTCGACGTGTACCCCGGAGTGTGGCGCCACGGCGACTGGATCACCCTCACCGACCGGGGGTCGGTCATCATCCACGGCCGCTCCGACTCCACCCTCAACCGGCAGGGCGTACGGATGGGGTCCGCCGACATCTACGAGGCGGTCGAGCGGCTCCCCGAGATCCGTGAGTCCCTCGTCATCGGCCTCGAGGAGCCGGACGGCGGCTACTGGATGCCCCTGTTCGTCCACCTCGCCGACGGCGCCACCCTCGACGACACGCTCCGGGACAGCATCAAACGGACCATCCGCGAGAACCTCTCCCCCCGCCACGTGCCGGACGAGGTCATCGAGGTCCCCGGCATCCCGCACACCCTCACCGGCAAGCGCATCGAGGTCCCGGTCAAGCGGCTCCTCCAGGGCACAGCCCTTGCCAAGGCGGTCAACCCCGGCTCCATCGACAACCTGGAACTCCTCGGCTTCTACGAGGACCTCGCCCGCCGGCGCCGCTGAGCCGCCCGGCCAGCACCCCGTTGTCAGTCCCCCTGATTACGCTGAGTGAGCACCGATCGACAGCGCACAGGGGGACTCATGGCGCACATCAAGCGCAACCGGCAACGCTCAGGGACATCCATGCGGCGCACGCTGCGCCGCGAAGCACCCAGTACCGTCGGCCTCCTGGTCGACCCGGAGGACTTCGCGGCCATGCGCGGCTACCGGAGCTTCTCCTTCGAGGACCACTCCGTCTACCTCCGGCAGGTCGAGAGCCTGCTGCGCACGCTCGCCGCCCAGGGCGTGCACACCACCGTGGCCCTCTTCGACCCGGAGGACTACGCGGAGTTCTGCGCCGAGTCCGGCCTCGATCCGGACGACCGCACGAGCCGTAGCCGCTTCACGGCCGAGATCGCCGCAGCCGGCGCCACCGTCGCCTACACCGGCCAGTCCATCGACACGCTGATCCCGCTGCTCGTCTCGCGAGCCGTGCGCCGCGCCACCTGGGAGTACGCGACGATGCTGCTCACCGGCCTCGGCGACTGCGCGGACTGCGGGCAGGACATCGGGCGGGCCGCCTTCGACCGGGCCTCCCACCTGCTGATGCGCCTGCTCGACACCGCGGGACCCGGCACACACCACCTCGTCTGCAGCGTGCCCACGGAGAGCGAACAACTCCTCGCCGTCCTCCACACCACCCGGGACACGGACCGCCCGGCCGGCCTCGAGCCGTCGGAGGGCGCGGAGTTCGCCACGGTGCTCGCCGCGGGCGTCGCCCTCGAGACCCAGGGCGGCGTCGTACTGCGCACCACGGCACCCGGCACACCGGACCGGGTGCACGGGTGGCGCCTCCACAGGGGCGGCCTCCTCCCGCTCACGGCGGGTGAGGTCTTCAGCGCCTACTGCACCGACGCCGACACGGGCGAACCCGTGTCGCCGGAATCCGGCGTCGAGTACTGCGCGGGCTTCGACATCGGGGCCGACGAACCGGAGGCCCATCGCTGACAGAGCGAAGGGGTCCCCGCCGGAACCGGCGGGGACCCCTCACATCCGACTGCGTCCGACGGACCGCGTCACTCGCCCGACAGCACCGCCTGTGCGGCGAGTCGCGCCTCATCGGCGGAGTCCGCCGCACGGGCGGCTGATGCGGCACGCTCGCACTGCGCGAGCGTGTGCTTCGCGAGCGTCGCCCGCACGTAGGGAATGGACGCCGCACCCATGGACAGGGAGGTGACACCCAGGCCGGTCAGCACGCAGGCCAGCAGCGGGTCCGAAGCGGCCTCCCCGCAGACGCCACAGCTCTTGCCCTCGGCCCTGGCGGCATCGGCCGAGAGCGCGACGAGGTCGAGCAGCGCGGGCTGCCACGGGTCCTGCAGACGCGAAACGGCTCCCACCTGGCGGTCCGCCGCGAAGGTGTACTGCGCCAGGTCGTTGGTCCCCAGCGACAGGAACTCGACCTCCTGCAGGATCGAGCGGGCCCGGAGCGCGGCGGACGGAATCTCCACCATCGCACCGAACTTCGCCTGCAGTCCCGCTTCACGGCAGGCGTCGGCGAACGCCTTGGCGTCGGCGCGGTCCGCCACCATCGGGGCCATGACCTCGAGGTACACCGGCAGCCCTTCGGCCGCCCTGGACAGCGCCGTCAGCTGGGTCCGCAGTACGTCGGGGTGGTCCAGCAGGCTGCGCAGCCCGCGCACACCCAGTGCGGGGTTCGGCTCGTCGGCCGGTGTCAGGAAGTCCAGTGGCTTGTCGGCACCGGCGTCCAGCACCCGCACGACGACACGCCCCTCGGGGAACGCTTCCAGTACCGCGCGGTACGCCGAGATCTGCTTCTCCTCGGACGGCGCCTGCTTGCTGTCGTCCAGGAAGAGGAACTCCGTACGGAAGAGCCCGACGCCCTCGGCACCGGCCTCCACGGCCGCCGGCACATCACCGGGACCACCGACATTGGCCAGCAGCGGCACCTTGTGGCCGTCGGAGGTGGCACCGGGGCCGGTCACGGCCGACAGAGCGGCCTTGCGGGCCGCCGAGGCGCTCTCCATCTCGGCGCGCTTCTCCGGGCTGGGCTCCACGAAGATCTCGCCCGTGCTGCCGTCCACCGCCACGACCGTGCCCTCGGCGATCTCGCCCGCTCCGGGGAGAGCCACGACGGCCGGGACCCCGAGCGCCCGCGCGAGAATGGCGCTGTGGCTGGTGGGCCCGCCCTCCTCCGTGACGAAGCCGAGCACCAACGCGGGGTCGAGCAGAGCCGTGTCGGCGGGTGCCAGGTCACGTGCGATCAGCACGTACGGCTCGTCGCTGTCCGGCACACCCGGCATCGGAACGCCGAGCAGCCGCGCCACGATCCGGTTCCGGACGTCGTCGAGGTCGGCGACGCGACCTGCCAGGTACTCCCCGGCATTGGCCAGCAGAGCACGGTACGCGGCGAACGCGTCGTAGACACCCCGCTCGGCGGTGCTGCCGACGGCGATACGACGCTCGACGTCGGCGATGAGCTCCGGGTCCTGCGCCATCATGGCCTGGGCCTCCAGCACGTGCTGTGCCTCGCCCCCCGCCAGATTGCCGCGCGCGATGAGGTCGGCGGCGACAGCCTCCACGGCCTGGCGGGCGCGCCCCTGCTCGCGCTCGGCCTCCTCTGCGGGAATCTGTTTGGCCGGCGGTTCGAGCACCGCCGTACCCATGTGCCGAACCTCGCCGATGGCCACACCGTGGCTCACGCCGACGCCTCGCAGCGTTGTCTCCATTTCACCCGTCTCCGATTGTGCGGCGGCTGTGCCGTCGCGGTGGATTCCCAACTGGCTCATCAGTGCGCCCGAGGCGTCACTGCCAGCCGAACAGCGTCTCGCCGACCTTCACGTCGCCGTCCTCGCGGACCTCGGAGAGGGACTCGGCGGTGGCCTCCAGGGCCACGACCGGGCAGATCGCGGACTTACCGGCCGCCTCGACGGCGGCCGGGTCCCACCGGACGATGCCCTGACCGCGGGTCACCGTGTCCCCCTTGTTCACGAGGAGCTCGAAGCCCTCGCCGTTGAGCTGCACGGTGTCGATCCCGAGGTGCGTCAGCACACCGTGGCCCTGGTCGTCGACGACGACGAAGGCGTGCGGGTGGAGGGAGACGACGATGCCGTCCACCGGCGAGACGGCCTCCGAAGGCTCGCGTACGGGGTCGATGGCGGTACCGGGACCCACCATCGCTCCGGAGAACACGGGGTCGGGAACCGCGGTGAGCCCGATGGCGCGGCCGGCAAGAGGGGACGTCACTGTGGTCATGGAGAGCCTCTCAGGGGGTGGGGATCCGTAGGTCACCGCCACGGCTGATGGAGGGCGGCGTACTGATCAGCAGCGTAAGTCATATGAAGTCCCGGTTCCGCCCGAGAGCTACCGGTTGCGCCGACCCGGAGGCGCGCCGGAAACGATTTGCCTCGTCCCACAGCGGCCTGTACTGTCGTACCCCTGCCTGACCCCAACACGACCTTCGAGTCGGGGGATCGGCGGCGACTCCCAAGCCCAGACTCTAACTCTGATTGTGCTTCCGCATGCTCGCGGGACCGTGGTCAAAGGAATGGGAAAAGGC
>NZ_JBISCE010000031.1:0-152381 GCF_044385685.1 Streptomyces sp. ALB3 | reverse complement strand
TATTGCGGACTAGCCCCGTGCCCTTGTGGCACGGGGCTTTTCTGCGTTCACGGCCAGGCGGCTTCCCACCCCTGTGCATCGGCGTCCTGGGGCTGAGGGTAAGGTCAGGGGGCATCATTGGCACGTTCTTCACAGGAGGCCCCCGGGTGGAGGTCCAGGAGACTCGAGTTCAGACGGACCGAGTACTCACCATCCCCAACATCCTCAGCATGGCTCGCCTTGTCGGCGTACCGCTCTTCCTGTGGCTGATCCTTCGCCCCGTGTTCGGCGGGCCCAACAGTGATGGCTGGGCTCTGCTGGTCCTGATGCTGAGCGGAGTCAGTGACTACCTGGACGGCAAGCTCGCCCGTCGCTGGAACCAGATCAGCAAGCTGGGCCGGCTCCTGGATCCGGCTGCCGACCGCCTGTACATCCTGTCGACCCTCGTCGGGCTCACCTGGCGCGAGATCCTGCCGTGGTGGCTGACCGCCGCACTCCTGGCCCGTGAGCTGATGCTCCTCGTCATGGTGGGAATCCTCCGCAGGCACGGCTATCCGCCGCCGCAGGTGAACTTCCTGGGCAAAGCCGCGACCTTCAACCTGATGTACGCCTTCCCCTTGTTGCTGCTCAGCGACGGAAGTGGTTGGCTTGCTTCGCTGGGCACCATTTTCGGATGGGCGTTCGCTGGATGGGGTACAACCCTCTATTGGTGGGCAGGGATCCTCTATGTGGTCCAGGTCCGCCGTCTGGTCAAGGCGGATCAAGTAGCCGATTAGCTCGTTGACGTGGTGCCGTGCAGAGTCGCCGGCCCGCACCCGACAGTTGTGTGTCGCCCCGACGGGCGAAATCGGCAGACCGTCGTCTCTTCGAGGAGGACGTTACCGATATGAAGGCCGTCGTGATGGCAGGCGGTGAAGGCACCCGCCTTCGCCCCATGACCTCAAGCATGCCCAAGCCGCTCCTGCCCGTGGCCAACCGGCCCATCATGGAGCACGTGCTACGTCTGCTCAAAAGGCATGGGCTCAATGAGACCGTGGTCACCGTCCAGTTCCTCGCCTCACTCGTCAAGAATTACTTCGGTGACGGCGAAGAACTCGGGATGGAACTCAGCTATGCCAACGAGGAGAAGCCGCTCGGCACCGCGGGGAGTGTGAAGAACGCCGAAGAGGCTTTGAAGGACGACACCTTCCTGGTCATTTCCGGCGATGCCCTCACCGACTTCGATCTCACCGACCTCATCGCGTTCCACAAGGAGAAGGGCGCACTCGTCACCGTGTGCCTGACCCGGGTCCCCAACCCGCTGGAATTCGGCATCACGATCGTTGACGAAGACGGGAAGGTGGAGCGGTTCCTGGAGAAGCCGACCTGGGGCCAGGTCTTCTCGGACACCGTGAACACGGGCATCTACGTCATGGAGCCCGAGGTCTTCGACTACGTACAGGCCGACACCTCGGTGGACTGGTCCGGCGACGTGTTCCCGCAGCTCATGAAGGACGGCAAGCTGATCTGCGGGTACGTGGCGGAAGGCTACTGGGAGGACGTGGGCACGCACGAGAGCTACGTGAAGGCCCAGGCCGACGTGCTGGAGCGCAAGGTCGACGTCGAACTCGACGGATTCGAGATCTCTCCGGGCGTCTGGGTCGCGGAAGGCGCCGAGGTCCACCCCGACGCGGTGCTGCGGGGGCCGCTGTACATCGGTGACTACGCCAAGATCGAAGCGGGCGCGGAGATCCGCGAACACACCGTGGTGGGATCGAACGTCGTCGTGAAATCGGGCGCGTTCCTGCACCGGGCGGTCGTCCACGACAACGTCTACATCGGACAGCACAGCAACCTGCGCGGCTGTGTGATCGGCAAGAACACCGACATCATGCGGGCCTCCCGCATCGAGGACGGTGCCGTCATCGGTGATGAGTGCCTGGTCGGCGAAGAATCGATCATCCAGGGCAACGTGCGGGTCTACCCGTTCAAGACCATCGAGGCCGGCGCCTTCGTCAACACCTCGGTGATCTGGGAGTCGCGCGGCCAGGCACACCTCTTCGGAGCCCGTGGCGTCTCCGGCATCCTGAACGTGGAGATCACGCCGGAGCTCGCCGTCCGGCTCGCCGGCGCCTACGCGACGACCCTCAAGAAAGGTGCGACGGTAACCACCGCCCGTGACCACTCCCGCGGTGCCCGCGCGCTGAAGAGAGCGGTCATCTCGGCGCTCCAGACGAGTGCCATCGACGTCCGCGACCTGGAGAACGTGCCGTTGCCGGTAGCCCGGCAGCAGACCGCACGGGGCAGCGCCGGCGGCATCATGATCCGTACGTCTCCCGGCGTCCCCGACTCGGTCGACATCATGTTCTTCGACGAGCGGGGTGCCGATCTCTCCCAGGCGGGTCAGCGGAAGCTGGACCGGGTCTACGCCCGTCAGGAGTACCGCAGGGCCTTCCCCGGAGAGATCGGGGACCTGCACTTCCCGTCGAGCGTCTACGACTCCTACACGGGTTCGCTGCTGCGCAACGTCGACACGGCGGGCATCGCCGACGCGGGCCTCAAGGTGGTCGTGGACGCCTCCAACGGCAGCGCCGGGCTCGTCCTGCCCAGCCTCCTCGGACGCCTCGGTGTCGACGCGCTGACCATCAACCCGGGGCTCGACGAGTCCCGGCCGACGGAGTCCGCCGAGTCCAGGCGCGCGGGCCTGGTGCGCCTCGGTGAGATCGTGTCGTCCGCGCGGGCCGCCTTCGGCGTCCGGTTCGACCCCGTCGGTGAGCGGCTGTCCCTCGTGGACGAGCGTGGCCGCATCATCGAGGACGACCGCGCGCTGCTGGTCATGCTCGACCTCGTGGCCGCGGAGCGGCGAAGCGGACGGGTGGCCCTTCCGGTGACCACCACCCGTGTCGCCGAACAAGTAGCGGCCTACCACGGAACGCAGGTGGAGTGGACGACCACGTCCCCCGACGATCTGACCCGTGTCGGCCGCGAGGACACGACGATCTTCGGCGGTGACGGCCGAGGCGGCTTCATCGTGCCCGAGTTCAGCAGCGTCTTCGACGGTGCGGCGGCCTTCGTCCGGCTCATCGGCCTGGTGGCCCGGACGCAGCTCACCCTCAGCCAGATCGATGCCCGCATCCCGCGCGCGCACGTGCTGCGCCGTGACCTGGCCACGCCGTGGGCCGTCAAGGGGCTTGTCATGCGGCGGGTCGTCGAGGCCGCTGGAGAGCGCAGTGTGGACACCACCGACGGTGTCCGGGTCGTCGAGACCGACGGCCGTTGGGTGATGGTGCTTCCCGACCCGTCGGAGGCGGTCACCCATCTGTGGGCCGAAGGCCCTGATGACGCCTCCGCTCAGGCACTGCTCGACGAGTGGGCGGCGATCGTGGACAGCGCGGGCGACTGACCCGCTGAGCCGTGAGCCCGGAAGCCCGTACGCCGCGGCTTCCGGGCCGACGGTGGGGCCATTCGGCGGCAGCGGGCATGACGTGCGACGATGTGCGGCATGCCGCAGCCGCCCCCCGATCGGAGCAGTGCTCCGCCGCGTCCCCGCCCCGACGCCTCCATGTCGCTGCTGACCACGGTGATGGAACACAGCCTCGACGAGGGATACGCCGAGGCCTCGGCCCGTCGTCGCGCCGAAGGCAGTGACGGCCTGCCACGGACACTCAGGGCGAAGCTGGGTCTCGCCGCGGGACTGGTGCTGGCCGCTCTCGTGGTGACACTCGGTGCCGCCGAGGCCCGGGTGGCGGCGCCGGTCGTGGCCAAGGAGCGCGAGGAGCTCATCGACCGGGTCAACGCCGAGACCTCCACGGCGGACACGCTCGAGAAGCAGGTCGAGGAGTTGCGCAAGGACGTCGGTGAGCGGCAGCGCAGGGCGCTTCAGGAGCACGGTGGGGACCAGGGCGGTCTCGTGGCGCTGCTGTCGGGCGCCACCGCTGTCGAGGGGCCTGGCGTCAAGCTCGTCGTGGACGACGCCGAGGACACCGACGAGGGCGGCGGAGGACCCCGTGAGTCCGCCGGTTTCGCCGACACCGGGCGTGTGCGTGACCGGGACATGCAACGTGTGGTCAACGGTCTGTGGCAGTCGGGCGCCGAGGCGGTCGCCATCAACGGCCAGCGGCTGACCGCCCTCTCCGCGATCCGTGCGGCGGGCGACGCCATACTGGTCGACAACAGGCCGCTGGTGCCGCCGTACACGGTGCTGGCGGTGGGGGACGGGAAGAGGCTCGCCACAGCCTTCCAGGACAGTGCGGACGGCCAGTACCTTCAGGCGTTGCACGAGAGCTTCGACATCCGCACCAGCATCTCCGAGCAGGAGAAGGTGCGTCTTCCGGCCGCGCCCAGCCTGATCGTACGTACAGCAGAGCCTCAGGCCGCAGACACGGGCAGTGGTGCGGCAGACACAGGGAAGGGCACATCGTGATCGCCGTACTGGGCCTCGTCGTGGGAGTCGTGGTCGGACTGTTGGTCCGGCCCGAAGTGCCGGCGGTGGTCGAGCCCTATCTGCCGATCGCCGTGGTGGCCGCGCTCGACGCCGTCTTCGGCGGTCTCCGGGCCATGCTCGACGGGATCTTCGTGGACAAGGTGTTCGTGGTGTCGTTCCTGTCGAACGTCGTGGTGGCCGCGCTCATCGTCTTCCTCGGCGACAAACTGGGCGTCGGCGCCCAGCTCTCCACCGGCGTGGTGGTCGTGCTCGGCATCCGGATCTTCTCCAACGCCGCGGCGATCCGCCGGCACGTCTTCCGGGCGTGAGGCCGATGAACAGCGAACAGAACCCGAACAGCGAACAGAGGCTCGGCGGCGGGGGCCCCGCCGGCGCGCTCCCGGCCGAGGCGCCCGCACCGGCCCCGGTGCCGCCCGCGTCCCCGCCGGACGCGCCCGGGACCGTCTCAGGGCGCCAGCGGCTTCGGGCGGGCCTCTGGCCGCCCAGGGTGAGCAGGGCCCAACTGATCGTGGCCCTCCTGCTGTTCGTCCTCGGTCTGGGGCTGGCCATCCAGGTCAGGTCGAACAGCGACAACAGCGCCCTCCGTGGCGCCCGCCAGGAGGACCTGGTCCGCATCCTCGACGAGCTCGACAACCGGACCCAGCGCCTCGAGGACGAGAAACAGCGCCTCGACGACCAGCGCACGGAACTGGAGAACAGCTCCGACCAGGCGGAGGAGGCCCGGAAGCAGACGCTCGAGAAGGAGCGTCAGCTCGGTATCCTGGCGGGAACGGTCGCGGCGCACGGCCCCGGCATCACGCTGACCATCAGTGACCCGAGCGGCGCGGTGGAGTCCGACATGCTCCTGGACACCATCCAGGAGCTCCGGGCCGCGGGTGCCGAGGCGATCGAGATCAACGGCGTGCGGGTGGTGGCCAATACATACTTCTCCGGTGACGGGGGAGAGTTGAGAGTCGACGGCCGCAGGATCGAGGCTCCCTACGAGTTCGAGGTCATCGGCAAACCGCAGGACCTGGAGCCGGCTCTGAACATCCCCGGTGGTGTCGTGCAGACGCTCGAGAAGGAGCAGGCCACGGCCGAGGTGACACGCGCCGAGGACATCGTCGTGGACGCCCTGCGGCCGGCGGAACAGCCCGACCACGCCCGGTCGTCGTCCCGGTGAGGCGGTGGGGCGCGGTGCTCACAGGACACGCACACCGGGTTGCGGGGGGTCGGCGCAACGGATTGGTGGCGCGTGGTGGAAACTGTCGGGTGGATACGGACGTTGTGAAGATGTCCGGGTCGGCAGGTGTGTTCATTCAGGGTTCGTCCTGCCCCACGGGCGGGTCTATTTCGGTCAAGGGGAAACGCCCGTGAAGTTGTTTGCGAAGTTGTTCGGAAAGAGTGCCCGCGAGGACAGCAGCGCTGCCCGCCACCGCGCTCCGCGTCAGGGTCAGGGCGCCGAGGAGCAGGGCTCGGAGCGCCCGCTCTTCCGTGACGAGGTCCAGGGAGGCGCCGTCGGGTCCGGCGCGTCGTCCGTTGACCCCGGGGGTTCTGGACGCATAGGTTTCGGGGAATCATCGACCTCGAGTACGGGTGGAGGGTACGCCCCCGCTCCGGAGGGCTCGTCCATGCCGGTCTGTACGAGGTGCGGGCATCGGAACGCCGAGGCCAGCCGTTTCTGCTCCAACTGCGGTGCGCCGCTGAGGGGCGGGGTGCCCGAGCGCGCCTCGGAGACGACCTCCACCATCTCGATCTCGGGGATCGAGGCGTACGAGGCCGAGGCGACGGGCCAGACGGTCCTTCCCTCGCTCTCCCCGGAGGCCCAGGCCGCCGTGGACGCGCTGCCGGCGGGTTCGGCGCTGCTGGTGGTCCGGCGTGGCCCGAACTCCGGCAGCCGCTTCCTGCTGGACGGCGACCTGACGACGGCCGGCCGTCACCCGCAGAGCGACATCTTCCTCGACGACGTGACCGTGTCGCGGCGTCACGTGGAGTTCCACAGGAGCCCGGACGGTAGTTTCACGGTGGGCGACGTCGGAAGCCTCAACGGCACCTACGTCAACCGCGAGCGCATCGATTCCGTCGCGCTGACCAACGGTGACGAAGTCCAGATCGGCAAGTACCGGCTGGTCTTCTACGCGAGCCAGCGAGGCGTGTGACCCTTCCCCGGACCACGTCCGGGGGGACCACCAGGAAGGTCCATGCTGCGAACACCGACAGGCGGTGCCGGTCACGGCACCGCCGCCGCGGGCGAGCGTGCGATGAGCATCGGCACGGTGCTCCTGCGGCTGCGCGACGAGTTCCCCGAAGTCACGATCTCCAAGATCCGCTTCCTGGAGGCGGAGGGTCTCG
This sequence comes from Streptomyces sp. ALB3, assembly GCF_044385685.1. Lineage (NCBI taxonomy): Bacteria > Bacillati > Actinomycetota > Actinomycetes > Kitasatosporales > Streptomycetaceae > Streptomyces > Streptomyces sp. ALB3. Next base: position 145,648 of record NZ_JBISCE010000031.1, on the reverse strand, counting down.
TCGAGCCCCAGCGCACGCCATCGGGTTACCGGAAGTTCAGCTCTGCCGACGTCGAGCGGCTGGCTCAGGTGCTGCGCATGCAGCGGGACCACTACCTGCCGCTCAAGGTCATCCGTGAGCACCTCGAAGCACTCGCCCGCGGAGAACAGGCCGCGCTCCCGTCCGGCGGCGGCCAGGGCGAGTCCACGGAGGTCCTGTGGGACCAGGACCTCGGGCAGAACACCGCCTCCCGTATCGGGCGCCCGGAACTCCTCGCCGCCGCCGAGGCCACCGAGGAGCAGCTCGCCGAGTGGGAGTCGTACGGGCTGATCGTGCCCGCCGCCGGAGGCAGCTACGACGCCGAGGCGGTGACCGTGGCACGACTCGTGGCGGACCTGGGCAGATTTGGTCTGGAACCCCGGCACCTGCGCGCCGTCAAGGCCGCCGCCGAGCGCGAGGCGGGGCTGGTCGAGCAGGTGGTCGCACCCCTGCGCCGGCACAGGAATCCGCAGACCAGGGCACATGCGGAGGCCACCGCGAAGGAGCTGGCGGAGCTCTCCGTGCGCCTCCACGCGGCGCTCGTGCAGACCGCTCTGAAGGTCAGCTTCCACTGAGGGCGGACGAGCCCGACTATCCAAACATGGCGGGCACGTCCTAGGGTTGCTGTGTGAACGAGCTCGACGTTGTGGGTGTCCGGGTGGAAATGCCCTCCAACCAACCGATCGTGCTCCTGCGTGAAGTGGGAGGCGACCGGTACCTCCCTATTTGGATCGGCCCTGGGGAAGCGACCGCGATCGCCTTCGCCCAGCAGGGCATGGCTCCGGCCAGGCCGCTGACCCATGATCTCTTCAAGGACGTGCTCGAGGCCGTGGGCCAGGAGCTCAGCGAGGTCCGCATCACGGACCTCCGAGAAGGGGTCTTCTACGCGGAGCTGGTCTTTGCCAGTGGTGTCGAGGTGAGCGCACGGCCGTCCGACGCCATAGCGCTCGCCCTGCGCACCGGCACGCCGATCTACGGCAGTGACGGGGTGCTGGACGACGCGGGCATCGCCATCCCCGACGAACAGGAGGACGAGGTGGAGAAGTTCCGCGAGTTCCTCGACCAGATCTCGCCGGAGGACTTCGGCACGAACAGTCAGTGACCGTCCCGAGGGGCAGCGTCAGCGCATCCGACAAGCCGTTCCCGGAAATCAGTCACGGGAAACCACCCTCAGGGTGATTATCACTCGGCGTGCCGAGTGTGGCGATCGTTGACGCACCCCTGGTGACTGCCTACCTTCGAGGTGGCAGGTCAAGGACGGAGGTCGGCGTGAGAAGCAGCGGCGACGGTACGGCTGAGGGTGGGCCGTACCGGCAGCACGGCAGTGCGGCCGACCACTCCATCAGACAGCCGGTTCAGCCGGCGGTGGTGGCAGCGGACGGTGTGGCAGTGACAGGGGAGATCGGCTACCGGGGGCCGACTGCATGTGCGGCGGCCGGGATCACCTACCGGCAGCTCGACTACTGGGCGCGTACGGGGCTCGTGGAACCGAGCGTACGTCCGGCGTACGGGTCGGGGACGCAGCGTCTCTACAGCTTCCGGGACGTGGTGCTCCTCAAGATCGTCAAGCGTTTCCTGGACACGGGTGTCGCGCTGCAGAACATCCGCACCACGGTTCAGCACCTCAGGGCCCGGGGATTCACCGACCTCGAGCGGATGACGCTGATGAGTGACGGCGCCACGGTCTACGAGTGCTCCTCGCCGGACGAGGTCGTGAACCTGCTCCAGGGAGGTCAGGGCGTCTTCGGGATCGCCGTCGGTGTCGTCTGGCGGGACGTCGACGCGGCACTGTCCCAGCTGCACGGGGAGCGTGTCGACACGGGGGAGACCCTGATCGGCCCCAACCCCGGCGACGAACTGGCACGCCGACGCAATCGCGCGGGCTGAGACACCGGGGCGGGCGGCGTGGCGCACCCGCCGGGCGGAGCGGTTGTCAGTGGCATAGGGCAGCATCGGCCGTGTGAGAGCCGCGCCCACCATCCTGCATCTGGACATGGATGCCTTCTACGCCTCCGCGGAGCAGGCGGCGAAGCCCAGTCTGCGTGGCAAGCCGGTGGTGGTCGGTGGACTGGGCATGCGCGGGGTGGTCGCCACCGCCTCCTACGAGGCGCGCCGTCTCGGCGTGCACTCGGCGATGCCGATGGCGCAGGCGAGACGGCTCGCGCCCAACGCCGCGTACCTGATCCCGCGTTTCGCGCTCTACCGGACAGTGAGCGACCAGGTGATGGAGCTGCTCGGGCGGCTGTCACCGCTCGTGGAGCCGCTCAGTCTGGACGAGGCCTTCGTCGATCTCGAGGCCGGCGGGGTCGCCGACGACTCGGCGTCCGCGCGCCTGGTCGGTGAGCAGTTGCGGACCGTGATCAGGAGCGTCACCGGACTCAGCGGTTCCGTGGGTCTGGCCGGCTCCAAGATGCTTGCCAAGATCGCCTCGGAGGAGGCGAAACCGGACGGTCTGCTGCTGATCGAGCCCGGCACCGAGCGTGAACTCCTGGCTCCCATGTCCGTGCGGATCCTCCCGGGTGTGGGGCCCGCCACCGGCGACCACCTGCGGCGCGCGGGCATGACCGCCGTCAGCCACCTGGTGGAGGCCGGTGAGGCGGAGCTCGTGCGGCTGCTGGGGAAGGCGCACGGCGTCGCGCTCCACCGCATGGCGCGGGGCTACGACGACCGTCCGGTCGTCGCCGAGAGGGACGCCAAATCGGTCTCGGTCGAGGACACCTTCGACGTGGACCTGCACGACCGTGTGCGCGTGCGCACGGAGGTGGAACGGCTCGCGGTCCGGTGTGTGCGACGGCTGCGGGGCGCGGGGCGTTCCGGCCGCACCGTGGTCCTCAAGGTGCGCCGCTACGACTTCTCGACGCTCACCAGATCCGAGACCCTCCGCGGGCCCACCGACGACCCCACGGTGGTCAGGGAGGCCGCCGCGCGGCTGCTGGAGGCCGTGGACACGACCGGAGGCGTGCGGCTGCTCGGCGTCGGTGTCACAGGGCTTGCGGACTTCACGCAGGAGGATCTCTTCGCGCAGGCCGCCGACGCCGAGCACGCCGCCGAGGAGTCCTCCGCCGCCCCGGACGAGGGAGACGGCGCGGCGAAGACGCCGGAGGGCGGGGAACAGCCGGCCTCGCGGCGCTGGCAGGCCGGACACGACGTACGGCACGACGTCCACGGTCACGGCTGGGTGCAGGGCAGCGGCGTCGGCCGTGTCACCGTTCGTTTCGAGGAGCCGTGGTCACCGCCCGGCCGGGTGCGCACGTTCCGTGTCGACGATCCGCAGCTGCGTCCGGCCGATCCGCTTCCGCTGGTGCGTGACGCGGTCGACTACTCCTCCTGGCCCGCGAGCCTGCCGAAGTCCCTGTCGGGACCCGCCCCGGCGGAGGGCGAGGAGTCCAGCCCGTAGTGCCGGTACAACTGCAGTTCCTGTTCGGGGGACAGATGGCGGCCGACACCGAAGTCGGGCGCGTCCTTGATCAGGGACCGGTCGAAGGGGATCACGAGTGATCCGTCGACGAACTCGCTCGGCTCCAGCGGGACGAACGCGTCCCTGGTGAAGAGACCGGTGCGCACGGCGGCCCACTCGGGTACCCCGGTGGCGTCGTCGAGATAGACCTCGTCCACGGTTCCGATCCTGGCACCTCGACGGTCGAAGGCCTTGCGGCCGATCAGGCTGCGCGGATCGATGTCGGCCTGCACGGTGCCTCCCACTGGTCACGACTGCGTCAAGTGGTCGCGGCTGCTCCACAGGCACTACGAAAGGCCAGATCCGGACCGTCGGCCACTCGAGACAGCCCGCGCCGGGCCCGCTGGTAGGCTGGGACACGGCTGCTGACCCTGTGCGGGAGAGTCCTCCGGAGCGATCCGGCGGCGCCGAAGGAGCAACTCCTCCCCGGAATCTCTCAGGCCCCCGTACCGCACGGACGAGGTCACTCTGGAAAGCAGGGCGGTATCCGTACGGCACGTGCCGCGACGGGCGCCGCCCTCACCGACGGTGAAAGCCGGTACGCCCCAGGGCGTGCCGGTGAAGCTCTCAGGTCGAGATGACAGAGGGGGAGGCCGTACGGGCAGCCACGCCGTGGCGCGCCCCTCGCAGGTCGTGACAGACCAGGAGGCCTCCATCATGACCCCCCGTCGCACTCCGCTCGCCCAGCTGGAGCAGGGCATTCCGTTCGAGCAGCGCCACATCGGGCCCGATGCCGAGGCGCAGGCGAAGATGCTCGCCCAGGTCGGCTACGGCTCCCTGGACGAGCTCACCGCCGCCGCGGTGCCCGACGTGATCAAGAGTGCCGATGCGCTGGACCTTCCCGGTGCCCGCACCGAGGCCGAGGTCCTGGCCGAGCTGCGCAGCCTCGCCGACCGCAACCAGGTGCTCGCACCGATGATCGGGCTCGGCTACTACGGCACCTTCACCCCGCCGGTGATCCTGCGCAACGTCCTGGAGAACCCCGCCTGGTACACGGCGTACACGCCGTACCAGCCCGAGATCTCCCAGGGCCGTCTCGAGGCCCTCCTGAACTTCCAGACGATGGTCGCCGACCTCACCGGGCTGCCGACCTCGGGGGCCTCGCTCCTGGACGAGGGCACGGCCGCGGCCGAGGCCATGGCGCTGGCGCGACGGGTCGGCAAGGTGAAGGACGGCGTCTTCCTGGTCGACGCCGACACGCTGCCGCAGACCATCGCGGTGATCGAGACCCGCGCCGAGCCGACCGGGGTCGAGGTCGTCGTCGCCGACCTCACCGAGGGCATTCCCGCGGAGGTGGCCGAGCGCGGGGTCTTCGGTGTGCTGCTCCAGTACCCCGGGGCCTCCGGTGCCGTGCGGGACATCAGGCCCGTCATCGAGCAGGCGCACGAACTGGGCGCGATCGTGTCCGTCGCCGCCGACCTGCTGGCCCTGACGCTGCTCACCTCGCCCGGAGAGCTGGGAGCGGACATCGCCGTGGGCACCACGCAGCGCTTCGGCGTCCCGATGGGCTTCGGCGGACCGCACGCCGGCTTCATGGCCGTACGCGAGAAGTTCGCCCGCAGCCTGCCCGGCCGGCTCGTCGGCGTCTCGGTCGACGCGGACGGCGACAAGGCCTACCGGCTGGCCCTGCAGACCCGCGAGCAGCACATCCGCCGCGAGAAGGCCACCAGCAACATCTGCACCGCCCAGGTGCTGCTCGCCGTCATGGCCGGCATGTACGCCGTCTACCACGGGCCGGACGGGCTGCGTACGATCGCGCGGCGCACCCACCGGTTCGCCGCCATCCTGGCCGAGGGGCTGCGGGCCGCGGGCACGGAGGTCGTGCACGAGGCGTACTTCGACACCCTCACCGTCCGCGTGCCGGGCAAGGCGGCCGACGTGGTCGCCGACGCGCGGGAGCGCGGGGTGAACCTCCGCCTCGTCGACGCCGACCACGTCTCGGTCGCGTGTGACGAGACCACCACCCGCGCCCGTGTCGCCACCGTCTGGGCCGCCTTCGGCGCAGCCGGCGACATCGAGGCGCTGGACGCCGAGGCGGCCGACGCGCTGCCCGGGGGCCTTCTGCGCACCGATGCCGTCCTCACCCACCCCGTCTTCCACCAGCACCGCTCCGAGACGGCGATGCTGCGCTACCTGCGCAAGCTCGCCGACCGCGACTACGCGCTGGACCGGGGCATGATCCCGCTCGGCTCCTGCACCATGAAGCTCAACGCGACCGCCGAGATGGAGTCGATCACCTGGCCCGAATTCGGTGCGCTCCACCCGTTCGCTCCGGCCGAGCAGGCGCAGGGCTTCCTCACCCTCATCCGTGAGCTGGAGGAGCGTCTCGCCGAGGTCACCGGCTACGACGCCGTGTCCATCCAGCCCAACGCGGGTTCGCAGGGCGAGTTCGCCGGGCTGCTGGCCGTGCGCGCCTACCACCGGGCCAACGGCGACCACGCGCGCACCGTCTGCCTGATCCCGTCCTCCGCGCACGGCACCAACGCCGCGAGCGCCGTGATGGCCGGCATGAAGGTCGTCGTGGTGAAGACCGCCGACGACGGCGAGGTCGACATAGAGGACCTGCGGGCCAAGATCGCGAAGCACCGCGACGAGCTCGCCGTACTCATGATCACCTACCCCTCCACGCACGGCGTCTTCGAGGAGCACGTCGCGGACATCTGCGGCGAGGTGCACGACGCCGGCGGCCAGGTGTACGTGGACGGCGCCAACCTCAACGCCCTGGTCGGTCTGGCCAAGCCGGGCCACTTCGGTGGAGACGTCTCCCATCTGAACCTGCACAAGACCTTCTGCATCCCGCACGGCGGCGGCGGCCCGGGTGTGGGCCCGGTCGGCGTGCGCGCCCACCTGGCCCCTTACCTCCCCAACCACCCCCTCCAGCCCGCCGCGGGCCCGGAGAGCGGCGTCGGCCCGATCTCGGCCGCTCCGTGGGGCTCGGCGGGCATCCTGCCCATCTCGTGGGCCTACGTACGCCTCATGGGGGGCGAAGGGCTCAAGCGTGCGACGCAGGTCGCCGTGCTCGCGGCCAACTACATCGCCAAGCGCCTCGAACCGCACTTCCCGGTCCTGTACAACGGCCCGGCCGGTCTGGTCGCGCACGAGTGCATCGTGGACCTGCGTCCGGTGTCCAAGGCGACCGGCGTCAGCATCGACGACATCGCCAAGCGGCTGATCGACTACGGCTTCCACTCACCGACCATGTCGTTCCCGGTGGCCGGCACGCTGATGATCGAGCCGACGGAGAGCGAGGATCTCGCCGAGATCGACCGTTTCTGCGACGCGATGATCGCCATCCGCGGCGAGATCGACAAGGTGGCCTCCGGCGAGTGGAGCGCGGACGACAACCCGCTGCGCAACGCCCCGCACACGGCCGCGGCGCTCGGTGGCGACTGGGCCCACGGCTACACCCGTGAAGAGGCGGTCTTCCCGTCGGGTGTCACGCCCTCGGACAAGTACTGGCCGCCGGTGCGCAGGATCGACGGTGCGTTCGGTGACCGCAACCTGGTCTGCTCCTGCCCGCCGCTGGACGAGTACGACCAGTAGACAGGCGGAAGACGCGTCGGGGCCGGTGCGGAGTGCTCTCCGGCCGGCCCCCGTGTTCCGTCCGCCGCGATCAGGCGGCTTCCTTCACCTGGCCGCTCTTCAGCGAGCGGTGCGGCGCGATGATCTGCCCGTCCGGGAGCAGCTCACCGGTGTCCTCGAAGAGCAGGACGCCGTTGCACAGCAGACTCCAGCCCTGTTCCGGGTGGTGCGCCGTCAGACGGGCGGCCTCCCGGTCGTTGGAGTCGGCGGTCGGGCAGGGTGGCTGGTGCTGGCACATGGCTGGGTTCTTTCGCTGCGTTGAGTCGAGCGTCCTGCGGCTGGACGAAGTGTTCATGGCCGCCCCCGTATCAAGTCGGTCCGGTCCCAGTGTTGCCCTGCGGGCGTCTCTCCGCAGGTATTTCGCGGCAGCAGGTGTTCTCCTCCCATGACGCATCACCCGGCCGGACGGTTCGACGCAACTGCACTGTCCGTTCGGATGGTTCGGGGTGGCCTGACCGGACTAGTCCGGACGGGTAGGGGTGCGCCCCCGCCGACGAGTCTGCGGGGGCGCACGTACGGAGCGGGGGTCAGGCGGGCGATCCGAGGAGGCCGGGGACCACGGGAACCTCCGGGAGGTCGGGGAGCGGGGGCGGGGTGACGCGCAGTGTCATGACCGGGAGCAGGTCCGCGACCCGGTGCGGGCGGTGGGCCGTGATCCCCGGAGGGGCCGGCGCCAGGGGGACCAGCACATCGGTCGGTGCGAGTACACCGCCGCCGGCGTCGGCATCGACGTCGTGGTGCAGCCACAAGGTGAACATGTAGAGCTCGGGCACCGACAGCAGCCGCGGCTGGTAGGGCGTCGTCGTCGACTCCGCCTGGCGTAGGGCGAGTTCGGTGGAGACGATGTAGGGCCCCTCGAAGAAGTGCGAGAAGGTCCAGCCGTCGGCGGTGAGCATGGTGTCCGCGGCCGCGACCACGCGCTCTCCGCTGCGGATCAGGAAGCGCCAGCCCGCGAGCCGGGTGCGCGGTGCCGCCTCGTTCGGCACGATCCTGTCCAGTACATGGACGGGAAGGGGAAGTTCCGGGCTCAGCGATCCCTGGACGGACCGGAGAGCGGGCGTATGGGCCTCACGGACTGCGGTGGGAGAACCGAGTGCCGCGAGAACGCTGCGCAGTGCGGGCGCTGGGGCCGGAGAAACATGCAGCGGCATAGTGGGTTGCCTCTCACTTCGGAGACACGGTGGTGCGTGGGCGGGTGCAGACGGCGCTGTCGGCGTGCGGGGCCAGAGGAAGGCCGGTGACGGGGCGGACGGGCCGATGCGTCAACTCTCTGCCTCGTTCGCAGAGTTTATACGACAAATGTTCACACGGTGTTTCGGCTAGCCGTCCCGCGTATTGCCCGCAAGGGCGATTTGAGTCTTGGAATTGCGCACTTTATGTGGATCCGGGCCGCCCTCGGCGCCTGCCGCCAGGTACTTTCCCTATGCGGCGGTAGGCTGAAACGCGTCGGCGTTTCCGTCGTGCGACTCGATCACGCACACTGCATATGCCTCATGCCTTCGGAATGTGCCTCCGGCGTCAGTCATCAGACTACTTGGTGCTCGTAGGGCGTGGGGGCGTTACGGATCATCTCGGCGGGGCATTATCGATCGTGACGCGAGCGGCCTGGGCCGCGGGCCGCCCACCCGAGGAGGGACCCCCGATGGGCGAGAAGATCGTGGCGGGCGCCTTTGCCCCGTCCGATCGGCAGGCGTACCGCGAGAAGCTGACCCAGTGCCTGAAGGTGCTGGAGCGGCTCCTGTCGGAGCGGAGGTTCGATCGGCCGAGGAATCTCATGGGGCTGGAGATCGAGCTGAATCTCGCGGGTCCGGACGGCATGCCGAGGATGCGGAATGCGGAGGTGCTCCAGCGCATCGCCAGCCGCGATTTCCAGACGGAACTGGGGATGTTCAACCTGGAAGTAAATATTCTTCCCCACCGGCTGAGCGGCCGGGTATTCGATCAGCTGGCCGAGGAACTGCGCACGGGGCTCGCATATGCCCACCGGAAGGCGACGGAGGTCGACGCCGGGATCGTGATGATCGGCATCCTGCCGACGCTCGGACGGGACGACGTGGTTTCGGCGAACCTGTCGGACGTCGACCGTTACACGCTTCTCAACGATCAAATGGCGGCAGCGCGCGGCGAGGAATTCGTCCTCGATATCGAAGGTGTCGAGCGACTGGTCTCGACCTCTGCGTCGATCGCCCCGGAATCGGCGTGCACATCCGTCCAGCTGCACCTGCAGGTGACACCGGACCGCTTCGCGGACGTCTGGAACGCGGCCCAGGCCGTCGCCTCCGTGCAGATCGCCCTCGGGGCCAACTCGCCCTTCCTCTTCGGCAAGGAGCTGTGGCGCGAGTCGAGGCCGCCGCTGTTCCAGCAGGCCACGGACGTGCGGCCGCCCGAACTCCGGAACCAGGGGGTACGCCCGAGGACCTGGTTCGGTGAGCGCTGGATCAGTTCGGCGTACGAACTCTTCGAGGAGAACCTGCGCTACTACCAGCCCTTGCTGCCGATGTGTGACGAGGAGGATCCGGGGCGCGTCCTCGACGAGGGCGGGACGCCGGCACTGGCCGAACTCGTCCTCCACAACGGCACCGTCTACCGGTGGAACCGGCCGGTGTACGGCGTGGCGGGCGGCGTTCCCCATCTTCGGGTGGAGAACCGGGTCCTGCCGGCCGGCCCCACGGTCGTCGATGTGATCGCCAACGCGGCCTTCTACTACGGGCTGGTACGCGCCCTCGCCGACGAGTCCCGGCCCGTGTGGACCAAGCTGCCCTTCGAGGCGGCGGCCGAGAACTTCGACACGGCCTGCCGGCACGGCATCGAGGCCGAGCTCCACTGGCCGCGCCCCGGGCGCTCCGGCGGCGTGACGAAGGTGCCCGCCGTCAAGCTCGTCCAGGACGAGCTGCTGCCGCTCGCAGCCGCCGGGCTCGACGCCTGGAACATCGAGCCCTCGGACCGCGACCGCTACCTCGGGGTCATCGAGGAGCGTTGCAGACTCCGGGTCAACGGAGCCTCCTGGCAGGTCGACACGTACCACCGCGCGCTGGAGGCCGGCCTGGCACGCGAGGGCGCGCTGGCGGCGACCACCCGGCGCTACGGCGAACTCATGCAGGCGGGGGAGCCGGTGCACACCTGGCCCGTCGGCTTTCCCGCCCCCTGAGGAGGCCGCCCGGTGTCCCGCCGCCGGCACCACGTCGGGCAAGCTATGACCACGCATGGCTGACGGCAGGTGTACAGGTGGAGGCGGGGCGCGTGGCTCAATCCATTCCGCACGAGGGGGTGCCCCGGCGGACCCTGCGGTCGGAGACGCTGCTCGTGCTGGCTCTCTCACTCGGGGCCAGTGGGGTGTCCGCGCTGATCAGCTTCATCGGGTCGCTGACGAAACCGGGAGGCCTCAAGGACCAGGCGGCTACGCTGAACGGCTCGTACGCCCCCGGGCGGCCGTGGCTCGACCTGGCCTGGCAGCTGTTCGGCGTCGCCTCGGCTCTCGTGCCGGTCGCGCTGGTGGCCCACCTCCTCATGAGGGAGGGGGCGGGTCTGCGGACCCTCGGCCTCGACCGTGCCCGGCCCTGGCCGGACCTCGGCCGGGGAACCCTCGTGGCGGCGGGGATCGGCAGCGCGGGACTGGCGTTCTACCTGGTGGCGCGTGCGGCCGGGTTCAACCTGACGGTCGTCCCCGAGTCGCTGCCCGACGTGTGGTGGAAGTTCCCCGTACTGATCCTCTCCGCGGTGCAGAACTCCCTGGTGGAGGAAGTCATCGTCGTCGGCTATCTCCTGCGCCGCCTGGGACAGCTGGGGTGGACCCCGATGGCCGCCCTGATGGCGAGCTCCGTGCTGCGCGGTTCCTACCACCTGTACCAGGGGATCGGCGGTTTCATCGGCAACATGGTCATGGGCGTCGTCTTCGTGCTGCTGTACAGGCGCTGGGGCCGGGTCGGGCCGCTGGTCGTCGCGCACGCCCTGCTCGACATCGGGGCGTTCGTCGGGTACGCGCTGCTCGCGGGCAAGGTGGGCTGGCTCCCCACCCCGTGACGGGGCGGCCCGCTCCGGCCGTTCTCAGAGCCCGGTGAGCAGTTCCCCGTCGATCACCGTGACGGCGCCGCCCGTCAGCAGGGTGCGCTCGCCGCGCAGCGACGTACGCACGAGGCCCGAGCGGGCCGAGGCCTGGAGCCCGGTGAGGTCGTCGCGCCCGAGCCTCGCCGACCAGAAGGGCGCCAGGGCGGTGTGGGCGCTGCCGGTCACCGGGTCCTCGTCGATGCCCACTCGGGGGAAGAATCCGCGCGACACGAAGTCGTATCCGCTCGCGGGGTCCTCGGCGGGCGCCGTGGCGATGACGCCCCGCCGGGAGCAGGCCCCCAGCGCCCGGAAGTCGGGCCGCAGGGCGCGTACGGCCGCTTCGTCGGCCAGCTCCACCAGCAGGTCACCGATGTGTTCCCCCGTGTCGTTGACCGAGAGGGGCGACGCACCCAGTGCGGCCGCCAGGCCGGCCGGGACGGGCACCGGAGTGAGCGGCGCTGTCGGGAAGTCCAGTGTGAGGGTGCCGTCGTCGTGGGCCGTGGTGCGCAGGATCCCGGAACGGGTGGCGTAGCGCACCGTACCGCTCGCGGCGCCGGTGGTGTGCAGGACATGGGCGGTGGCCAGTGTCGCGTGCCCGCAGAGGTCGACCTCGGTGGCCGGGGTGAACCAGCGCAGCGCCCAGTCGGCCTCACCGCCCGGCGCCAGGGGGTGGGCGAAGGCGGTCTCCGAGAGATTGACCTCGGAGGCGACGAGCTGGAGGCGGTCCGCCCGGGGGAAGGCGCCGGAGTGCAGGAGCACGACTCCGGCGGGGTTGCCCGCGAAGGGGCGGTCGGTGAACGCGTCGACGATGCGGATCTTCATGGGACCGACCGTAGGGAGCGCCGTACGTGCGGTCCAAGGCCAATTGCCGATGGGCGGCCCGCGGCACCGGGTACTCCGGCCCCGGGTGGCGCGCGACGGGGAGGATGGCCGCATGCGGATCCTGATCGTCACTGCCGGTTCACGGGGAGACGTCGCCCCCTTCACAGGCCTGGGGCGGCGCCTGCTGGACGCGGGCCACCGTGTCGCCGTGGCCGCCCACCCGTCCTTCGCCGCACTCGTCCGCGGCTGCGGTCTCGAGCACCGGCCTGTGCCGGGGGACCCGCAGGACCTGCTGCGCGCCTGGTCCCGGGCGGCCTCGCGGGAGGAGGCACGGGCGGTGACGAGGGCCTACGTGGACGGGCTCGCCGACGGAGTTGCGGATGCCGTGGCCGCCGGTTGCGATCTGGTGCTCACCGCCTTCGGCCCGGCACCGCTCAGCCGGGCGGCCGCCGAGGCGTCCGGTGTCCCCGTCGTCGGCACCTATCTCACCCCGTCGTTCGCGACCGGGCATTTCCCGCTGCCCGGCGCCCAGGACACCGGCGGCCTGGGGCCGGAGGGCAACCTTGCCGCGGGCCGTGAGGTGGTGAGGCGCGCGGAACAGCTCTTCGCGGGCGCCGCGGCCCGGCTGCGCGCCCGCCTCGGGCTGCCCGCCGGCCCGCCGTCGGGTGGCGGCCTCCGGCCGGTCTTCCACGGCTACAGCGCGCTGGTCGTGCCACGCCCCGCGGACTGGCCGCCCGGGGTCCATGTGGCGGGCTACTGGTGGCCCGCCAGGCCGTGCGGGTGGCGACCCCCGGACGAAGTCGTCGACTTCCTCCAGGCCGGACCGCCCCCGGTGTTCATCGGGTTCGGCAGTATGGCACCGGGGCACGGGGAAAGGCTCACGGAGCTGGTGGCCGCCGCGGTGGACCGGGCGGGTGTGCGCGCGGTGGTGCAGGCGGGGTGGGCCGGACTGAGTGGCTGCGGCCCTGACGTCCTGGCCGTCGGCGACCTTCCGCACGACTGGCTGTTCCCCCGCACCGCCGCCGTCGTCCACCACGCCGGGGCGGGTACCACCGCTGCCGGCCTGCGGGCCGGGGTACCCGCCCTGCCGGTACCCGTCATGGCCGACCAGCCGTTCTGGGCCGCCCGCCTGCACCGTCTGGGAGTCTCCCCCCGGCCCCTGCCGTTCAACGACCTCACCGCCGAAGCCCTCGGCGCCGCGATCAGGGCCTGCCTGTCCGAGCCGGCGCTCCGTCGCCGGGCGGCCGGACTCGCGCACGGCCTCGCCGCAGAGGACGGCGCCGCCGTGGTGCTGGACCACATCGGCTCGGGCCTCTCCGGCTGAGCGGGTGCGGCGGCCGGCAGCTCGCCGAGGAGTCCCGGCGCGGGGCCGGGTCGCCCGCCCGCAGCCACGAGCGCGTTCGCGCAGCTGACCGGTCGCCGGGGCGGTGTCCGTGAAGGCTCCCGGCCATGAATGGTGTGCACCGGCGGCGTCCGGTCGCCTCGACGCGTGACCGGTGCCAGTGATCGCTGACCGATTGCCACTGAAGGATGATCGACGCCGGTCAGTGCCACCGCGGGCTGGTCATTCCGTGTTCAGGTACGCGGGGGCGTGGTGGCTCCGTCCCGCCGGCGGTAGAGGTCGCGCAGCAGGGAGATCTCGGCGCCGTGATGGATCAGCTCCCTGTTGACGTGCAGGACCCTGTTCTCCATGGGAAACCGCTCGGGACCCACCGTGGGCGGACCGGCCAGATCGGCGTCCGAGAGCTCGCGGACCCCCGCGTCCCATTTCCGATACATCTCATCGAGTTGTCCCAGAGCCTCGTCAGCGGTCCCCGCGTAGGCGAATGTCCGGGAGTCGACGTCCTGGCCGCCGAAGTACCATCCGACCCGGTACCCCAGGCACGAGACGACGATGTGCGCCAGCCGCCAGGCGATCGTGGTCACCGGTGCCGGCACCGGGGCAGGGGACGCGGAGTCCATCGTCCATTCCCCCGGGCCTCCCGACATCGGCGCGTTCGACGTGCCACGTGGGCGGATGCTCCAGCAGCCGTGCACCGGCTCCCAGAAGTACTCCTCGTCAGTCAGACCGTCCAGCCGAGGCCGCAGGTTCTCACGCCAGTACCAATCCAACTGATCCGCGAGCCGCTCGCTTCTTGTCATTGCCGCACACTACCGACCCGTCGAGCGGAGTGATCGTCGCCGTCCGCGGTCATCCTCCACGGTCGCAAACCCCGCGGACAGTCATCCCCGACTGGTACAGAAGTCGATCGATCGGCCTTCGCTGACAAGCGGTCGACACCCTCCGACAGGTCGACGCGGCCCGGGGGCGCCTTGTGATGCGGACACTACCGATATATCGTTGAAGCATCGCGACAGTTCGTAGAACAGTCGCGATGCGACTATGCGGAGAGGAGCGCGGTCATGCGTTCACATGGAGAAGGCCACGGACGCGGCCCCGGGCGTCGAGGCGCCGGCTGGGGTGACGTGGAAGGCGGGCGTGCCGCGTTCGGACCGTTCGGGCCGCCTTTCGGCGGCGGCCCCTTCGGTGGCGGACGCGGCCGGGGAGGCGGACGGGGCAGGGCGAGGCGCGGTGACGTCCGGGCGTCGATCCTCGCGCTGCTCAAGGACCGCTCGATGCACGGCTACGAGATGATCCAGGAGATCGGCGAGCGCAGTGGGGGGGCCTGGAAGCCGAGCCCCGGATCGGTGTACCCCACCCTTCAGCTGCTGGAGGACGAGGGGCTGATCATCAGTGCCAGTGAGGGCGGCAAGAAGCTGTTCACCCTCACCGATCTGGGTCGTGGTGAGGCCGAGACCGGCCCCGACGCGCCCTGGGAGGAAGCGGGGCGCGGTGTCGACTGGGAGGGGGTGAACGAGATCCGGCAGGCCGGTTTCGGTCTCATGGAGGCGTTCGGCCAGGTCTGGAGGACCGGCTCGGCCGACCAGCGGCAGAAGGCCCTCACGGTGATCAACGACGCCCGTAAGAAGCTGTATCTGATCCTCGCCGACGAGCACTGAGCCGTGCGGTCCGCGCGAGCCCGGCAGGCCCCCGGCGAGGGGGCCTGTCCACTGTCCGCCGTGCCCGGGGGCGTGGCCTGATCTCATCCGCAAGGATGAGGGCGTCCCCTGTGGTGCCCGCCTTTCGCGGGATGGCGGATGGGCCGCGCCGGGGATGAATACACGCCCCGGGGCTGATGGGGTGGAGAGGTGCACTTCCGGACGCCAGGGATCCCCGACCATGCCCCACCGAACCACCCGTGGGCCGGTGCCGGGCCGGGCGCCACGCTGGCCGCCGTGGTGACAGGTGCCCGCAGGAGGGCGGTACGCGACGGGGACCGCCATGTGGACACCGCTCATCTCCTGCACTCCCTGGTCGAGTCCGACCCCGGGGCGCGGAGGGCCTTCGGCGGCGGACCCCGGCTGGCAAGGGTGCTCGGGTACCTCGTGCAGCGCAGCATCGGTTACGGCCTCCGCTGGCAGGCCGCGCAGGAGGATGCGGGGCACTCCGGAGCCGTACGGACGCCCGGGGGCGAGGGATGGTCGCCCGCGGCGGCGGCCGCACTGGAGTGTGCCGCCCGGAGTGCCCTGGTGCGGGGGGAGCTCCACGCCGACGGGCTCGATCTGCTTGCGGCGCTGGTCGCCGATCCCCGGTCCCGTGCGGTCGAGGTGCTGGAGCGAGCCGGTGTCCCGGCCGAGTGGCTGGGTGCCCGCGCGGCGGACCGGTCGGCCGGGAGAGACCCGCAGGGGTGATCATGAACACGCGGCGGACAGGTGTGACGGGGGTGACGCTGCTGACGCCTGCTGCCATGATGTGCCGATGCACGCGTCTCAGAGGAGAAGTGCCGGTCTGGGCCTCGCCCTCGCCTCGGCCTTCGCTTTCGGTGGTTCAGGGGTCGCGGCCAAGCCGCTGATCGAGGCGGGGCTCGACCCGCTGCACGTGGTGTGGCTCCGGGTTGCCGGCGCCGCCCTGGTCATGCTGCCGGTCGCGTGGCGGCACCGGAACCTGGTGCGGGAGCGGCCCGTCCTGCTGGCCGGGTTCGGGCTGTTCGCCGTGGCCGGGGTCCAGGCCTTCTACTTCGCGTCGATCTCGCGCATCCCGGTCGGCGTGGCCCTCCTCATCGAGTATCTGGCGCCCGCGCTCGTCCTCGGCTGGGTGCGCTTCGTGCAGAGGCGACCCGTCACCCGGGCCGCCGCGGCCGGTGTGGTGCTGGCGGTCGGCGGGCTCGCCTGCGTGGTCGAGGTGTGGGCCGGCCTGACCTTCGACGTGGTCGGTCTGCTTCTCGCCCTCGGCGCGGCGTGCTGTCAGGTGGGCTACTTCGTCCTGTCGGACCAGGGGGCCGGACACGGGGGCACGGCGGGCGCCGGACCTCCGCACCCGGTCGGTGTGATCGCTTACGGGCTCCTGGCCGGGGCGGCCGTGCTCACGGTGGTGGCCAGGCCGTGGGGCATGGACTGGGCGGTCCTCGGCGGGCACGCGGACATGGACGGGCGCGGCGTCCCCGCATGGCTGCTGCTCTGCTGGATCGTGCTGCTCGCGACCGTGCTGGCCTACGTCACCGGGGTGGTGTCGGTGCGGCTGCTCTCCCCGCAGGTCGCCGGCGTCGTCGCCTGTCTGGAGGCGGTCATCGCGACCGTGCTCGCCTGGGTCCTGCTGGGTGAGCACCTTTCCGCTCCGCAGCTCGTGGGAGGCGGAGTGGTGCTGATCGGTGCCTTCATCGCCCAGTCGTCAGCACCCAGGCCGCCGTCCGGGCCGGTGGCCTCCGGGCCGGGTGCTCAGGGGCCGGAAACGACGCGGGCACCCGGACCGGCCGATGCCGAAGACGAGCTGTCCCGGCCGCCCTCCTCCTCGTAGGGAGGGCGGACCACTCGTCCGGCCCCGCTGCCTGAGCGAGGCGCCGGGGCCCGCCTCGCCGAGGCGCACGGCGTTGGGGCGGCCGTCCGCCGCCGGGGCACCCCGGCGGCGGCTTCACGGAACGGGTGGCGACCGGAGGCGGCGGGTCAGAGCGCGGCGAGGTAGTCCGGCACCTCGACGGCCGGATCCAGGTCGCCGGACGGTACGGGCTCCGCGTACCGCCTGGCCACCGGGACGACGCCCGCCCAGTGCGGAAGGGCGAGGTCCTCGGGTTCGTCGTTCGGCCCGCCCGTACGGATCTTGGCGGAGACCTCGTCGAGGTCGAGGCGGATCACCGCGGTCGCGGCCAGCTCCTTCGCGTCCGCCGGACGCGAGTCCTTCGACCTGCCCGGCACCGCCTGGTCGACGATGGCGTCGAGTGCCACGCGCCGCTCCTCCGGGTCGGTCACCGTCCTCGCGATGCCGTGGACCACGACGGAGCGGTAGTTGATCGAGTGGTGGAAGGCGGAACGGGCGAGCACGAGACCGTCCACGTGCGTGACGGTCAGGCAGACGGCGAGGCCCGGGTCCGCCGCGCCCGCCGTGCGCAGCGGGCGTGACCCGGTCGAGCCGTGCACGTACAGTCGCTCGCCGATCCGGCCGAAGAGGGTGGGGAGGACGACCGGCGCACCGTCGCGGACGAATCCCAGGTGACAGAGGTAGGCCTCGTCGAGTATCGAGTGGACGGTTTCGCGGTCGTACGAGGCGCGCTGCCTGGCGCGGCTCGGGACCGTGCGCTCCGTCGGCTCGTAGGCGGCGGTTCCCGGGAGGCCGGTGCCGTCGGGCGTGGAGGTGTCCGGCATTGCGTACTCCATTGCACTAGTGCATAATGTTGTTTGTGCTAGGAGAGTATCGGATCAGTGGGCGGCGTGCATCCGACATCGCCGCGAGCGTGGAACTCGGTGTCGCCTCGGGAGACCTCGCGCCCTGTCATGTGCTGCCGCCGATGCGGGAGTTGGCGGCCACGCTCGGCGTCAATCCCAATACGGTCGCCGCCGCGTACCGGACCCTCCGTGAGCGCGGAGTGATCGAGACGGCGGGGCGGCGGGGGAGCCGGGTGCGGCCCCGGCCCGCGAGCACGGCGCGGGGCTCGCTGAGGGTGGAGGCCCCTCCGGGGGTGCGTGACCTCGGCGACGGCAATCCCGATCCCGCCCTTCTGCCGGATCTGGCGCCGGCGCTGGCGGTGGCCGCGCAGGCCTACGGCCGTGAGCCGGCCCTCTACGGGGACGCGGCGGTCCTCCCGCGGTTCGCGGAGCTCGCGCGGGCCGGCCTGGACGCCGACGGCGTGCCCGCCGGGCCCGTGGCGGTGGCCTCCGGCTCCCTCGACGCGATCGAGCGCGTGCTCGTCGCACACCTCAGACCAGGTGACGCGGTGGCTGTCGAGGACCCGGGGTGGGGCGCGCTGCTGGACCTCGTCCCGGCGCTCGGCATGCGCGTGGTGCCCGTGGCGCTGGACGGCGAGGGCCCGCTGCCCGAGGAGGTGCGACGGGCCCTGCGGGCGGGGGCCAGGGCTCTGGTGGTCACGGACCGGGCACAGAACCCGACCGGCGCGACGGTCACGGCGGGCAGAGCCGACGCGCTTCGGTCCGTGCTCGCCGAATATCCAGCTGTCCTGCTGATCGAGGACGACCACGGTCATGCCATCGTCGACCTCCCGGTGCACCCCCTCGCGGGGGTCACGGAGCGCTGGGCCTTCGTGCGGTCCGCCTCCAAGGCGTACGGGCCCGATCTGCGGGTCGCCGTGCTCACCGGGGACGGTCTGACCGTCGACCGGGTGACGGGCCGTCAGCGACTGGGGCCCGGCTGGGTCAGCGGGCTGCTGCAGCGCACGGTCGCGCACCTGTGGGAGACGGGGGCCGTCGACACGACGGCCGTCGACCGCTCCTACGGGGCGCGCCGGGACGCGCTCGTGCGGGCGCTGGGGGAGCGGGGGATCGCGGCGTACGGGCGGACCGGGATGAACGTGTGGGTGCCCGTGAGCGATGAGACCGGGGCGGTGGCCAGACTGCTGCACGCGGGCTGGGTGGTGGCCCCGGGGGCGCGGTTCCGGATGACCTCACCCCAGGGGATCCGGCTGACCGTCTCGTCGCTGTCCACCGCCGACATCGAGCCCCTCGCGGACGCGGTGGCGGCAGCGGCACCGGCCGCACGGCCGGTCAGCCACGGCTGAGAGGCCGGACGCCGGTGAGCGTGCTCCCCGAGGAGCGCGCCCGGCTCTGGGTGAGTGCGGCGCCCGCGAGGACCACGAGTGCGCCGACCGGGGTGTTCCAGCTCACCTGCTCGCCGAGCAGGGTCACTCCGGCCACCGTGGCGATCACCGGGATGAAATAGGTGACCATCTGCGCCGTGGTGGGGCCGACCTCCTCGACGAGACCGTACTGGAGCAGCACAGCGAGCCCGGTCCCGAGTGCGCCCAGAGCCGCCACGGCGAGTGTGGGCAGCAGCGGGAAGCCATCCGGAACCGGGGTGAAAACCGGTACCACAAGCGCCAGTTGCACGGTGCCGAGGAAGAGCTGGCTGCCGGTCAGCGCCAGGGTCGAGGAGCCGGTGCGCGCCAGGGTGCGCCGGACGTAGATCCAGCCGACCGGGTAGCTGAGAGAGGCGAGCAGTGCCATCGCCGTACCGGTGACGTCCAGTCCCGAGAAGCCCTGCCAGGCGCCCAGGACCGTCAGTACGCCGATGAATCCCAGGCCCAGCCCCGCGACGCGGCGCCGGGTCGGCCGGTCCTCGGAGAGCGCGACGAGGGAGAGTGCCATGCCCCACAGGGGTGAGGTGGCGTTGCAGATCCCGGCGAGTGTGGACGGGATCGTCAGCTCGGCGTACGCGAAGAGCGAGAACGGCAGTGCGTTGAGGAAGAAGGCGGCGACGAACAGGTGGCCCCAGGTCCGGCCGGACCTGGGCAGCCGCTCGCGCCGCACCGCCATCGCGAGGGCGAGGACCGCTGTGCCGGACAGCAGTCGGCCGAAGGTCACCTGGAACGGCGCGAACCCGTCGGTACCGACCTTGATCAGCAGGAAACTGAACCCCCAGATGAGCGACAACGCCGCGAAGCGGATGCGCCAGTCGAAGGCCCGTCGACGCGGCGGGGGCGCGGGCAGGGAGGTGTCGGTGGCGGGAGTCGGCCTCGATGCGGCGGAAACGCTCATGGATCAAGCATGACCAGCGCAACAGCGTAGAACAAGTGAGACTTCATCGGGTGCTTGGCGTAGCATCGCTTACATGTTGAACCTGGAGCGCCTGCGGACCCTGGACGCCCTGGCGCAGCACGGCTCCGTGAGCGGGGCGGCCGAGGGTCTCCACGTCACCACCTCGGCCGTCTCCCAGCAGATGGCCAAACTGGAGCGCGAGGTGGGACAGCAGCTCCTGGCCAGGAACGGGCGGGGCGTCCGGCTCACCGACGCGGGCCGGCTGCTCGCGGATCACGCCGCGAAGATCCTTTCCCAGGTGGAGATCGCACAGTCCGACATCGAGGCGCAGCGGGGGCAGGTGGTGGGGGAGGTCCGGCTCGCGGCCTTTCCGACGGCGGCCCGTGGGCTGTTCCCCGCCGCCCTCGCCACGCTCCGCGCGGAGCACCCCGGACTCACGCTGCGTACCACGGAGCTGGAGCCGGAGAGCGGAATCCGCGCGGTGCTCCAGGGCGATGCCGACCTCGCCGTGGTGCTCGACTGGAGCAACAAGCGTCTGCCCGTACCCGGCGGTCTGGCGCGGGCCGAACTCCTCGACGACGCACCGGACATCGCCATGCCGGCCGGTCATCCCCTCGCCGGCCGGGCGGAGGTGGACATCGAGGACTTCGCCGACGACGACTGGGTGTCCTGGCCGGAGGGCGAGTTCTGCTACGACTGGCTCATGTTCACCCTGCGGTCGAAGGGCATCGAGCCTCGTGTGGCGCACCTCGCGGGCGAGCATCACACCCAACTCGCTCTGATCGCGGCCGGGTTCGGTGTGTGCGTGGCGCCCAGGCTGGGGCGGGGGCCGGTGCCGGACGGTGTGCGCCTGGTGCCCGTGCGGCAGCCGATGCGGCGTCATGTCCACGCGGTGTGGCGCACCGACGCGGACCGCAGGCCGTCGATCCGGGCCGCTGTGCAGGCCTTGCGCTCCGCGGGCAGGGCTCTGCACGCACCGACTTCCTAAGCGGGCCGGGGCAGCTTCCTGAAGTCCCAGGACCTGACGGTCCGTGGCGTGAGGCGGAGCCAGGCGTGCCGCCCATCGTGCGGCAGGGAGTCCGATCCGAGGTATTTCGCCGCGAACAGCCTCTCGGGTTCGGTCAGTTCGTCGCAGGCCGCCCCCGTCCGTGGTATCTCGCCCACGAAGGTGACCTCGCCCGACAGCTCCACGCCGCGGAGCTCGCCGTACTCCTCCCCGTCGTCCACCACCACGGAAGCCCTCGGGTCACGCCGGAGCTGCGCCCAGCGCAGGCTCCGGGTGAGTGAGTAGAGCCAGACGGACGTGCCGTCCCACACGAACCACAGGGCTCCGACGTGCGGCATGCCCTCAGGGGAGACCGTGGCCACCCGGCAGGTGCGCTGTCGCGCGAGGTAGGTGTCCCGTTCCGCGTCGGTCATCATGATCCGACGGCCACGGCGTTGGGCGACGGTCACGGGACACCTCCTGTGGTCCGGCCGGTCCGGAAATCATGGGGGCTCCTCCGCGTCCACGCAATGGTCCCCGTCCCGGACCGTCACGCGAGGGTGATGGAGCCGCCTTCCACCCGGATCCGCTTCTCCGGCAACGGCTGGGTCGCGGGGCCGCCCGTCACCTCACCGGTCGCGGCGTCGAACGTGCTGTTGTGGCACGGGCAGTTGATGACGCCGTCCGCGATCCCCTTCACGGCGCAGCCCTGATGGGTGCACTTCGACGAGAAGGCCTTGAACGTGCCGGCCGTGGGCTGGGTCACCACGACGCCCTTGTCGGCGAACACCACTCCGCCGCCCTCTGGGATGTCGGCCGTCCTCGCGAGGGCCGCGCCGTCACCGTTCGCCGCTTCGCTCCCGTCGCCCGGCTGGACCGTGTCCGAACCCCCGGTGTCCTGCGAGCCACCGCACGCGGTGAGGGCGGCGGCCACTCCCACCGCGCCGACCGCCGCGACGACGGACCGCCGCCCGAAGTGGGCCGGGCTCTCCTGCGGTGCGCTCATGCCGTCTTTCCCTTCGTAGGAGTCACAAGACCTCGCCAGTGGATACGCGCCGCCGGCACCGGCCGTTCACCGGCACCCGGCCCGGAAGAACACTGTGACGACTGCCACAGGGGTCGAGGCGGACCGGTGCAGGTGATCGAGGCGGTGGACCCGCCGGCCCCGGCTCGCCCGCGCGAGACGGACCAGGCAGGCCGGCAGTGCACCGGGCGCATCCGGCCCTGCTGCGGCGGTCCGGCGCGCCGACTGCCCGGGACGCCGCGTCGCGAAGGAACAGGCACGCCCAGCCGCTGCCCGACCCCCTGCCCGGGCCTGAGGCCGGCACCGTGGGACATGGGCCGGACCGGTCCTCGGAGCCGGGCCTGACACGGTGCGACCGCCGCCGCGGCCTGCTCCCGCGACGGCGGTCGCCCTGTGCCTCAGTGCAGCCGGGTGGAGGCGTAGGCCTCGATGGCGTCGCGCTGATACGCGGCCAGGCCGGGGGCGATCGACTCGTACGCGGTCCGCCAGGCCTCGTTGTCCACGCAGGCGCGTCCGATGGCCCGGTACTCCTCGGCGGATACCGTACGCAGCTGGGACAGGGCCCGGTACTGGGCGTCGATCCCGGACTGCACCGGACCGGCGTCGGCCGGGTGGCCCGCGGCCATGAGTTCGGCCAGCCGGATCATCTGTGCCGTGCGCTCGAGGTGCCCGGCGTCGGCGTCCGCCTGGCTCATCGCGGCAGCGCGCCGTCCGACCTCCTCAGCAAGTTCCGGGAAGTCGCGCATGTTCTCCGCGTACTGGGAGGGCCGGACGCCCTCGAAGAGGTTCTCCGGTCGGTTGACGGTCATGGGTCTGCCATCCTTCCTGGACTGCTCCAGTTCGGCGATCGTGCGGGAGACGGTGCCGGCAAGGGCGTCGAGCCGGTCCCGCTCCGCGAGCAGCCGCCGGTGGTGGCCCCGCAGGGCATCCAGCTCGTCGACCTGGGCGGCAAGGATCCGGCCGATCTCCGGAAGCCCCACGCCCAGCGCCCGCAGCACGAGGATCTGCTGCAACAGCCGCAGCTGGTGCTCCTCGTAGTAGCGGTACCCGTTGGCGCCGGTCCTGGCCGGTGGCAGCAGGCCCGTCTCGTCGTAGTGGCGCAGTGTCCGGGCGGTCACGCCCGACATCCGGGCCACTTCAGAGATCGGCCAGTCCATCGCGACTCCCGCACGTGTGTATCGCCGGGCCGGTGTCTCCGGCCCTGGTGACGACGGTAGGAGTTGCCGCAGCGGCAACTGCAACCCCAGGTCGCCCGATCGCCGTGACAGGGGCAGGGCGCCGCAGGCCGCGGCCCCCGCCTCACGACAGCGGGCGCCGGGCGAGCAGTGCGTCCAGGTCGACCGCGTCGGCCATCGCGCGGGTGCCCGCGTCGTTGGGGTGCAGTCCGTCCCCGCTGTCGTAGGCGGGGTCCATCGTCAGCGGGTCGTCGGGCGACGCGGTCGCCGACGCGAAGTCGACCACTCCGTCGAACGCTCCGGAGTGCCGGATCCAGTCGTTGACCACGGCCCAGGTCGCCTGGCGTTCCTGGCTCCACACGAACGATCCGCGGAAGGGGAGCAGTGTTCCTCCGTACACCCGAACGCCCCTGGCGTGGACCTTGTCGATGAAGGCGCGGTACCCGGCGATGATGTCCCCGGCGGACGCGTCGAAGCCGATGTCGTTGATGCCCTCCTGAAGTATGACGGCCCTGACGCCGCTCTGGCCGAGCGCGTCGCGCTCCACACGGGAGACTCCCGACGGTCCGTAGTACGGCTCTCCGTCCCGCTCGGCGATGAGGCGGTTCCCGCCCAGGCCGGCGTTGACCACCGACAGGGTGTGCCCCTTCCGGTCCTGGAGCCTGCGGGCGAGGTGGTCCGGGTAGCGCTGGTTCGCGTTGCCGGTGGTGCTCGCCGTGTCGGTGATGGAGTCACCGAACGTCACCACGGTCCCGGCCGTCCGGGCGCTCGCGCGCACATCGACACCGCTCACCAGCATCCAGCAGGGTGTGTCCGTGTACCGGGATCCCGAGGCGTCGGCGGCGGCGTCCCCGGCGGCGAGGTAGTTGCCCTGGGCGGTGAACGGATGGTTCGTCACCGGGCCCGTGGGCTGGGCCACGTGAACGCTCACCAGGAGGCTGGACAGAGGCCGCACACGCATCGGTACGGGGTCACTGAACAGGTCCTCGCCGGCTGCGACCGTGGTGCGCTCGCGCCCGTCGAAGGTCAGGGTGCGCAGTGTGCCCGGCACGGCCGCCGCCCCGGACCGCTGCACGGCCACGGTGACGTGTTCCACGCTCACCGGCCGTGTACCGAAGGTGTTGGTGAGCCGGACACGGACCCTGTCGCCACCGGCGCTGACGAACAGCACGTTGCGGACGGTCCGGTTCTCCAGACCCGCTCCGGCAGGGCAGCTGTTGCCCGGGATGTCGCTGCCGGTCACCTGGCTCGCGCCCCACGCGGCGACCCACGGCCCGCCGGAACCGTGGGCCGAGGCCGGCGGCAGCTGTGTGACGGACAGGGCGACGGAGCTCACGGCTGCGAGGCACAGCCGCTGGATGGCGGAGGGGCGTGAGCGCATCGGGGTACTCCTTCGTGAGGTGGGACCACGGCGGCGCCCGGCGCCGACCTGACGCATGGCGCGGCATGACGCCTGGCAACGTTGTCATCCGTGAGTGCGGCTGCCGTGACGATGAGACCGGACCCGGCGCACCGGCACAAGGGGTGTTCGCGTCACGCGAGTACCGGCCCGGGGCGCCCCGTCGGCGCACCCCCGGCACGCCCCGGTCGGCGAGGGGCCCGCCTCAGCGCCGCAGGCGCACCGGAAGGGCCCGGACACTGTTGCCCACGAAGGAGGCGTGCCTCGGCAGTTCCGCGTCGGGGACGGCGAGGTCGAGGTCGGGGAAACGCGCGAACAACTGCGACAGCGCCACGGCGCTCTCCATCCGCGCCAGAGGGGCGCCCACGCAGTAGTGCGCGCCATGACCGAGCGAGAGGTGCCGGGTCCCGCCGTCGCGGGTGACGTCGAAGCGGCCGGCGTCGGCGCCGTGGGCCTTCGTGTCGCGGCCCGCCGCGGAGTACCCGGCGAGTACCGGAGTCCCCTTGGGGATCAGGGTGCCGTCGAGCGTCAGATCGCGGGTGGGGTAGCGGAAGGGGAAGTAGCTCACCGGGCTGTCCCAGCGCAGCGTCTCCTCCACCACGTCCGTCCAGTCCGCCGCGCCCGACCGGACCAGGGCGAGCTGGTCCCGGTGGGTGCACAGGGCGCGGACGGCGTTGGTGATCAGATTGAGCGTCGTCTCGTGGCCGGCGACGATCGTCAGCATCAGGGTGCCGATCAGCTCCTGCGGAGCGAGCCGGTCACCGTCCGCCTCCCGGGCCGTGATCAGTGCGCTGATGAGGTCGTCCCTCCGGTCCTCCTCCCGGGCGGTCACCACCGCACCGAGCACCTGAACCATCTCCCGGTTGGCAGCCATCGCCTCCGCGGGGCCGGTGTCGGTGCTGACCATGCGGTCGGACAGGTGGTGCAGTCGTTCGTGCTGTCCGGCGTCGACGCCCAGCAGTTCGCAGATGACGCCCATGGGCAGGGGCAACGCGAAGTGTGTACGCAGGTCGGCGACGCCGTCACCGGCCGTGGCCGCCCGGTCGAGACCGTCCAGGAGCGAGGCCGTCAACGCCTCGACACGCGGCCGCAGTTGCTCCACGCGGCGCGCCGTGAACGCCTTGCTCACCAGGGAGCGCAGCCGTCGGTGGTCGGCACCGTCGGCGGTGGTCATCCCCTGGACCGTCGCGAAGGTCCTCAGCGGCCAGCCGTCGGCGATCTCACCTGCCTGGAGTGCCGCGAAGTGCCGCGCGTCCTTGGCGACATCAGGGTGTGCGAGAAACTCCCTCAGGGCGTCGTGGCCGAGTACCGCCATACCCTCCACCTCGCCGGGCAGGACCACCGAGGTGACCGCGCCCTGGGACAGCAGGCGGGCGTTGGCCGCGTGCGGGCACCCGCCGGCCGGGTCCATGCGGTGCGGACGGCCGGATGCGGAGTTCGCCGGCGAGGTGTTCATCGAGGCTCCAGACCGAGGGGTGGGTGGGTGCGCCCTGCTCGCTTGCCCGCCGGGCGCCGGCAGGACGGTACGAAGATGACGCCGCCCAGGGGTCCAACTGCCCCCGGGGCAAGGACGGCGGGCAGCCCAGGTCAGCGCGGCCGGTCTGTCCGGCGACCGGAGAAGTCACTCCGCCTGCCTGTACCTTCGGGCAGCGGCCGGCCATCGCACAAGGGCGCCCGGGGATTCAGAGGGCGCGAGTACCGGGCGCGGTCGGGGCCCGCGCCGGCGCACCGCCGCGTGTTCCACGCTTCCGGGCGCGGGCCGGACACTCCGCCTGTCCGTCGTGCGGACAGTGCCCGGACCTTGCCGGCGCACTGCTCACGGATTGGCAGGATCCGGTCTCCGGACCACTTCGCCGTGGCTAAGCTCGCGGCCACTACGGCACTTGCACAGCACGGGAAGGGTGGGGGATGAGGATTCGCATTCCGGCGGACGGCGACGAGGAAGCACTCGTCGATCTTCAGGCGTGGCTGGCGGACGACCCCGGATCCGCCCAGATACGGGTGACCGCGGTCGGTGGGCACGGCGGCCCCACCATGAACGCGCTCGAAGCCGTGGACGTGATCCTGGGCAACGCGGTCGACATCGCCGCCTTCGCCCTGGCGTACGTGACCTGGCGATCCGTCAGGCGGGACGAGACACCGGCTCGGAGCGCCGACGAGGGATCAGGCGGACATCGCCTGGTACACGGGAACGTCAGTGTCGACATCGGTCACCTCTCACCCGAGGAACTGGCCGGTCTCCTGCGCCGCCTGGAGGACACACCGGCCGCGGGGGCGGACGAGTGACCTCCGCGCCCGGCCGGTCCCGGGCGGTTCTCTTTGGAGTGCACGAATTCGGCGAGCTGTCACAGCTCAGCGGGGTCCGGCACAACATCCCGGCGTTACGCGACCTGCTCACCAGCGACGACGTCGGCGCGCTGGCGGAGAAGGACTGCACGGTCGTGCCGCCCGACGGCACACAGCAGCAGCTGCTCGACACTCTGCACGACGCTGCGGAGGAAGCCACGGACCTCCTGCTCTTCTACTATGCGGGACATGGGCACTTCGGTGGTCGTGATCGCTCGTTCTTCCTCGCCACCCAGAGCTCCAGTGGCCGACGGCCCTACCACTCGGTGAAGTACAGCGACATCCGAGATCTCGTCGCGGGGTCGCAGGCGCAGCGGAAAGTCGTCGTCATCGACTGCTGCTTCAGCGGCCGGGCGCTGCCCATGTCGGACGAACACACCCCGACACAGTTGGACATGGAGATCACCGGGGCCTGTGTGCTCACGTCGGCAGCGGACACCGAGCGCTCCCTGTGCCTGCCCGAGGGCAGCGTCTTCACCCTCGAACTGACCGCTCTGCTGCGCGACGGGCTCCAGGGCGAGCTGACGGGTGCGCGTAAGGGTGAGCACCTTCCCGACCTGACCATGACCGATGTCTTCAACGCCCTGAACACCAGGTTGCACGGCCGGACGGTGGACGGCTTCCGAGTGCCCCAGCCCAGGATGAGCACGCGCGATCTCGGCCATCAGATCGTGCTCGCCCGCAACCGCGCGTACACGGGCACACCGGAGGGCGGGGCCGGAGGCGGGGCGGAGACGCAGGCCGAGGACCACGAATGGGTGACCGCGGCGCGGGACCACCCGCTGTGGAACTACGTCGCCGACGAGCGCGGGCTGTCCCTGCTCCGCGACACCGCCACCGCACTCGCCGCCCGGGCCGCCGCCGCGACGACGAGGGGCGGTGGGGCGTGCCCCGGGGACCCCTGGTACTCCCTGTCGTACGCCTACCGGGTGGCCGAGTGGACCGACAGCCTGCTCCTCGACAGCAGCGCCCGCCCGGAGGAGCTGGAGCTCTCCGCCGCCGAGGTGTTCCTCCTGGTCACCCACCCGTATCTGCACGCCGCCTTCTGGAAGTACAACGCGAGCCGTTACAGCGCGATCGCTCCCACCGACCTCACCGACGTACAGAGCACCTCCCCGGCCCGGAGGAACTACGAGGTGTTCCTGCGAGGTCAGCCCCGGCTGATGCGCCGGGCGCTGCGTAATCCGGACGACGCCTCCGCCGAGGCCATCGGCTGGTGGCTCTTCCACCGCTGGCTGGTCCGTCAGGCCCGACTGTACGAGCCCGCCTCCGTGGAGACCCTGCTGGACCATCTCGCGGTGCCCCTGGGGAAGCGGTCGCCGAGGGAGAAGCGGCTCGTCGAGGACGTGCTGGAACCGCGGCTGCTGGCCCAGCTCCTGCGTTCCCCCCAGCTCCCGGGCAGAACCGAGGAAGCCTCCGTCGGACCCCGGAGCGTGGGGGTCGCGGAGACCGCACAGCGGGTGCGGGTGCACCAGCTCGCCGATCTGCTGCGTATCGCGCATCTCTTCGCCATCGATCCGATCACACTGTCCGACGTGGTCGTCGACCACATCGGCATCGGTTACGCGGTGGACCTCCCAGGTCTGCACGAGACGCTGGCCGGCGTCCGCTGGGAGTCGAGCGGCCGGACCAGGGTGCTGAGTGCCGTCTGCGGCCACCTCGCGGTCGATCTCGGACTGCGTCAGCACGCGGCGGCACTCGACACCCTGCTGGCCAGGATCGACATCAGCACGGGCGACGAGGAGCGGCCGGCCCTGTTGCGCAACCTTCCGTTGCACGTGACAGCCGAGCGTGTGACGCCCGCGGTCGAGGAGAACGGCCGGCCGGCCTACGAGTCCACCGAGCTGCGGTTCCGTCTGGCAGACGACCGCATCCAGGAACTGCTGATGGGCGAGGAACTGTACGGGGACCCCGCCCTCGCGATACGCGAGCTGTACCAGAACGCCCTGGACGCCTGCCGCTACCGGGACGCGCGTACCCGCTACCTGCGTGCCACCGGTTCGCAGGTGGCCCCGTACGAGGGCCGCATCACCTTCAGGCAAGGAGCCGACGGGGCGGGGCCCTACCTGGAGTGCCGCGACAACGGCATCGGCATGGGGGAGGTCGAGCTCCGCGACGTCTTCTCGCACGCGGGCATGCGGTTCGCCGACCTGCCGGAATACATCGAGGAGCGGGCGCGGTGGCAGGAGCACGGCATCGTCATGCATCCCAACAGCCAGTTCGGTGTGGGAGTCCTGAGCTACTTCATGCTGGCCGACGACATCACCGTCACGACCTGCCGCCTCACCCCTGAGGGACTGCCGGGCGAACAGCTCCGGGTCGAGATCGCCGGTCCTGGTTCCCTCTTCCGGATCCAGCGCCTGGAGCGCTGTGCCGAGGCCTACACGAGCGTCCGGCTCAGGCTCCGGTCGCCGGACGTCGCCTCCTGCGTCGACGTGTTGCGCCGCATTCTGTGGCTGTCCGACGTCGACGTCACGGCCGAGGACGCGCAGGGACAGAGCCTGGCCTGGGAGGCGAACCGCCTCTGCGAGGAAGCCCCGCTCGGCTCGACGGACCCCCACTCCTCCGACAGCGCGCGAGAGGAGGGAGCGGTCACGCTCGCCGGTTCGAATCCCGCCGTCTGGTGGTGCAACACCGGTGGCGCGGTGCTCGCCGACGGCTTGTGGGCCGGTGAGCACCGCTTCGGGGCGGTGGTGAACCTGTCGGGCGGCCATACACCACGTCTCACCGTGGACCGGCGCAGAGTCATCGACCCGGACACGGTCGAGATCGAACGGCTGCTCCGCCAGGAGATCCCCACCCTGCTCGCGGCGAAGGACGCCGTGTTCCAGCATGCCTGGCTGAGGCGGGTCCTGGAGGAGAGCCCCCAGCTCGCGGACGAGATCTTCGCCCAAGCGGTACGCGTCGGCTTCGCGCCCTGGCGGATCGCCGGGCAGGAGGTGGACATCACCAGAGCCGGGTTCTTCGCGGAGGACGAGACCCTGAGCTCCTACCTGGACAACGGTGATCCCTGGTCACCCGTGCAGGACAGCCCTGGCGCCAACGGTTTCCGCGAGCAGGCGCTTACGGACGCCGGCCTCTTCCCGGGATTCGCCGCGGCGGAGCCTCCCTCTAGCGCCCTTCCCGTACCCTCCGACGTCTACCTCCTCATACCTGGCTGGCCCAGCCGTGGCCAGTCGCCGTGGATGGAATCCGTGTTCGCCCACGAGTCCACGATCAGCCTCGGGCTGATCACCCAGGCAGCCCGAAGAACGGGGCGTTCCGCCGACGACGTCGCCTCCCGCCTGCAGGAACTCGGTCTGCCCACACCTACCGCGCCTCTGCCCCGACTGGAGGACGGGGACCTCGACCTCATCAGCGAGTCCCTCAGACCGGGCGGGGGGCCGTGGCTCGACCCTGCCACCCCCGTCGACCCGGTGCGCATCATCCACACCGCACGGCGGACCGGTCGCAGCACCGCCCACGTCGCCAGGCGACTGACCGAACTCGGCTACCGCATGCTCGTCGATCCGCTGCCGGGGGAGGAAGCCGAGGACCTGGCCCTCCTCAGCCGTGATCTGGACGCCGTGGCCCCCTGGCTCGACCCGCAGACCACGGTCAGTGTCGCTCACATCGCGCAGGCGGTCAGCAAGACGAAACGGTCAGCGGAACACGTGTGCGCCCGGCTCGCCGCATTCGGCTTCCGCACCCCCGGCACCCCGCTGCCACCGCTGACAGCCGAGGACCTCCGCCTGCTGAGTGAGAACCACAACGGGGAGGCACCCTGGCTCAGTCCGGACAAGACGATCGGCCCTGCCCACATCATTCAGACCGCCTCACAGCTGGGCTGCTCCACGGACCACCTCACCAGCCGGCTGACCGCGCTCGGCCTCCGCACACCCACCCGCCCGGTGCCGGAGGAGGAACCCGGGGACCTGCGCATCCTGAGCGTGCACGGCAACGGGCGGTCACCGTGGCTGAACATCGAGCAGGTCGTGGCGCCGAGCCAGATCGCCATGGCCTCTTCGGTCACCGGCTACACGGCGGACCGTATCGCCTCCAGGCTGACGCACTTCGGTTACCGCGTCCCGGACGCCCGCCTGCCACCGCTCGAACCGGACGACCTGCACATCATCAGTCGGGACGTCGACGCCGTGGCCCCCTGGCTCGACCACCGCGAGCCGGTTCGGCTGTTCCATGTCGCACAGACCGCCGCCACCCTGAAGCTGCCCATTCACACCGTCGCCAGCCGGCTGCGGGAACTCGGTTTCAGGCTGCCTGACTTCGCCGTCCTGAGCCCGGGGCAGCCTGCTGCGGGACCGGACAGCCCGCAAGCGGGGTAAGGCCACAATCGGCAAGCCTGCGGGCAGGGCGGCCGGTCAGGGCCGGAGTGCGGGTGTCTGCCGTGGTCAGAGTTCCGGTACCCGGGTGGGGTCGGGGCTGACGCGTTCGCCGCGTGCGTCGAAGACGAGCAGGTCACGTACGTCGAGGAGGAGGGGGATGTGCTGGCCCCTGCGATGACGGGCGCCCGGGGTGTCGCGTATGACGAGTTCTCCGATGCCCCTGCGAGCAGGGGGCCGCGCCGGAGGCTGTGTGTCCCCGGGGAGTGCGGGGCGGCGGTCGAAGAGTCCGGTGCGGCGGCGGAGGTTCCGCACGTGGTCGGCGGCGCTTCTGCGAGCCGGTTCCTGGCGGACCCGGGCGGGGAGCTGATCCGGCACGTCGGCCCGTTGTCCGCCGAGTGAGAGGTGGAGCAGGGCTTCGTGGCCTTGGAACTCGGTGTGCTCGACGACCCCGGTCATGGCTCGTTCGAAGGCGGTGGCGTGTTTCTCGTCGGCTATGCGGATGGCTTCGGGACGGAGGCCGATGAGGAGCGGCTGTCCCTGGACGACGCGGAGCATCTGGTGGTCGTGGGTGAGCGGGTAGGACAGGGTGATCCTCTGGGCTCCGAAGTTGAGTGCCATGACGCCGTCGACGGGGGCATACACGGTGCCGTGCAGCAGGTTGATCCTCGGGGTGCCGACGAACGAGGCGACGAAGGCGTTGGCGGGCAGCGCGTAGAGGGTGCGGGGAGTGTCGATCTGCTGGAGGATCCCGTCGCGCATGACTGCCACCCGGTCGCCGAGCGCCATGGCCTCGGCCTGGTCGTGGGTGACGTAGAGCGTCGTCGCACCGGTGCTGCGGGTGACCGCGAGCATTTCGGTGCGCAGGCGGGCGCGCAGCCGGGTGTCGAGACTGGAGAGCGGCTCGTCCATCAGGAAGACCGAGGGACGCCGGACCACGGCGCGGCCCATGGCGACGCGCTGGCGCTCCCCGCCGGAGAGCCGGCCGGGGGCCTGGTCCAGGAGGTGGTCGATGCCCAGGGTCCGGGCGACGGCCTGTACGCGGGCCGTCATCTGGCCGTGGTCCTGCTTCTGGACCGTCAGGGGAAACCCGATGTTCTGGGCGGCGGTCATGTGGGGGTAGAGCGCGAAGCTCTGGAAGATCATCGCGATGTCTCGTTCGCTGGGCCGGAGGTCGTTGGCGATCCGTCCGTCGAGGTGCAGCTCGCCCCCACTGATCGTCTCCAGGCCGGCGATCATCCGCAGGAGGGTGGACTTGCCGCATCCGGAGGGTCCCAGCAGGACGAGGAACTCCCCGTCCTCGACGGTCAGGGAGAGCCGGCGCACGGCCCTCTGGCCGTTGGCGTAGGTCTTGGCGAGGTTGTGAAGGGTGAGGGTGCTGCCCACGGGTGCTCCTGGTACGAGTCGCGCTTGGCGGGGACAGGGACGGGCCGGTCAGTGGGTGAGTTCGTCGGCGGTGATGTGCAGGCAGGCGGCGACCAGGACGACGTTCTTGATGACGTACTGGCCTTCGAGGGTGGGAACGGCCGTGGTGTGCCAGGCCACGTCGGGCAGTACGAGGAGGGAGAGGAAGACTCCGGCCATGTGGAGGAAGAACGCTGCCAGGGCCCAGCGGAGCAGGAAGCCGGTCAGGAGCACGAGTCCGATGCCCGTCTCCAGGACCGCGAGCAGGAGCAGGCAGAGCGGGGCGGGGACGAGCCCGATGGTCATGTCGGTCATGGCATCGGTGGCGAAGTCCTCGGCCGCGCTCGCGCCGGGGAAGAACTTCAGGATGCCGAACCAGCAGAAGACCAGGCCGACGCAGACACGCAGAACGGCGGGGCTGACCCGCGTGTAGCGGTGCGCGTGGGGCGCGAGGCGGCTTCGCAGGGACTGCCGCGGTCCGGCCGGCACGGCGGGTGGCCGGTCGGCGGAGTCGCGGTGGTGAGAGGTGCTGGTCATCGTCGATCCTCCGCTGGAGACGACCTCGGACACGGGGTGCTGGGCGCCTGACCGCGGCGGCTCTCCACCGGTCCGGGGCCACGCGTGGTTCGGTGGGGGAGGGCCCCGCAGGAGGTGGCGCCTCCTGCGGGGCCCGGTCAGCCGGCTCCGGTCAGCTGAAGTTCACGTCGCTGCACAGGAAGTACTTCTGGTCCATGTGCGACGCCTTCCAGATGGTCACCACGACATGGCGTCCGCTGTAGCCGGAAGTGCTGACGTCCGTGACGTAGTGCGGCTGGTAGGCGTAGCGGCCGGTCTTCTTCACCAGCTCGAGGTCGTCCCACCCGATCAGCTGGTACTCCGGGTTGAAGCCCTGCTTGGTGACGTAGACCTCGAGCCAGTCCGCGCCGTGTCGGGCCTCGTCGTAGATGTCGACGGTGAAGTCGGAGCCGATGTCGGTCATCTTCCACGGGCCCGGGCGGTCGAGGGGCCGGTAGTTCGTCTCGCCCTGGCCGCCGGCGCTGCAGATCTCTCCGTCGGGAATGACCTGCTTGTAGTTGTCGCCGGTGTTGTTGGCGTAGACGGCCTTCCACGCGCCGATGGCGTTCGCGTTCTCGTGGTAGGTCCGGTAGCACATGGGGTCCTGGGACTCGTTGGGCTCGGTGTAGCCCCAGCGCTGCAGGCAGCCGTAGTTGCGGGTCTCGGGGGTGATGACGGTGCCGTGTGCGGAGGCCGCCGGTGCCTGGATGACGCCGAGGAGGGCGGTGGCCATTACGGCGGAGCTCAGCGCGACGACGCGGGTCAGAGTTGCGGGTATGCGGTTCATGGTGCTCTTCCTCCGTGTGTGTGTGGAGATCACAGGCCGATTCCGACCAGTGATTTAGGTGCACATGACAGCTCGTGTGGGATCAGTGGTTGCTCGCCTTACTGCTCACCTCCTCTCGCCGGCGCGCGGGCTGGGGCAGCAGGGCGGTCAGGGACCACTGGCCGGGGCCAAGGGCGGCGATGAGCAGGAAGGCCCAGCAGAACAGTGCGGCGCTCTCCCCGCCGTTCTGTATCGGGAACAGTCCGTCGCCCTGGTGGTGGACGAAGTAGGCGTAGGCCATGGAGCCTGAGCACACGAAGGCTGCCGGGCGGGTGCCGATCCCGATCAGCACGAGTGCTCCGCCGGTCAGCTGGATCACTGCGGCCCACCAGCTGGGCCACTGCCCGACGCTGGGCACCTCGCCGTGCGGGCCGCCCAGGACGTCGAAGAGGGTGGCGGCTCCGTGGCAGGCGAAGAGCAGCCCGATCACGATGCGGAAGAGGCTCAGGACGGGTTGCTCGAACCGGGCTGGTGGCATGCGCGGGATGCCTTTCTGCGAGGGGGAGGCGTGGGTTGGTCGCTGGTGGCCGCCACGGTGGCGGCCACCAGGACCGGTGTGGCTAGGCGGTGAGGTTGAACTTCTGGCTGGCCCAGGTGCTGCAGTCCCACAGGTGGAGGCGGGCTCCGTCGGCGGTGCTCTGGCCCTCGATGTCGAGGCAGCGGCCGGACTTGAGGTTCTTCAGCGTGCCGTTGGCCTGGAAGGCCCACTTCTGGCTGTCCCAGCCGCCGCAGTCCCACAGATGTGCCTTGGTGCCGTTGGCGGTGGCGCCGCCGACGACGTCCAGGCACTTGCCGCCGGACTTGAGCTGCTGGCCATCCAGCGTCCATGTCATCGAGGCGGCGTTCGCGCAGGTCCACTGCTGGATCGCGGTGCCGTTGGCCGTGCCGGCTCCGGCGCGGTCGACGCACTTGGCGTTGCCGCCGTTGACGATCTGACCGGAGCCCGTGCCCGGGTCGGGATCAGGGTCGGGGTTGCCGCCGGGGCCCCAGGCGTTCCAGTTGTCCCAGTTCTCGGTGTCGAAGCCGAGGCGGCCCAGCTTGTCCGCTCCCCAGTTGGTGCCGGATTTGTTGATTGCGGTGCCGCCGACGGTGTAGTTCTCGAGCTTGAGGCCCTTGCCCTGGGTGGTCTCGTTCCCCAGGGTGACCTTCTGGCCGGCGGTGTTGGAGTGACGCTTGAGGAGGCTGATCTGGCTGCTGGGATCGAGGCCGTTCCAGTTGTCGATCTTCAGGTTCTTGACGTGGATGTTCTCGGTGCCGGAGAGGGCGAAGACGCGGATCGCGCAGTTGGTCTGGCCCTCGACGGTGATGTTCTCGAAGGTCATGTTCTTGACCCAGGTGTTGGGGTCGCCCTTGGTGGTGGATCCCATGTCCTCCCAGTGGGAGGAGGAGTTGAGGATGCAGGTGTTGTACTTGACGTCCTTCCAGTACATCCGGTTGTGGATGACGTGGGTGTTGGTCACCCGGACGTTGTCGATGTTGCGGGGGGTCCAGCCCCACTGGATGACGGGGCCGTTCTCGTTCTTCCAGATGACGGTGTTATCGATGGTGACGTCGCTGTGGTACATCTTCAGCACGTCGTCGTTGGCGTTGAAGAAGGTGTTCTTCATGGTGCTGCCGCGGTAGAGCTCGATGCCGTCGGTCTGCCAGTACCAGGAGCCGACCTGCTTGTAGTTGTCGACCCGCATGCGGAAGGTCTGCTCGTTGCCGTAGACGACGAACGAGTGGTAGGGCGGTTCGTTGATCGTCACACCCTGCAGGTCGAGGTGCTGCTGGGCGTTCGCGGACTGGAACTGGAGCATCTTCACGCAGGAGGCGTGACAGTTCGACGCGCCGCTGAGGTGGTCGTAGTTGTTGTTGGTGTCCGCCTCGTAGACGTACTGCTCGCCGGAGAGGACCCCGTACCCGGTGACCTTGTACAGGCTCTGGTTGTCGTGGAAGAAGCGGAAGGCTCCCTTCACGTAGGCGCCGGGGGCGAGGTAGACCCACTTGACGTTGGCCGGCAGGACCGCGTGGTACTTCGAGCCCATGGTGTAGGTGCCCGGGCGGAAGTAGATGATGTCCTGGCTGACGTTGTTGAGGTTGGTGACCTGGCCGGGCTCGGGGTAGTGGATGCTCCCTGAAGCGGCGGTGGGGATCAGCCGGTCCTTCTCCGCGCCGGTCGGCGTCGGCTCGGCGAAGATCATCATGGAGTTGCGCGGCTCGGTGTGGATGGCCCGGTTTCCGCCACCACCGCTCGTCGTCAGCTTGCCCGCGTCGTTCGCCGGCCCGGACATGTCGTTGTACGCCGTGTAGAGCTGCGGGTCGAACTCGACCGAGAACCGGTGGCCCTTGCTGCTGTAGGGCACCTTGACCCGCACGGTCTTGCTGTTGACGAGCTCCTTGTCGAAGTGCAGGCTGCTGGGCCTGATCTTGACCTGGTCGGCGGAGGAGATGCTCTGGTCGGTACGCAGGGACACGTCGACCCACACGTCGGCCGTGTACTGGAAGGACGACCAGCTCATGGTGAGGTTCGCCGACGCGGAGAACTCCGCACCGTCCTCCTTGGTGTAGCCGATCTTCCCCTTGCCGCTGCGGGGGATGCTCATGTAGGCGAACGAGTCGTACTTCGTCGTCGGCGCGGCGGCCGTGGCGACCTTCACGTCGTAGAAGGAGGACCGCCGCACCTTGTCGCCGCCCACCGGGCTGCTGGTGTTGAACTCGTGGTTGTCGTGCCACCAGGTCTGCAGCTGCTCGCTGTTGGCGGTGGCACCCGCCGCTCCTGCTGCCGGTGCCGCGAGCAGGGCGGCCGCGGGGACGAGCTGTCCTGCGGGGGCGGGGGCGGCCGAGGCCGTGGTGCTGGCGGGTACGACGGCTCCGGCGAGCGCCAGTGCCAGGCCGGCGGCGATGGCCGCCAGCGGGTTGAGCCGTCGCAGTCTTCCTGCGGGCATGGTGATGTCCTCTCCTTGATGAATCGGGGCATGGCCCCAAGGCGCCCGCCCGGGGGCGGGCACGGACACCGCTGGGACAGCTGGAACAGCTGTGTGGCGGAGTCATCGGTGCATGCGGTCGCCCGTTCACGGGGCTGACCGGGGTGCGGCACTCGTCCTGGTCGGCGGTTCGTCTCTCTTCGGGGGGAGCCGGCTGACGGAGTCCACGCGGGGATCATTCGCAGGGCCAGGAGCACAGGACACCGGTCCTGCGAGCGGAGCGAACCGGTCCTGCCCGCCCCGAGGGGTGAGGGGGCTGCAGATGTGGCGGCGGCCTGTGACCCAACAGGTCCTGGCTCCGCCCCGGTTGCCGGTTAACTTCCCGTCATTTCTTCCCCGTGTCAATGAAATGAACAGGATTCTTCGACCTGCGGGACCAGTGCGCGCATCACAAGAAGCACAAAACACGCAAAACGACTACAAGTGTCCGGCAGAGGTGGGCCATCACGGTTGCGTAACGCGATGTTTTCTTCCTTGACGCACTTAAAGGCTGCGGGACACACTCCCGTCATGAGCAGCGACGCCGACTTCCACAGGTCGACGGCGTCCCAGCCGCAGGAGGCGCGATGACGATCTCTGCAACGCTTGGCGGTACCGGTCCCGCGCATACGGGAAGCCCTCGCCGCCCGCATCGGGTTCGATGGCGCTGAACCCGATGCAACGGCCCTGACAGACCACTACCTGGAGGCACCGCGTGATGAGCCCGTCCAAGATCCGGTTCTCGGAGCTTGTCAGTGAGCAGACCCGGGCGGAGATCTTCGCGACCGTGCTCACCGCAGGACCCATCTCGCGCACCCAGCTCGCCCAGCGCCTGGGCCTGGTGCCCTCCTCCGTCACCCGCATGCTGCCGCCGCTGCTCGAGCATGACTACCTGCGTGAGAGCGACCCGGTTGCCCAGGGGCGGGGCAGGCCGCAGAAGATGCTGCACGTCAATCCCGACAAACACGTGGTCGTCGGCATGAAGATCGCCCCCGGACGGGTCTTCGGTGTCGTCACCGACATGGCCGCCAACGTCCTGGCCCGGGACGAGGAGCCCCTGGCCGACTGCACCCCCCGGACTGCCCTGTCCGCCGCCGCCTCCCTGACCGGCAGGCTCCTCGCAGAGGCGCCCGAAGCGGCGGACAGGGTGCTCGGCCTCGGCGTCGGAGTCAGCGGCCACGTCGATTCGGCAGCCGGGATCTGCCGCTACTCGGCCCTGCTCGACTGGAACAAGGTCGACGTGGCCGGGCCCCTGCG
This sequence comes from Streptomyces sp. ALB3, assembly GCF_044385685.1. Lineage (NCBI taxonomy): Bacteria > Bacillati > Actinomycetota > Actinomycetes > Kitasatosporales > Streptomycetaceae > Streptomyces > Streptomyces sp. ALB3. The sequence continues at coordinate 107,471 of NZ_JBISCE010000031.1, read as the reverse complement.
GGAAGCGACCGGGCTGTCGGTGGTCGTCAACAACGACGTCAACACCCTGGTCGTCGCCGAACGCTGGTTCGGCGAGGGCCGCGACATCGACTCCTTCGCCGTGGTCACCGTCGGCCCCGGCATCGGCTGCGGCCTGCTCCTGGACGGCGCCCTGTTCTCCGGCGCCACCGGACTCGCGGGCGAACTCGGCCACCTGCCCCTGGACCCCTCCGGACCCATGTGCAGCTGCGGCCGACGCGGCTGCCTCGAATCCCTGGCGGGCGACCGCGCCATCCTGCGCCACCTCGCAGACGGCGGATTCCCCTGCGACACGATCACCGACGCCATCGAGCTCGCGCGAGGCGAAGCCGGGGCGGCCCGCACCGTGGCCCGATCCGCCTTCGCCGAAGCCGGCACCGCCCTCGGCAGAGGCGTGGCCGGCATGTGCAACCTGCTCAACCTGCAGAAAGTCATCATCGCCGGTGAAGGCGCGGTCGCCTACGACCTGTTCGGCCCGCACATGAGCGAGGCGATGGAAGCGCAGGCGTTCTCCACCGCGGCCACCGACTGCGACATCCACGTCGACCCCGCCCGCCACGACCTCTGGGCTCGGGGCGCCGCCTGCCTCGTCATCCGCGACACCGTGGGCGCGGCCATCTCCTGACCCACAGCGCCCGCCGACGCTGCGGCGACCCACCACCCGCGAAGTCACTAAAAGTAACCATGCGAACACTGTGAGGTCTGACGTGCCCGAAATCGAAGCCAATCCCGCCGACGCCTGGTGGAGCGAAGCGGTGGTGTACCAGATCTACCCCCGCAGCTTCGCGGACTCCAACGCGGACGGCGTCGGCGACCTGCAAGGCATCATCGAACGGCTCGACTACCTGTCCCAGCTCGGCGTCGACGTCCTGTGGCTGTCCCCTGTCTACCCGTCCCCGCACGACGACAACGGGTACGACATCAGCGACTACCAGGACATCGACCCGCTCTTCGGCACCCTCGCCGACTTCGACCGGCTCCTTGGCGCCGTCCACGAGCGTGGCATGAAGCTCGTCATGGACCTGGTCGTCAACCACACCTCCGACGAGCACCCCTGGTTCACCGCCTCCCGCGACGAAGGCCCCCAGGGCAGCAAGCGGGACTGGTACATCTGGCGCCCCGCCCGCGAGGGCATGGAGCCGGGCACCCCCGGTGCGGAACCCAACAACTGGGGCTCCTTCTTCTCCGGCCCCACCTGGACCTACGACGAGAAGAGCGGCGAGTACTACCTGCACTTGTTCTCCCGCAAGCAGCCCGACCTCAACTGGGAGAACCCCGACCTGCGCCAGGCGGTCCACGCCATGATGCGCTGGTGGCTCGACCGGGGCGTCGACGGCTTCCGCATGGACGTCATCAACCTCATCTCCAAGACACCCGGCCTTCCCGACGGCATCGTGCCCGAGGGTGCCTTGCACGGGGACGGCAGCCCTCACTACATCTGCGGCCCCCGCATCCACGAGTACCTGGCGGAGATGCACCGCGAGGTCTTCGAAGGCCACCCGCGCCGCCTGCTCACCGTCGGCGAGATGCCCGGCGTCACCGTCGAGGACGCCAAACTTTTCACCGACCCCTCCCGCCGCGAGCTCGACATGGTCTTCCAGTTCGAGCACGTCGGCCTCGACCAGGGCCCCGGAGGCAAGTTCGACGTCCGCCCGCTGAAGCTGACCGACCTCAAGGCAAGCCTCGGCCGCTGGCAGACCGGCCTGGGCGAGACCGGCTGGAACAGCCTGTACTGGAACAACCACGACCAGCCCCGCGCCGTCTCCCGCTTCGGCGACGACAGCCCCGCCTACCGCGACCGCTCCGCGAAACTCCTCGCCACCGTCCTGCACCTCCACCGCGGCACGCCCTACGTGTACCAGGGCGAGGAACTCGGTATGGCCAACGCCCCGTTCGCCTCCATCGAGGACTTCCGCGACATCGAGTCCCTCAACCACCACCGCGAGCAGACCGCCCTCGGCGTCGATGAGGAACGCATCCTGGCAGGGCTGCGCCACCGCAGCCGGGACAACGCCCGCACCCCCGTGCAGTGGGACGCCACCCAGAACGCCGGCTTCAGCGCCGGCACTCCCTGGATCGCGGCGAACCCCGACCACACGCGTGTCAACGCCAAGGCCCAGCTCGCCGACCCCGACTCCGTCTTCCACTACTACCGCCGCCTCATCGCCCTGCGGCACACCGAGCCCGCCCTCACCCACGGCGACTTCCACCTGCTGTACCCCGACCACGAGCAGCTCTACGCCTTCACCCGCCACGACGCGGCATCCGGCACCGAACTGCTGGTCCTCGCCAACTTCAGCGGAGCCGACCTCACCGTCGACCTGCCCGACGGCTGGGAACACAGCGAAACCCTCATCGCCAACGTCCCGGCCTCCACACCTCTCACGGCCCCTCACACCCTGCAGCCCTGGGAAGCGCGCGTCCACCGCCGCAACGCCTGAGCAGCCCCACCTGAACACCCGTACCGCCTCCCCCCGCACCGCCCTGACCCTGCACATCCAAGGAATCCTCATGACGAACATGCGCTTCCGTGCTCCGCGCCGCACCACCCGACGAGCCCTGCTCGCCGTGTCCGCTCTGGCACTCGTGGCACCGCTGACCGCCTGTGGCGGCGGATCGGACACCGCGGCGGGTGACGGCAAGACTCTGCGCCTGTGGCACTACGAGCAGGAGGACGGAGCCCTGAGCAACGCCTGGGACTCGGCCATCGCGGAGTTCAAGAAGACCCACCCCGACGTGAAGGTCGTCTTCGAACGCAAGACGTTCGAGCAGATACAGCAGAACGCGGGCATGATCCTGAACTCCGACAAGGCGCCCGACGTCATGGAGTACAACAAGGGCAACGCCACCACCGGCCTGCTCGCCAAGCAGGGCCTGCTCACCGACCTGACCTCCGTCGCGAAGGAACGCGGCTGGGACAAGAAGATCAGCGAGAGCGCGTCCGTCACCGCCCGCTACGACGCCGACGGTGAAATGGGCGGCGACAAGTGGTACGGCGTCCCCAACTACGGCGAGTTCGTCCTGGCGTACTACAACGACGACCTCTTCAAGAAGCACGGCATCACCAAGCCCACCGACCTCCAGAGCTTCGAGGCCGCACTGGCCGGCTTCAAGGCCGCCGGGATCACGCCGCTCGCCAACGCGGGCAACGACCACCCCGCCGGCCACTGGCTCTACCTCCTGGCCCTGGCGAAGGCGAACGACGCCTGGGTCGACGACTACCAGCTCTACAAGGGCAAGGTCGACTTCCACGGCCCGGAGTGGACCTACGCGGTCGAGACCTACAAGGACTGGCTCGACAAGGGCTACTTCGAGAAGAAGGACGTCGGCCTCAAGGGCAGCGACATGACCGAGCAGTTCGTCTCGCAGAAGCGCCCGATCATGGTCGGCGGCAACTGGTGGTTCGGCGGCCTGACCACCGACATCACCGACTTCACCTGGTCCACCGCCGCCTATCCCGGGAGCAGGAAGACCCTCGGCTCCGGCGGCAACCACTGGGTCGTGCCCACCAAGGCGAAGAACAAGAAGCTCGCCGAGGACTTCATCGACATCACCATGTCGGACAAGATCCAGAAGATCCTCGGGGAAGAGGGCAACGTCCCTCTCGCCGTGAAGCCGGACTCCATCGAGAACCCCAAGTCCCGCGAGCTCATCACCGCGTTCCACACCTACCAGGACGGCAAGGGGCTCGCCTTCTACCCGGACTGGCCGGCACCCGGCTACTACGACACCTGGATGGGCGCCACCCAGAACCTCATGAACGGCGGCAAGCCCCACGCCGTCCTCGACGAGCTCAAGGCCCCCTACGAGAAGTACACCGCCTCGCGGCGCTGAGGCCGACCCGCCCGCACCCGCGCGTCAGTCCCTTCTTCCCGGGGACGGCGGCCCGCCCGCACCGGGCCGCCGTCCCGCCCCTCTTGGAGCAACAGTGAAAACCACACGTCACCCGCGGCCCACGGGGTACGCCGTCTTCCTGGCCCCCGGCCTGCTGCTGAGCCTGCTCTTCCTCGTCGTCCCGCTGGTGATGACCTTCTACTACAGCCTCACCCAGTGGCAGGGCGTCGGAGAGCCCACCTGGATCGGCTTCGACAACTACACCCGCCTGTTCAGCGACGCCGACTTCTGGGCCTCGTTCCGCAACATCGCCTTCGTCATCGTCGGCATCGCCGTCGTCCCCACCCTGCTCGGGCTCTTCCTCGCAGCCCTGCTGTTCGACTACATCGGCAAGAAGCACGGCGACGGGTTCGTCAGCCTCTTCCGCTCCGGCCTCTACCTGCCCCAGGTCATCCCCGTCGCCGTCACCGGGCTGATGTGGGGCTGGATCCTCGCCCCAGAAGGCGCAGTCAACAGCGTCCTCGAAAAGATCGGCCTGAACTCCCTCGCCCAGAACTGGCTCGGAGACCCCGACCTCGCCCTGTGGATGGTCCTCGCCGTCCTCGTCTGGATGCAGCTCGGCTACCCCCTGGTGCTGTTCCTGTCCGGGCTCCAGCGCATCGACCCCGAACTGTACGAAGCCGCCTCCCTCGACGGCGCCACCTGGTGGCAGCGCTTCACCCGCATCACCGTGCCCATCCTGCGGCCCGAGGTATACGTCGTCCTCGTCACCACCACCATCGCCGGCCTGAAGGTCTTCGCCCAGATCTTCGTCCTCACCGGCGGCGGCCCCGGCAACTCGACCCTCGTCCCCGCCTACTTCGCCTACCAGAACTTCTTCGAGCGCGCCGACGTCGGATACGGCTCCGCCATCTCCAGCACGATCACCCTGCTTGTGCTGGTCATCGCCGGAACGATGCTCACCCGCCAGGCCCGCGAGGACGGATGACCATGACCACGCACACCACCCCCGCGGCACCCCCGAGCCACCGGCGCGAAGACCGCAAGGCCAAAGCCTCGGGCAACCGCCGCACCCCCGGCTCCTACGCCGTCCTGGCCGCTGTCGCCGTGTTCGTCCTCGCGTTCCTCGCGCCCTTCGCCGTCATCCTGCTCAACTCGTTCAAGACGAGCGCGGACTTCCGCACCAACGGCTCGCTGTCCCTGCCCGACCAGTGGAACTGGAGCATCATCGCCGACGTCTGGGAACGCGTCGGCTTCACCCAGAAGCTCCTCAACAGCGTCCAGATCAGCCTCGGCGTCGTCCTCATAGCCGTCCTGTTCGCCCTCTTCAACGCCTACGCCATCGGCATCGGCCGCATCCGCTGGCGCACCCCCTTCCTCATCTTCTTCCTCGGCGTCAACGTCCTGCCGCAAGAGGGCCTCGTCTACCCCATCTACTACCTCTTCAAGGAGATGGGTCTCTACGACGGGAAGCTCGGCTACACCATCCTCGTCGGCATCACCTACAGCGCCTTCGGCACCTACCTGCTCTCCTCCGTCTTCGCCGGCTTCCCCCGCGAACTCATCGAAGCCGCCTCCATGGACGGAGCCGGCCGATGGACCATCCTGTGGCGCATCGTCCTGCCCATGAGCTGGCCCACCCTCTCGGTGATGTGCGTCTTCTTCTTCGTCTGGAGCTGGAACGAGTTCCTCTACCCCCTCGTCCTGCTCATCTCCAACGCCAACCAGACCGTCCCCCTCGGCCTGTCCGTCATGCAGGGCCAATACACCAGCGATCCCACCGCCATGAGCGCCGCGGCCCTCCTCGGTGTCGTCCCCATGGTCGTCTTCTTCCTGATCTTCCAGCGCTCCCTCACCCGCGGCATGACCGCCGGAGCGGTCAAGTAGGCCACCCGCGCCACCCCGAAGCCACCCCGGATCCGGCACGCACTGCCCCGCCGCCGGATCCGGGGTACGCGCACGCCCTGCCCCGAGCGGCCTCCGCAGCGCACGCGCCCGCTGCGGACATCCCTGCCCGGGAGGGCGGAGCGTGCTGTGCGGCTCTCTGTACGAGGTGGGGAGGCCGGGCCGTGGTGCCGGTGCCGCACGACCCCGCCGCCGTGCCGGGGACCACGCACGTGGTTGCCGCAGCACCTCACCCACCGGCATCCGGGGGAGCGGCCTCACCGGGCGGTGCATCGCCTCGTGCCTCCGGGCCGCCGATGGCGGCCGGGACGAGATGGTGGGCGACGCCGCGCAGCTTCTCGCACGTCTCCTCGTGCTCGCGTTCGGGCTGGGACTGCCGCACGATGCCGGCCCCGGACTGGAGCCAGCATCGGCCGTCCCGTCGGAAGATGCTGCGCAGGACGAGGGCGGCGTCGAGAGTGCCGTCGGCATCGCAGGTCAGAACGGCGCCCGCGTACAGGCCGCGTGGCTTTCCTTCGAGGGCCCGGATGAGGGGGTACGCCGGCTCCTTGGGGATACCCGTCGCGGTGACCGCCGGGAAGAGGGCCGCGAACGCGTCCCAGGGGCCGCAGCCGGGAAGGAGGTGGCCCGTGATCGTGGAGGCCAGGTGCTGGACGGTACCGCGGTCTACGACGGTCATGTACTCGCTGACACAGGTGTCGTCGCACACCGAGCCGAGGTCCTCCAGCGCGAGCGTGACGGAGATGGCGTGCTCGTGGATCTCTTTCGGGTCGCCGAGGAGGTCAGCACGCAGCCGGGCGTCGTCGCCGGGCGCTCCGCTCCGCGCCCGGGTACCGGCGAGGGGCCGCGTGGTGACGCGACCGTCGGCGGTGACCTCGGCCACCGTCTCGGGGCTGAACCCGGCCGCCTGGATGCCGCCGAGGTCCAGAAGGAACGAACGTGCCGGCGTGTTGGCCCGGCGCCCCGTGACAAAGCTGGTGACCAGGTCCACGGCGACCGGTACGGGGACCTGCCTGGAGAGGATGACCTTTTCCAGCGGGCCCTGGCTCCGCACTTCCAGCAGAGCCGCCGCGACCGCTGCCCGGTAGTTGCCGGTGTCCTCCAGGGGGAGCACGATCCGCCCGGCCGGCTCCGGCGTAGGCGCGGTGCCGGCTGACCGGACGTGGTCGGCGATGATGTGCAGCCGCTCGGGGGCGGTGGACCGGATGAGGATGCCCGTCGCGTCGGTGCGTACCTCGTCGGTGGGCACGATCAGGTGCAGCAGGGTCTCCGTGCCCTCGGTATTCTCCCCGGCCAGCGCGGCTCCCAGTTCGAACGACGCCCACCCGTAGGCTCGCCAGCCTGCCACCGGTGCCTCGGCGAGGCGTGCCCCCACATGTGTGAGGTCTGTGGCTTCCTCTCCGCTCAGCCGGACCGAGGTCAGGACACCGCCGGCCAGAGACCAGCCGACACTGCTCTCATAGACCACGTAAGGGTCGAACAGCCCGCTACGGACCAGCCGGGTCATCAGCAGCAGCGGCTCCTCGCGTAGCGGCAGGCGCAACTCCACGTAGGGTCTGCGGGTCATCCTGCTCCTTCCTCGGGGGGCGGCGGCCCCGCACACTGATCAGCGGATAGGAGTTGATGACGAAGTCTGGGTGATGCAACAGCGCACGGAACCGGTCCAGTTCGGTGGTTGACACACCGGATGCGGTCAGTCGGCCGCTGACTTGGTCGACGTTGTGCCGATGCAGGGCGATGCCCGCGCTGCCGCCCGGCCACGCCTCGGCGTAGGTGCTCGCGGTGAGGTCACGCAGCCCGGCGGCTGCCATCGCCCCCAGCACGCGGCGCCCCCACAGCGGATCGGCCCCGGCCGTCCTCAACAGGCTCATCAGCGCCGCATGGACCCGGTCGAACAGTGCTGCCGATGAGGAGTCGGGCGCCGCCAGTACCGGCGTCCAGCCGCAGTCGAACTCCTCCAGTACCAGCCATCCGCCCGGCCGCAAGGCCCCCACGAGCTTCTGGAGCACCTCCAACCGCTCCGGCAGGTGCAGCAGCACCAGCCGTGCGTGGACGAGGTCGTAGTCTGTGCCCGGCAGCGGATCGTGGACGATGTCGTGCCGCAGCAGGCGCACATGATCAGGGCGGTGCCGTGAGGCAGCCCAGCGTGGTTCCAGCTCGGTGACCGTCACCTCCCCCTCCGTCCCCACCCGTTCACCGAGCCAGTCGCCCAGGGAAGCACTGCCGCCCCCGACCTCCAGGCACCGCCATCCTGTGGTCGGTCCGATCAGCTCCAGCTGGCGCCGGGAAACAGGGTCGTAGCACGCCTCGAGTGCGGAGAAGCGGCCTGCCGTCTGAGCGGCGTCGCTGTCGAAGAGGTAGTGGGACACGAACTGCCTCCGTCCGAGGGAGGGGAAGGCTCTCTCACATACTCACGGAGTGCGTCGAGTCCGCACAGGGCGCTGAAGAGGGTGGTGGCAGTCGAAGGGCGCACGCCTGGCTCACTCAGGTGGCGCAGCGATGCCGTCTGTGCTGCCGGAACCACACCACCCGACGACTCCGGGGGTTCACATCGGCTCGGACGGCGGGCTCATCCTCTCCGCCTTCGTGCGTCGGACCTTCCGGAGACGTGGGCTGTCGGCCTGTACGGGCGGTGGTTGCCGGCTGGTTACCCCGAGCGGTGGGGCATCCGGTGTCTCAGACGCCGTGGGCCCCCGGCGCTCCGTATCGGGTGAGCATGGTCAGCACCGCTTGGTCGACCGCGTCGGCGACGGCGGAGGCGTCGGGCTCCCAGTGTGCGAGCAGCATCCGCGGCCAGAACACGTAGTTGGAGATCATCCCGAGGAATTGGGTCGCCGCCATCTCCGCGTCGTCGAGCACGGCTGTACCGGCGGCGTTCTCCGCTTCCAGGTAGCGGCGGACCGACTCGAAGTAGGGCATCTTGCCGAGCCTGAACTGGGTCTCGCCGAGCTCGGGGAAGCGCGGTACCTCGGCGATGACGATGCGGAAGAGGGCGGCCATGCCGGGCCGGGTGAGGAGGGCGACGTAGCGGCGTCCGATGGTCTCAAGTCCCGCGCGGAGGTTCCCTGGCTCGGGCAGGCGTTCCTCCTCGTCGTCGACCTTCCACTGTTCGGTGACGATCGCCTCGAACAGGGCCGCCTTGGTGGTGAACTGCTTGAACAGGGTCGCTCTCGACACCCCGGCAGCCTCGGCGATGCGGGCCAGCGAAGTGCCGTCGTAGCCGGAGTCGAGGAACAGCTTCGTCGCCGCCTCGACGATGGACGTCCGCTTCTGCGCTGCCACGCGCCGGTGGTATTCCGAAGGCTGTGCCGTCATGTCCTCCAGTATGCCCCAGCGGCGAGGTGAGTCACTTGACTCACCTCTAGTTCCGACCCTACCTTGAGAGGGGAGGTGAGTCACTCGGCTCACCACTGATGCGCCTGGAAGGAAGCACCATGGGACGCTTCGAGGGTCAGACCGTCATCGTCACGGGCGGCAGCGGAGGCATGGGCAGCAGCCATGTGCGGGGCTACCACGCGGAGGGGGCGAACGTCGTCATCGCCGGCCGTGACGACGGCGCCTGCCGCGACCTCGCCGCTCGGCTCGGTGAGCGGGCTCTGTCCGTTCACCTCGATGTCGCCAGCGAGGACGACTGGGCGGCGGCGGTGCGAAAGGCCGAAGGCCACTTCGGGCCGATCGCCGTCCTGGTGAACAACGCGGGAGTGCAGAACCCGGCGGCCCCCATCGAGCACACCGAACTCCGTACCTGGGAACACGCCTTCACGGTGAACGTCACCGGCCAGTTCCTCGGCATCAAGGCCGTGGCACCGTCGATGCGCAGGGGCGGTGGCGGAAGCATCGTCAACATCGCCTCGACCATGGCCCACATCGGCACGGCCTTCTACGCCCCTTACACCGCCAGCAAGTGGGCCGTGCGCGGGCTGACCAAGACGGCCGCGCTGGAGCTGGGGCGGGACAACATCCGGGTCAACTCCATCCATCCCGGCGTCGTCTCCACACCGCTGATCAACGAGCCCGCGGTCGCGGGCCAGCCGGCCATCGCGGACTTCTACTCGCCCGCCCCCTTCGCCATCCCCCGCCTCGCCGAACCCTCTGACATCACCGGACTGCTGCTCTTCATCACCTCCCAGGACGCATCCTTCGCCACGGGCTCGGAATTCGTCCTGGACGGGGGCCTGCTGCTCGGCCCCGCCCTCCCACCCGAAGCCGGCATCGCGGCGTGAGGGGTGGCGCTGCCGGACGGAGCGTGCAGTCGCGGGTGTGCGACGTGTTCAAGGCGACGGACGTCGCCCCGCGGTGATGGCGGGCTGTGGCAGTCGTGATCACGGCGTCCGAACCTTCCTGGTCCGGTGGTGGCGACAGCCCTGGGAGGCGGCCGAAAGCCTGGCAGCGGGCGGCGGCCGTCGAGGGCGGTTCCCGCGCCTTCGGGCCACCCTTGCCCCGATCATGTGCGGCGCCGGGGGTTCTATGCGAGAGGTCGTAGCGACCCGCTATGTCACGCCCTTGCGTGGGGGCGGCTCGCTCCCCGGGAACGTGTCACCCACGGCCCCGGCATTCCGACGTCCGGCGCCGTTCCTGAACCAGTAGGCGCAGGCAGGCCACCGCCTGGTTTCGCACGGGACCGCGCGTCACCCCGGTACCCATCCTTGCGATGGCCTGAAGCCTCAGGTGGTGCAGGCCCAGCACGCAGCTCACCAGGGGACGGTGGCGCTCCGCCACCTCGTCGACGATCCGGCTCGCCATTCTGAGTGTGGCGTGCGCGGTATCGGCTGTCGCTGAAATCAGTGCGCGTACACCTGGAGTGTCGCGGCCCTGTTCGAGATCGCCACGCGTCACGCCGTGCCGCTCGAGGTCATCGGTAGGCAAGTACAGGTTTCCGCCCCGCAGATCCTCCGCCAGATCGGCGAGGAAGTCGGTGCGCTGGCACCCGTCGGCGAGCAGCCGACAGGAGCGTTCGAACTGCTCGTCACCACCCTCGGGCTGCGCCAAGCCAGTGATGAGCATGAGGAAGGGCCAGGTGTTCTGGTCGACGTATGCCTGGTAGTCGGACTCGTTGACGAAACCCGCGAAGGCCAAGTCCAGCTGTGCGCCCGCCAGATACGACTCGACCCACCGCCTGGGCAGACCGGACACGGCAGAAGTGTGCAGAAAGGCTCGCAGCAACGGGTGCTCCGCCCGGCCGGTGTCCAAACCGGCGCGCACAAGACCCGTCCACTGGTTGAAGCGTCGTTCCCGCTCCGCAAGGGTGCCCGTATCGCACACATCGTCGGTGTACGAGGCGAAGGCGAAACTGGCGAGCAGGTGAGGCTGGGACTCCGCCGGTGCGAGAACGCGCACGGCCGCGTAACCCGCCGGATCGGTACGCACGAGGAACCGCGCTGCCTGACCGTAGTCGGCCCTCAGTCGACGCCCGACGACTCCTGCTGCATCCAGGCCACGCCCCCAAGAACGCACGGGCTTTCCTCGCTCACATAGAGAGGTGTGCAGGAAAAAGCCCATGCGCACCGACATCGTCACCCCGAAGCCCAACGACCGGATCGCGCCACCGTCACGCCCGTCGGCCACAGACATGGCCCGACACGGCGGGCTGTCAGAGCACCGCACCACGAAGCGGCATGGTGGTCGTGCCGTCCCGAACGGTGGTCTGTAGCCGAGCGCACCGCCCAGGAGCCATGATCGTGAGGTCCGGAACGGCCGAGAGGCGGGGGGACTCGACGTCCTCCCTGGAGCCCCGTGTGCGCCAGGCACCGCTGCCAGCCTTCTGGTTGTGACCTGTGCACGCATATCCGGGCCCGTGTGGTTGACACCCGCTGGACCCTCACCCAGGGTGACCCGTAGTGTGCGGGCCGTGATGCCTGTCTCCTGTCATCCTCCATCGGCCCGGTTGCCCCTCACCCCGGCACCCCCTACTGCCGCGAACCGGCAGTTACCCGAAGTGCTGAACCTGAACCTGCCTGCGGGGCAGCTGAGGGGCACCATCGGGGAGAACGCGGCGGGCAAGAGCAACCTGCTGGGCATTCTCGTCGGTGGGCTTGAGCGCTGGCGGGCACAACCGACAAGCAGTCCCCGGGACGGCAGCCTCTTCCACCGGCATCGGGACACCTGCCCCCCGGCCAACCCCGCCACCTTCTTGCCCCGAGCTCGGAACCGGGCCCAGGGGCCCGGTCGGGGACATGGCACCCATGCCTGACCAGGCTGGCGCCTACCCGCACGAGGCCCTCATCGATGTCCTGGTCATCGGCTCCGGGTTCGGGGGAAGCGTGGCCGCACTGCGGGCGACCGAGAAGGGGTACCGGGTCACCGTCATCGAGGCCGGTCGCCGCTTCGCCGACACCGACTTCGCCACCAACCCCTGGCAGGTGCGGCGCCTGCTGTGGGCACCCCGCCTCGGCCTGCACGGCATCCTGCGCCTCCATCCGCGCCGCCGACTCCTGACCCTGACCGGCACCGGGGTCGGCGGAGGATCCCTGGCCTACGCCGCCGTTCACTACCAGCCCGACGACACTGCCTTCCAGGCATCGCCATGGGACCAGGCGGTTGACTGGGCGGCGGAACTCGCCCCGCACTACGCCCGGGCCGAACGGATACTGGGTACCACCGCCGTGCCCACCATGGCGGCCGCGGACCAAGTGCTACGGCAGACCGCGGACGATCTCGGCGTCGGGGCCACGTTCCACCCCACCCGGGTCGGCATCCACTTCGCCACCCCAGGGCGGCAGACATCCGACCCCTACTTCGGCGGAGAGGGACCGGCCCGAACGGGCTGCACCCTGTGCGGACAGTGCACAACCGGCTGCCCCACCGGAGCGAAGAACACCTTGGTCAAGAACTACCTGTACCTCGCCGAGCAGGCCGGCGCCCGCATCCAGGCCATGACCCGCGCCACCACCCTGCGCCCGCAGCCTGACGGCACCTGGCACGTCCACACGACCCGCACGCCCACCGGCCTCCGGCCCGCACGCCGCACGCAGGAGGTCTTGACTGCCCGACAGGTGGTCCTGGCCGCCGGCGCCTGGGGAACCACCGAACTGCTGCATCGCTCACGCCCCCACCTGCCCCTCCTCTCCCCAGCCCTGGGCACCCGCACCCGCACCAACCGCGAAGTGATCACGGGTGTGGCAGCCCCCGGCTTGGACACCGGCGCCGCAGTCGCCATCACCTCCGCGATCCGCCCCGACGCCCACACCCTCCTGCAACTGTGCCGGGTCGGCCCCGGCACCCACCCGCTCGCCGCAGCCCTGCTGCCCTTCCCCTTGCCCGGACCCTGGCGCACCTTCGGTCGACGCACCGCCCTGCTCCTCGCCATGGAGCGCCGGGATTCCGCCCTGACCAGCAGCATGCGCCGCTCCCTCTTCGGCCGGCGCATGACCTTCCGGCCCGGCACCCCCCTCCCCGAACCTGTCCGTACCCGCGCAACCGACACGGCCGCCACCGCCTACGCTCGGCGCACGCAAGGCCGGGTCCGCCGCCTGGCCACCACGCTGCTGCGCATCCCGATCACCGCGCACCTCATGGGAGGCTGCCCCACCGGCACCGACCCGACCCAGCACGTCACCGACCCCTACCACCGGGCCCACGGTTACCCGAGCCTCCACATCACGGATGCATCTGCCATCCCGGCCAACCTCGGTCTCAACCCCTCCCTGACCATCACCGCCATGGCCGAGCGGGCCCTCGCCGCCTGGCCGCAGGCCGGCGCCCCGGATCCACGCCCCCGGCAAGGCGAGCCCTACCGGTCGCTGCCCACCCCCAAGGTGTCCCCATGCCCCACCCCCTCATCGTCCGCATCGGCCGCACCCGCACGTTCACCACACTCGCCCCCCGCTTTCTGCCCCGCTGCGACATCGCAGTCCACCGCCTCACCCACGGACGACTGCTCCCCAGCCGCTTGTTCATCGACACCGTCGTCCTGACGACCACCGGGTACCGCACCGGTAGAAAACGCACCACCCCGCTGTGCGCCCACGAGGATTCCGACGGCAGCTGGCTCGTCGTCGCCAGTAACTTCGGGAAGCCGCACCACCCCACCTGGAGCATCAACCTCCTCGCCACCCCCACCGCCGACGTCACCCATCGAGGCCGCACGATCACCGTCACCGCAAGGCAACTCACCGAAGAGGACAAGAGGCTCCACCAGCACCGCATCCTGAGTGCCTTGCCCGTCTACGACACCTACAACGAGCGGACCCGACGCGATATCCGCGTCTTCCACCTCACCCCCCGCCCCTGTCCCGCTTCTGCGGCATACCGGAAGTAGCGGGTTGGGGACGTCATGGCATGCGATGAGACGGGAGGAGGATACGGCGGGCCGGTCGGCGGGGGGTGCACGCCCCGACGGCAGTGCTCCTTCGGGCCCGCAGGAGAAGGAGCTGCGTCCGCCGCCGAAGAGCCCCGGCTTTCCCCGTACGGATGGAGCGAGTCGCCTTCTTCCGGAGCGTCGCTTGTGAGGCGGAGCTCCATGACATCTCACCTCCTCGGTCCGCTTCCTCCAGGTCTCGAAGTCGCTGCCGTTGAGCAGTCCGGGAAGGTGGCCTTCCCGTCATCCGCCATGTGCCGAGGGGGCGAAAGCATGGCAGGGGGTTGCGGCCCCGAAGGGCGGTTTCCACGTGCTTCGGCACACCTGCACCTCGATCATGCTGGAAGCCGGAGAGTCCGTCGTGACCGTGACGCGGTGGCTCGGGCACTCCTCGCCCGCGATCACTCTCGGTTACTATGCTCACTGCATGCCGGAGGCCGGCGGCAAGGGGCGCGGCACCATCGACGGTCTGCTCGGGGAGGGAGGGACATCGGCCTGCTGGTCGAAACTCCCCGGATTCTCCCCGGCGCCGTCGACCGGCGGTTCCCGCCGCGCCCCGCAGGAGCCTTCCGTTGATGGTAAGGCTGAAGAGATGGGTGGCCTGGGAAAGTGCTAAAAGAGGTTGTCGCGACCCGCTATGTCACGCCTTTGCGTGAGGGCGGCTCGCTCCCCGGGATCGTCGAGGCCGACGACCTGGGCACGTACGTCATGAAGTTCACCGGAGCGGGACAGGGCCGCAAGACCCTCGTCGCGGAGGTCGTCTGCGGCGAGCTCGGCCGGAGGCTGGGGCTGCGGGTGCCCGAACTGGTGACCATGCAGCTCGACCCCGTCATCGGCCTCGCCGAGCCGGACCAGGAGGTGCAGGAGCTCCTCAAGGCCAGTGCCGGGCTGAACCTCGGGATGGACTTCCTTCCGGGTTCGCTCGGGTTCGACCCCCTCGCCTACGAGGTCGGAGCCCAGGAGGCCGGAAGGGTCGTCTGGTTCGACGCGCTGATCAACAACGTGGACCGGTCGTGGCGCAACCCCAACATGCTCGTCTGGCACGGTGAGCCCTGGCTGATCGACCACGGGGCCACGATGATCTGGCACCATAACTGGCCGGG
The DNA here is from genome assembly GCF_044385685.1 of Streptomyces sp. ALB3. NCBI lineage: Bacteria > Bacillati > Actinomycetota > Actinomycetes > Kitasatosporales > Streptomycetaceae > Streptomyces > Streptomyces sp. ALB3. The sequence goes on along the minus strand of NZ_JBISCE010000031.1, from coordinate 92,315 downwards.
TGCGCGGGCTTCCGCGGCCAAGCCGTACAACGCCTCCGACCACGTCCTCGCGCCGTTCGGCCCGGACATCGCCGCCGCGGCCGCCGAGCTCGCCCCGCTCGTCACGGAACAACTGCTCACCGAGGTGGCGGCGGACGTGCCGGACGAGTGGCTCGCCGGCGAACCGGGCTTCGCGACCACGGACGAGCTGCGCCGTGCGTACGTGGAGACCCTGCTGGCCCGCGCCGACGGCATCCACGAGCGCATCGTCCTGGAGGCGCCCTCGAAGGCCCGGCCCTCGCAGGCTCCCGGCTGGCTCACCGAACACCTGAACCCCTGGCCGCATCCCACCAAGAAGGACCGCGACGCCCAGGCGGACGCCGGACCCAGCAGCAAGGACGGCGGCCGATGAGCGAGCGCGATGTCTTCGAGTACGCGGTCCTGCGCGTCGTCCCCCGGGTCGAGCGCGGAGAATGCTTCAACGCGGGCGTACTGGTCTACTGCCGGGCCAAGTCCTTCGTCGCCGCGCGGACACACCTGGACGAACGCAAGCTCGAGGCGCTGGACCCGCAGGCCGACGTGGCCGGTGTGCGGGCTGCCCTGCGCGCGGTCGAAGGCGTCTGCGGCGGTGGTGAGGCGGCCGGCCAGGCCGCCGGTGACGATGCCGGGCGACGCTTCCGCTGGCTGATCGCACCACGTTCCACGGTCGTCCAGCCCGGTGTCGTGCACAGTGGCCTCACCGCGGATCCGGCCGCCGAGGTGGAGCGGTTGCTCGATCTGCTGGTGCGCTGATGCGTGGAGCCGCGCCGCCGCCGGGGCCCACGGGCGGCGGCGTCGTCCGGTGTGACATGCGCCCCTGCCCCCGTGGGCCGTTGACACCGGGTGCCAGGGCTTCTAGCGTCTCGTCTGCTGAAGGTACTAAGCGGTTGCTCAGCTATCGGGAACTTCCTGACGTCCGCTGAGCCGCGATCCAAGGGCGAGGAGAACCAAGCATGTCCACCACCGAGCAGCGCGTCGCCATCGTGACGGGAGCGGCACGGGGCATCGGCGCCGCCACCGCCGTACGCCTGGCGGCCGAGGGCCGCGCCGTCGCCGTACTCGACCTCGACGAGGCGGCGTGCAAGGACACGGTCGAGAAGATCACGGCTGCCGGGGGCAAGGCCCTCGCCGTCGGCTGCGATGTGTCGGACAGCGCGCAGGTGGAAGCCGCCGTCGCGCGTGTGGCGGCCGAGCTCGGCGCCCCGACGATCCTCGTCAACAACGCGGGAGTGCTCCGCGACAACCTGCTCTTCAAGATGAGCGAGTCCGACTGGGACCTCGTGATGAACGTCCACCTCAAGGGCGCGTTCCTGATGGCCAAGGCCGTCCAGTCGCACATGGTGGAGGCCAAGTTCGGCCGCATCGTCTCGCTCTCGTCCTCCTCCGCGCTGGGCAACCGGGGCCAGGCCAACTACTCCGCAGTCAAGGCCGGCCTCCAGGGCTTCACCAAGACCCTCGCCAAGGAGCTCGGCAAGTTCGGTGTGACCGCCAACGCCGTAGCCCCCGGCTTCATCGTCACCGAGATGACCGCCCAGACGGCGGCGCGGGTCGGCATGGGCTTCGAGGAGTTCCAGGCCGCCGCCGCGACGCAGATCCCGGTGCAGCGCGTGGGGCGTCCGGAGGACATCGCCAACGCCATCGCCTTCTTCACCGGCGAGGACGCGGGCTTCGTGTCCGGGCAGGTCATGTACGTCGCCGGCGGACCGCTCAACTGACCCCGGAAGGGCAACCGACACCATGACTGTGCAGGACAGTGGCAAGGTCGCGCTCATCACGGGCGCGAGCAGGGGCATCGGCTACGGCATCGCGGAGGCGCTCGTCGCGCGTGGCGACCGGGTCGTCATCACGGGCCGGGGCGAGGACGCCCTGAAGGAGGCCGTCGAGAAGCTCGGCGCCGACCGGGCGGTAGGCATCGCGGGCAAGGCGCACGACGAGGCGCACCAGGCCGCGGCCGTCGCGCGTGCCATGGAAGCGTTCGGCCGGGTCGACTACCTGATCAACAACGCCGGTACGAACCCCGTTTTCGGGCCGATGGCCGAGCTCGACCTGAACGTCGCCCGCAAGGTCTACGAGACCAACGTGATCTCGGCGCTGGGCTTCGCCCAGCAGACCTGGAAGGCGTGGCAGAGGGACAACGGCGGGGCGATCGTCAACATCGCCTCGGTCGCGGGTGTGTCCGCGTCGCCGTTCATCGGCGCCTACGGCATGAGCAAGGCCGCGATGGTCAACCTGACCCTCCAGCTGGCGCACGAGTTCGCGCCGGTCGTGCGGGTCAACGCGATCGCGCCGGCCGTGGTGAAGACCAAGTTCGCGGAGGCGCTGTACGAGGGCCGTGAGGCCGAGGCGGCGGCGGCGTACCCGCTGGGCCGGCTCGGTGTCCCGCAGGACATCGGGGGCGCGGCGGCGTTCCTCACCTCCGCGCAGTCCGACTGGATCACGGGGCAGACACTCGTGGTCGACGGCGGCATTTTCCTGAACGCGGGCGTTGCCTGAGGGAGACCTGGGTCAGTTTGATCCTGAATGACTCAAGTGCCCCGCCGGGCCAGCGGATTGTCCCGGCGGGGCGCTGCGGTATGGTCTGCCGACCCCCAGGCCGATCGAGGAGCGTGCACGTGTTCTACCGGGCCAGTCTGCAGGCTGCTGCAGCCCTTGCTTCCCTTTCCCTGCTGGCCGGCTGCGGTCTGCTGTCCGACAGCAGTTCGGAGACGGACCAGCGGATATCGGTCGGAACGACGAGCTCGCCCTCGACCCTTGATCCGGCGGCAGCGTGGGACGGCTCCTGGGAGCTGATGAGGAACGTCTTCCAGACCCTGGTGAGCTTCCCGACCGGCAGTACCAGCCCCGAGCCCGACGCGGCGAAGGAATGCCGGTTCACCGACGCCACGAGCATGGCGTACCGGTGCACCCTGCGTTCCGGCCTCAAGTTCTCCAACGGGGAGAAGATCGACGCCGAGGTGGTGAAGTACTCCATCGACCGGATAGCGAAGATCAAGGTCAAGGGGGGCCCGGCGGGTCTCCTCGGGTCCCTCGACCGGGTGGAGACCAAGGGGGACGACACCGTCATCTTCCACCTCAGCAAGGCGGACGCGACCTTCCCGTTCATCCTGGCCACGCCGGCGATGTCGCTCGTCGCTCCCGGTGACTACCCGGCGGACAGCATCCGCGACGACGGGAAGGTCACCGGTTCGGGGCCGTACGTCCTGGACTCGTACGAGCCGGGCAAGCAGGCGGAGCTGACCAAGAACCCCAGCTACAAGGGCTTCGCCGACCGGAAGAACAACGCGGTCACGATCCGGTACTTCGAGGACTCCACACCCATGGTGGAGGCGCTGAAGAACAAGGAGATCGACGCGACCTACCGCGGCCTGACCGCCGAGGAGGTCATCGGTCTCGAGGACAACAAGAAGGACAACAACGGACTGCAGATCGTCGAGTCGGTGGGCGCCGACATCCGCTTCCTCGTCTTCAACCCCGAGGACCCGGCCGCGGGCAAGCTGGCCGTCCGGAAGGCCATCGCACAGGTGGTGGACCGTGACGCCCTGGTCGCCAAGGTCTACCGGGGTACCGCCGAACCGCTCTACTCCATGGTCCCCAAGGGCATCGCGGGTCATGCCACGAGCTTCTTCGACTCCTTCGGCGACCCGGACGTGGCCAAGGCCCGGAAGACCCTCTCCGGGGCGGGGATCGACGAGCCGGTCAAGATGACCTTCTGGTACACCACGGACCGCTACGGTTCCTCCACCGCTCCCGAGTTCGCCGAGCTGAAGCGCCAGCTCGAGGCGTCGGGCCTGTTCGAGATCACCTTGAAGAGCGCACCCTGGAAGACCTTCCAGGAGGGCTTCACCAAGGGTGAGTACCCGGTCTTCGGACGCGGCTGGTTCCCCGACTTCCCCGACCCGGACAACTTCATCGCCCCCTTCGTGGGCGAGGACAGCGTCACCGGCACCCCGTACCTCACCGACGAGATCACGCAGGAGCTGCTGCCGTCCTCCCGCAAGGAGAGCGACCGCGGAGCCGTCTCCGACCAGTTCAAGCGGGCCCAGGAGATCCTCGTCAAGGACGTGCGGTTGCTGCCCCTGTGGCAGGGCAAGCTCTACGTCGCCGCGGGCGAGGACATCGGCGGCGGCGAGCGCGCGCTCGATCCGCAGACGGTCATGCAGATGTGGGAGCTCTACCGCAAGACCAGCTGGTAGGCGGACGGCAGCGGGCTCGGCGAGGCGACTGTCAGTGGTCCCCGGTAGGTTCAGTGGTCAAGAACCGATCGCTTACCGGAGGTTGTGCACGTGACCGACACCGACCTGCTGCCCGAGTCCTGGCGCGGCGTCCTCGGCGAAGAGCTGCAGAAGCCCTACTTCAAGGAGCTCATGGACTTCGTCGAGGAGGAGCGGGCCAGGGGGCCGGTGTATCCGCCGCGGGAGCAGGTCTTCGCCGCGCTGGAGGCCACCCCCTACGACCGGGTGAAGGTGCTCATCCTCGGCCAGGACCCCTACCACGGCGAGGGTCAGGGCCACGGCCTGTGCTTCTCGGTCAGGCCGGGTGTCAGGACGCCTCCGTCGTTGCGCAACATCTACAAGGAGATGAACGACGAGCTGGGCCTGCCGGTCCCGGACAACGGATACCTGATGCCGTGGGCCGAGCAGGGCGTCCTGCTGCTCAACGCGGTGCTGACGGTCCGCGGCGGTGAGGCCAACTCCCACAAGGCCAAGGGCTGGGAGAAGGTCACCGACGCGGTGATCCGCGCGGTGGCCGAGAGGCCCGACCCGGCGGTCTTCGTCCTCTGGGGGAACTACGCACAGAAGAAGATCCCGCTGATCGACCAGGACCGCCACGCGGTGGTCAAGGGCGCCCACCCCTCGCCGCTCTCGGCCAAGAAGTGGTTCGGCTCGCGCCCCTTCACGCAGATCAACGAGGCCGTCGCCGCACAGGGGCACGAGCCCATCGACTGGCGGATCCCGGACCTGGGCACGCAGGCGACCCGACCGGCGGCCGCGGCCCGCGCCTGAAGGCGATCGCCCCTGGCTGCGGCTAGCGTCTGAGCCACCGGAACAGGCCGGCGGTGATCAGGGAGACCTCTGTAGTGGAGCAGCGGGAAATGCCGGGGGACGTCCTCATGACCAGGATCGGCCAGGCGATCATGCTGCTCCACGCCGGGGACAGGGAAGAGGCACGCAATCGCTTCGGGATCATCTGGTCGGAGATCGGCGAGCGCGGCGAGGCCCTGCACCGCTGCACCCTCGCCCACTACATGGCGGACACCCAGGACGATCCCGGGGACGAGCTGGCCTGGGACCTGCGGGCCCTGACGGCCGCGGAGGGGCTGGCCGCCGCGGGTGCCCGGCACCGGGACGCCACCGCCGTGCGCGCCCTCATCCCCTCGCTGCACCTCAGTCTGGCGGAGGACTACGTGAAGCTGCAGCGCTTCAGGGCCGCCCGGATCCACCTGGACCGGGCCTGGGAGGCCGTCGGGGTGCTGGGGGACGACGGATACGGCGGAGGGGTCCGCGCCGCCCTCGGGCGCATGGAACAGCGCATGCGGGCGGACGCGCCCGGGGAATGAGGCGGGCGCCCGATCGCGCCGAATGCCCGCAGGGCGCTCCCGTCGCCCCGCACCATCCCGTACCACCCCGCACCATCCCGCGCCGTGCCGTGTCCGACCGTGCCGTCGGCGTGCCTGCCGCGCCGACCGCTCCGGGCCCGGCTCGCGCCCGCCTCGGCCGTCGGGCTCCGGGCGCGCCGTCGACCGCGGCCCTCGTTCATCGCGCCTGGACGGCTCCCGTGCCGAGCATCCCCCGCAGCAGTTCGCTGCAACCCGTACGCAGTTCCTCCTCGGTCGGTACCGCCCGGTGGTAGGAGCCCACGGCGCACGCGAACATCATTCCCTCCACCCAGGCCACCACCGACAGCGCGTGACGCTCCGGATCGGCCGACCCCGCCCCGGCCATCACGGCCACCAGAGGGTCACGGAACCGCCCGCCCGCGTCGTCGTAGAACGCCCGGAGGCCAGGGCGTCGCGTGGCCTCCAGGGCCAGTTCGTAGCGGCAGACCAGCAGCTCGGTGCTTCCGGTCAGATAGCGGTGCAACGCGCGGGCCAGCCCTGCCGCGACCCGGGCCGGATCGCTGGTGGTGAGCAGGTCCCCGGGGACGAGCACCCGCGCCTCCAGCTCGGCCAGCCGGCGTACGGAGGCCTCCAGCAGGGCCTGGCGGGTGCGGGCGTGGTTGGACGTCGAGCCCTGGGGGAGACCGGCCCGCTCGTCCACCGCCCGATGGGTGAGTCCCCTCATCCCGCGCTCGGCGAGGAGCGCGAGGGCGGCGTCGGCGATCAGGTCGGCGCGGGAACGGGCGGACGGCCCGCCGCCAGGAGGGGCGGAGCGCGGGGGCTCGGGGGGAGTGGACATGAGTCCAATCTACCGCTGCCACTACACCTGTAGTAGCGTGGATCTCGGCTACTACAGGTGTAGTTACGAGAAGGGGTGCGGTCATGGCGACATCACGGGCAGTGGTCATCGGCAGTGGGATCGGCGGACTGACGGCCGCCGCCGCGCTCCACCGGAGCGGCTGGCAGGTCACCGTGCTGGAACGCGCCGCGTCACTGGAACCCGTCGGCGCGGGCATCAGCCTCGCCCCCAACGCCCAGCGTGCCCTCGACGTCATCGGACTCGGCGACCAGATCCGAGCCCTCGCCGCCTGGCAGGGCGACGGAGGCATGCGCACACCGGACGGCCGCTGGCTCGCGCGGACGGAGGCGGCCGCCGCGGCCGAACGCTTCGGCGGACCGCTCGTACTGCTGCGCCGGGCCACGCTGATCGACCTGCTCCGCGCCAGGCTGCCCGAGTCCTCCGTGTACACCGGTACGGAGGCGCGGCTCGTCGCGCCGGGGCGTGCCGACGGGCGCCGTGCGGTGGTCAGGACACCCACCGGAGACCTCGAGGCCGACCTGGTGATCGGCGCCGACGGCATCGGCTCGGCGGTACGCACCACCCTCTTCCCGCGTCACCCCGGGCCCGCCTACAGCGGCTTCACCACCTGGCGTGTCCTCTCGCCGGGAGTCGGCCACCCCTTCAGCTCGCACGAGACATGGGGCCGGGGTGCCCTGTGGGGCAGCCACCCGCTGAAGGACGGCGGGGTCTACGCCTACGCCGCGGCGGCCGTCCCGGCGGGAGGCGGGGCCCCCGACGACGAGAAGGCGGAACTGCTGCGCAGGTACGGCGACTGGCACGACCCCATCCCGGGCATCATCGCCTCCGTCGAGCCGGACGAGGTCCTGCGGCACGACGTGTACCAGCTGGCGGAACCGCTTCCGTCCTTCCACCGGGGCCGCGCCGTACTCGTCGGCGACTCGGCGCACGCCATGGTGCCCTTCCTGGGCCAGGGCGGCAACCAGGCCATCGAGGACGCCGTCGTGCTCGCCCACCACGCCTCACCGGACGGCGACCTCGGGGCGGGACTCGCCGCCTACAGCGCGGTGAGGCAGCCCCGCACGACCGCCGTGGTCCGCAAGTCGGCGAACGTCTCCCGGATGACCGGGCTGTCCAGCGCGCCCGCCGTCGCCCTCAGGAACGGGCTGATGTCCGCGGTCTCCCGTCTCGGCCCCGGCCTCGTCCTGCGGACCTTCGACGGTATCTGTGACTGGCAGCCGCCGCAGCGCACGTATGCTGCCGGGACCAGGGAAGACCGGAGTCCGCGGCCGTGACACGGCCTGGTCCATTCGACAGGGAGAACACGTGAAGGTCGGCTGCATCGGGCTCGGCGACATCGCGCGGAAGGCGTACCTGCCGGTACTGACGACCCTGCCCGGCGTCGAACTGCACCTGCAGACCCGCACCCCGGCCACGCTGGCGGCCGTCGCCGGGGCCCACCGGATCCCCGAGGCGCGGTGTCACGGGGATCTGGGCTCGCTGCTCTCCCAGGGGCTGGACGCCGCCTTCGTGCACGCGCCGACCGCCGCACACGCCGAGATCGTGGGACGGCTGCTCGAGGCGGGCGTCCCCACCTACGTGGACAAGCCGCTGGCGTACGAGCTCACCGAGTCCGAGCGGCTGGTGGCCCTCGCGGAGGAGCGGGGAGTCACCCTGGCGGTCGGGTTCAACCGCAGGCTCGCCCCGTCGTACGCGCAGTGCGCGGAGCACCCGCGCGAGTTGATCCTCATGCAGAAGAACCGGGTGGGACTGCCCGAGGACCCGCGCACCATGGTGCTCGACGACTTCATCCATGTCGTCGACACCCTGCGCTTCCTGGTCCCCGGCCCCGTGTCGAGCGTCGTCGTGCGGGCACGTGTCACCGACGGTTTGATGCACCACGTGGTGCTCCAGCTGTCAGGTGACGGATTCACCGCCATCGGGATGATGAACCGGCTCAACGGATCGACCGAGGAGATCCTCGAGGTCTCGGGGCAGGACACCAAGCGGCAGGTACTCAACCTCGCCGACGTCATCGACCACAAGGGCCAGCCGACCCTGCGGCGACGCGGTGACTGGGTGCCCGTCGCACGCCAGCGCGGCATCGAGCAGAGCGTGCTGACCTTCCTGGACGCCGTCCGGGCCGGAGAGGTCCTCAGCGCCCGGGACGCCCTGGAGACCCACCGGCTGTGCGAGCGCGTGGTCCGGGACGCGTCGGAGCAGATGTCCTGAGGCCACGGCCGGCGGGCGCGGCGCGGGACCGGACGCCGGCCTGGCTGGGCGCCCCGTCGCGCCGCCCCCGGGCGCCTGCCACCTGTCGCGACCCGTCCGTCAGGTGCGGTGAGGGCGACGGCCTCCACGCCCCCGCAGCAGGGCTGCTCCGATGTGGACGGCCAGGACCAGCGCCGCGCCGTACACGGGCCAGGCGCCCAGGCGGACGTAGGCAGTGGTGCCCCGGGCGAGCGGTACCACGTACACGGCGGCCTCGGACGCGTCCGTACCGAGCGGTGATCCCACCCGTTCGCCTCGTGGGCCGTACACCGCGCTCACGCCCGTGAGCGTGGCGTGCACCATCGGGCGGCCCGACTCGGCCGCCCGCAGCGCCGCGAGCGAGGCGTGCTGCGCCGGAGCCCAGCTGTGCTGGAAGGTCGAAGTGGACGACTGGGCGACCAGAAGCTCGGCCCCGTCCCTCGTCAGCTGCCGGCTCATGTCGGGGAACGCCGACTCGAAGCACACCAGGGGGCCCACCCGCAGCCCGTCCGGCAGCTCCATCACCACGGGGCTGTCGCCGCGCAGCCGGTCCTCGCCCGCCGCCTTGCCCACGGAGGTCGCCCAGCCGAGCAGCCCCCGGGCAGGGACGTACTCACCGAACGGCACCAGACGCATCTTGTCGTAGCGGTCTCCCGTAGGTCCTTCCGGGCCCACCAGCACCGCGGACTTGAAGATCCCGGTGCGGTCGGGGCCGTCCGCGCGCCGGGCGTCCATGTTGACGAGCACATCGGCTCCGGTCAGGCGCGACAGAGCGGCGACGCGTTCCGCCGTCTCCGTGCTCCTGGACAGATCGACACCGACACTGCTCTCACCCCACACGACCAGGTCCACGTCCCGGCCCGCCAGGCCACGGGTCAGCTCCTCACTACGTGCGAACCGGCGTTCGACACTGCCGGGGCCCTCGACCACACCCGGCTGCACGACGGCGATCCGGACGGAGCCGGTCGTCTCCGGCCGGGGCGCCCACAGGGCGGCCGCACCCACGCCCACGGCCCCCACCACCAGACACACGCCCGCAGCCCTGCGGCCCTCCGGTACGGCCACCAGCAGGGTCACCGCGGTGTTCACGGCCACCACGACCAGGCTGAGCAGCCACACGCCGCCGACGGAAGCGGTCCGCAGCGCGAGCGGTACGTCCCACTGGCTGGCGCCCAGCAGCCCCCAGGGACCGCCGAGCCCCTCCCACGAGCGGACCAGCTCGATCATCAGCCACCCGGAGGGCACCACCGCGACGGCGGCCACGGACCGCCGGACGGACGGCGAGCCGCCGAGCAGCCGGTTCGCGAGCAGGCCCCAGGGAGCCCACAGCAGCCCCAGCAGCCCGGCCAGCACCAGGATGAACACATGGAGGCTCGGCATCAGCCAGTGGTGGACGGCCAGCATGAAGCCCGTACCGCCCAGCCAGCCCTCGACCGCCGCCCGACGCCCCGTACCCGCCGTGCGGACCAGCAGCAGCCAGGGCACCAGCGCGACGTAGGCGAACAGGGAGAACGAGGGCGCGGGGAACGCCAGGGCGGGCAGCGCGCCCGCGCACAGCGCCGCGATGCCGCGCCCGGTGCGGGAGCCCAGCAACCGTTCGTACGGCCGCGCACCGCCCTCGGCCGCTCGTCCGGCCGGAAGTCGCCCGCCTCGCATCGGCATGCACCTCCCTCTCGCCGGTTCCGCACCTGGTCCCAGTGTGGGGCAGAAGATCAGCAGCGCACAGGGGGCAGGCCGCCGCCACCGGGGCGGGGCAGGCCGCCGCCACGTGTCGGTGACGGCGGACGCGGGCGTGTACCGCTGTCCTCGGCGCGCGGTGACGGTCCGGATCCGCCGTCCCGGTTCCGTACGCCGCAGCCCGGAGACGTGGAGGCTGCCGTCGACCAGGGCCGGAGGTTATCTCCGTCCCAGGCCTCCGGCCCTCCGGGACTCGTGTGCCGGCCTGTACGTGCGCCCCCGTCACCGGGACAGCCGCCCGTCCCGAAGGCCCGGTCGCCGGTCGACGATCAGGGGCCGACGGGCCGGGAAGCCGTCTCCCACCGCCACGGCGCAGTCGGTGATCACTGGGTCGACGGTGAGCCGGTCCGTCGCCGTTGCGAGGTCCAGGCGCTGTGCCATCGACCGGCACCGGTCAGTGGGAGCGGCACGCCGAGGGCCCCGCAGCGGCCCGCGGGTCCCACGTCAGACGGGGACGACGGCCACCGGCCCGAGGGCGTGCGTCACCGTCGTCTGTGCCACCGGGGAGAGACCGAGCCCGAGGGACTCGCCGCCCTTGCGCCGACCGACCACGGTCAGTGCCGCGGTGGCCGATGCCGTGACCAGAGTGCGCGACGCCGAGCCCCGGACCGGTTCGGGCACGACGTCCACCTGCGGGTACCTCTCATGCCGGCCCCTGGTGAGGTCGGCCAGGGCGCGGTCGGCCGCCTCCGCCGCCGCCTCGCTGTCGAACACGGGGCCGCCGGAGAGCATCGAGGAGAACATCGTCCACCCGTGCACCAGACGCAGACGCGCGCCGGGGCGTGCGACGGCGGCCTCGAAAGCGAAGTCGAGGACGGCTCCGCTGCTCTCGTCGGCGGCGACCCCCGCGACGACGTCCGCCGGCCCCGCGTCCGCGTCGTCCGTCCGGCCGGTGCGGACGACCACGACCGGACACCGCGCCATCGATGCGGTGGCCAGGCTGTCTGATCCGATCATCAGCGAGCGGAATCCGCCGAGTCCGCGAGATCCGACCACCACCATCGAGGCGTCACGGCTGAGCGAGGTCAGCGCCGCCGAGGGGAAGTCCCGGGGGGTCGAGGTCGAGGCGGGCAGTCCGGGAGCGATCCGGGAGGTGCGCAGCACGGCCTGCGCGAGCAGCTCCTCGGCCTCGCGGAGCCCTTTCCCCTCCTCCGTGGGGCGGGCGCGGGACCTGACATGCACGATCAGCAGCGGGAGACCGCGGCGCGCCGCTTCACCGGCCGCCCAGTCGAGCGCCTCCCAGCTGTGCGCGGAACCGTCCACCGCGGCGATCACGGGAAGGTCGTCGGCGGTCATACAGGCCTCCAAGGGGTCGGGGAACTCCCGGACAGGCCGGCCGGCCCCGGGTCGCGAGGACGACCCGGCCGTGCACCGGAGGCCCGGCGGGCCTCACCGGCGTACCCGGCCGACTGTGCAGTGGACGTAACCACGCCTGATCGTCCGGCGTGACACCCGGGAAACGGACGTTTCGTACCGTCACCCTGTCACCGTTCCCCATGAGAGGCCGTTCATGACCGTGCCGAATCCGCAGCCGGACGCCCCCGCCCAGGTGCGGACGGTCTGCTCGTACTGCGGTGTCGGCTGCGGGATGGTCCTCGACATCGGCCGGGGTCCCGACGGGCGGCGTACCGTCCTGAAGGCCACGGGTGACAAGGCCCACCCCGCCAACCGGGGGCGCCTCTGCACCAAGGGGGCCACGAGCGCGGAGATGCTGGCCGCCCCGGGCCGGCTGACGACGGCCCTGGTGCGGGCGGAACGCAGCGAGGAGCCCGCACCGCTGCCGATGGAGACCGCCGTCAAGGAGACCGCGCGGCGGCTCCGCGCGATCGTCGACGCACACGGGCCGGACGCCCTCGCCCTCTACGTCTCCGGGCAGATGACGCTGGAGGCGCAGTACCTCGCCAACAAACTGGCCAAGGGCTTCGTCCGCACGAGCTGGATCGAGTCCAACTCGCGCCTCTGCATGGCCAGTGCGGGCAGTGGCTACAAACTGTCGTTGGGGGCCGACGGCCCGCCCGGCTCGTACGGGGACTTCGAGCACGCCGACACCTTCTTCGTCATCGGCTCGAACATGGCGGACTGCCACCCCATCCTCTTCCTCCGGCTGATGGAGCGGGTGAAGAGCGGGGCGAAACTCATCGTGGTCGACCCGCGGCGCACCGCCACCGCCGACAAGGCCGACCTGTTCCTGCGGATACGCCCGGGCACCGACCTGGCGCTGCTCAACGGCCTCATGCACCTTCTTGTCGAGAACGGCCACACGGACCCGGAGTTCATCGCGGAGCACACCGAGGGCTGGGAGTCGATGCCCGCCTTCCTGCGGGACTACCCGCCCGCCGCGGTCGCGGAGACCACCGGCATCCCGGAGGCGGACATCCGGCTGGCCGCCCGCTGGATCGGCGAGGCGGGCGAGTGGATGAGCTGCTGGACCATGGGGCTCAACCAGAGCACCCACGGCACGTGGAACACCAACGCGCTGATCAACCTCCATCTGGCCACCGGCGCGATCTGCCGCCCCGGCAGCGGACCCTTCTCGCTCACCGGCCAGCCCAACGCCATGGGCGGCCGGGAGATGGGCTACATGGGTCCTGGACTGCCCGGCCAGCGCGTCCTGCAGTCCGACGACGACCGCGCCCACACCGAGGAGCTGTGGGGGCTCGCGGCCGGGACCCTGCGTACGGACACCGCGGGTGCCGGGACCGTGGAGATGTTCCGGCGCATGTCCGACGGCGGCATCAAGGCCTGCTGGATCATCTGCACCAACCCGGTGGCGTCCGTGGCCAACCGCCGCACCGTCATCGAGGGGCTCGAAGCCGCGGAGTTCGTCGTCACCCAGGACGTGTTCGCCGACACCGAGACCAACGCCTACGCCGACGTCGCCCTGCCCGCCGCCCTGTGGGGCGAGGCCGAGGGCGTCATGATCAACTCGGAGCGGAACCTCACGCTCGGCAGACCGGCCGCCGACCCGCCGGGGGAAGCCTGGCCGGACTGGCGGATCATCGCGAGGATCGCCTGCGAGATGGGATACGAGGACGCCTTCGGCTACAGCAGCGCCGAGGAGATCTTCGAGGAGATCAAGCGGGCCCACAATCCGAAGACCGGGTACGACCTGCGCGGAGTCACCTACGAACGGTTGCGCCGGGCCCCCGTCCAGTGGCCCAGCGCCACCCCGGACGGCCCCGACCGCAACCCGGTCCGCTACCTCAACGACGGCGTCAGCCAGACGCCGGTCGTACGCCCCGACGGAAGCGTGCCCCGGCTCGCCTTCCCCACGCCGAGCGGCCGGGCGGTGTTCTTCGCCCGCCCTCACCTGCCTGTGGCGGAGATGCCCGACGACGACTTCCCGTTCGTGCTGAACACGGGGCGCCTCCAGCACCAGTGGCACACCCTGACGAAGACCGGGAAGGTCGCCAAGCTCAACAGGCTGAATCCCGGCCCCTTCGTGGAGATCAGCCCGCAGGACGCGGCGGCCCTCTCGATCGCGGAGGGCGACTGTGTCGAGGTCGCCTCCCGGCGTGGCCGGGCCGTGCTGCCGGCCGTGGTGACCGACCGGGTGCGGCCCGGGGACTGCTTCGCGCCGTTCCACTGGAACGACCTCTTCGGCGAGTACCTCAGCGTCAACGCGGTCACCAACGACGCCGTCGACCCGGTGTCCTTGCAACCCGAGTTCAAGGCCTGCGCCGTGACCCTGGCGAAGGTCGCCGCCGTGGCGGCCCCCGAACCCGCCGGTGTCCCCGTCCCGGTCCGCCGGAACACCGATGCCGCCGGCCCCGCCGGCCCCGCCGCTCCCGCCGGGGTGTTCGGCATCGCGGACACGGCCCCGCCCGTGCTGGCCGACCACGAGAGGCGCTACCTCTCCGGCTTCCTCGCGGGACTCGGTACGCGGCCCTCGGGCATCCCCGTGCTGCCGGTGCACGCGCCGTTCGAACCGGACCACGCCCTCTGGGTGAACGGGGTGCTGGCCGGCATGTACTCCCGGGTGCCCGGTGACGCCTCCCGGGGGCCGGAGCCCGCCGGGGAGCCCGGCACCGTCCCGGGTCGGCAGGTCGTGGTCCTGTGGGCCTCGCAGACCGGGAACGCCGAGGAGGTCGCGGCCGCCGCGGCCCGGCGGCTGACCGACGAAGGCCGGACGGCGGTGCTCCTCGGTATGGACGACAGCCCCCTGGCGAGCCTGCCGCGTACCGCCGACCTGCTGGTCGTCACCAGCACGTTCGGTGACGGCGACGCCCCGGACAACGGCGCCGGCTTCTGGGAGTCGCTCAACGCACCCGACACACCCCGGCTGGACGGTGTGCGCTACGCCGTGCTCGCCCTGGGGGACTCCTCGTACGACGACTTCTGCGGGCACGGCAGGCGGCTCGACGAACGCTTCGGCGAACTGGGCGCCGTGCGGCTCGTCCCCCGTACGGACTGCGAACCGGACTACGAGGAGCCGGCCGGGCAGTGGCTGGAGGAGGTGTTCGCCGCGCTGGGTGCCGCTCCCGTCCCCGCCGCACCGCCCGCACCCTCCGCCCCGCCGGTCAAGGCCCGCTCCGCGGGTGCGGCGATCGGGCGCCTGGTGGGCAACAAGCTGCTCAGTCTTCCCGGCGCCGCAAAGGAAGTGCGCCAGTTCACCTTCGACACGAAGGACAGCCCCGTGCCGCTCACCTACGAGGCGGGTGACGCACTCGGTGTGGAGGCGCTCAACTGCCCCGGACTCGTGGCGGAATGGCTGGCCGTCACCGGACTGGACCCCGCAGGCCGGGTCGACGTGCCGGGGGTCGGCTCCGTGCCCCTGGGCGAAGCCCTCCACCGCCACCTGGACATCGCCCGGATCACCCCCGGGCTGCTTCGTCTGGTCGCCGACCGCACCCACGACCGCACCCTCAAGAAGCTCCTGCGCCCGGACAACAAGGGCGAACTCGCCCAGTGGACGTGGGGCCGGCAGGCAGTGGACGTCATCGCCGAGCACTCCGCCCGCGCCACCGCGGCCGAATGGGCCGGGTCCCTCACACGCCTTCGGCCCAGGCTCTACTCCATATCCTCCAGCCCGCTCACGGACCCCGGCCTCGTACAGCTCACCGTCTCCGTGGTCCGCTACGAGAACAGGAACGGCGTGGTCCGCAAAGGTGTGGCCTCCACCTTCCTCGCCGACGCGGAACCGGGCAGCCCCGTCCCCGTCTTCGTCCAGCGCGCCCCGCACTTCCGTCCGCCGGCCGACCCGGCGACCCCCATGGTGATGGTCGGCCCCGGCACCGGGGTCGCCCCGTTCGTCGGCTTCCTCGACGAACGGCGCGCGCTCGGACACCGTGGCGCCAACTGGCTGTTCTTCGGCGAGCAGCGCCGGGCCACCGACTTCTATTACCGGGAGGAACTCGACGCCCTGCACCGCGACGGCACCCTGACCCGGCTGGACACCGCCTTCTCCCGCGACCAGCGCGCCAAGATCTACGTCCAGGACCGGATGCGTGAGCACGGGGCCCAGCTGTGGTCGTGGCTCCAGGAAGGCGCGCACTTCTACGTCTGCGGCGACGCCTCCCGGATGGCGAAGGACGTGGACCGGGCTCTCCGGGACATCGCCGTGGCCCACGGAGGACTCCAGGAGGAGGCGGCCGCCGCGTACGTCAAGCAGCTCGGCGCCGACAAGCGGTACGTCCGCGACGTGTACTGAGCTCAGTTCCCCGACGCGGCGGCGCTGAAGGCCGGAAGGTAGGCGGACTGGTGGCCCTCGGCCGTCGGATGGACGTTCGTGCCGCTGATCCATGCGTCGCTGGTGCAGATCTCGTGCCCGGCGAAGGCGGGCCGGCCGTCCGCGAAGGCGAACCCGGCCGCCTGGGCACGGGCTGCGATGGTCTCGTTGAGCAGGTCCGAGCCTTCGTTGACGGCCGAGCGCTTGGCCGAGCTCAGCCCGCCCAGGCAGAGGCCGCCCTCCTTGTAGAGGTACGGGTAGCCGATGATCACGACCTCGGCGTGCGGTGCGCGGGCCCGGACGGTCGCGTAGAGGCTGTCCAGCTCGCCCGGCAGCTGGTCCACGACGTACTTCCCGGCCGTCTCCAGGGCCCGCTCGCAGGCCGACAGGGTGGAGTACCGGCAGCTGAGCATGGTCGAGGCGAAGCCCGAGTCGTTGCCGCCGATGCTCAGGCTGACCAGGGTCGTGTCCTCGTCCAGCTCGTCCACCTGATCGCTGAGCACGTCGGGGATCTTCGCGCCTCCGCAGGCGGCGAAGGTGAACGAGGCGGGGTCGTTGGCGTCGGCCCAGAGCGCGGGATAGGCGTTCCGGCTCCGTGTGCACGCCACGTCGGAGTAGTCGCCGGCACCGGTGCCGGAGGCGTACGAGTCGCCGAGAGCGGCATAGCGCACGTCGGCCGAGGCGGTTGCCGTCGGGGAGGCGGAGGCCGGGACCGCGACGGAGGCGAGCACGAGGGCCAGCAGGGCGGCACCGGACGAACGGGTCAGGGACATGGGTTCTCCGTGGTGTGGGAACGAAGGCGGCCGGTGCACGGCCGCCACCCGTGACCGACGGCCGTGCACCACACCCAACGTCCCGCCCAGGCGCGCCCGCGTCATCGGCGAAATGACCGACTCCCGGACCGGCCCGGTCCGGGAGTCAGGGCGCGACAGCTCCCGCTCAGCCGGCGGACTCGCCCGCGTGCGGGCTCAGCACACCCGCGCCGACCAGGATGAACAGCACGATGCCCAGGATCACGCGGTAGATGACGAACGGCATGAAGCTCTTGGTCGTGATGAACTTCATGAACCAGGCGATCACGGCATATCCGACCGCGAACGCGATGACCGTCGCGAAGATCGTCGGCCCCCAGGAGACGTGGCCCTCGCCCGCGTCCTTCAGCTCGAAGGCTCCCGAGGCCAGCACCGCGGGGATGGCCAGCAGGAAGGAGTAACGGGCCGCCGCCTCACGGGTGTAGCCCATGAGAAGACCACCGCTGATCGTCGCGCCCGAGCGGGACACACCCGGGATCAGGGCCAGCGCCTGGCAGAAGCCGAAGATCAGGCCGTCCCTGACCCCCAGTTCCCTCAGCGACTTGCGTTCCTTGATCGCGCGATGCTTGCCGCCGGTCTCGTCGCGGGCGGCGAGCCGGTCCGCGATGCCGAGGACGACGCCCATGACGATCAGCGTCGTGGCGATCAGGCGGAGGTCGCGGAACGGACCCTCGATCTGGTCCTTGAACGTCACCCCGAGCACCCCGATGGGGATCGACCCGATGATGACCAGCCACCCCATCTGGGCGTCGTGGTCGCTCCGCATCGAGGCGTCGGTCAGGGACCGGAACCAGGCGGAGATGATCCGGGCGATGTCCTTGCGGAAGTAGATGAGGACCGCAGCCTCCGTACCGATCTGTGTGATCGCGGTGAACGCGGCTCCCGGATCGTGCCAGCCGGCGAACGCCGCGGTCAGCCGCAGATGCGCACTGGAGGAGATCGGAAGGAACTCGGTCAGTCCCTGTACGAGGCCCAGGACGAATGATTCGAACCAGCTCATGGGGCTTAGGCCATCCCGGAGGTACTCATGCAACGGCCGACGGACGATCAGGCCGTCGGCGGCGTGCGGATGCGGTCAGAAAGGGGGACGGGACGCCACGGCCCCGGACATCCTCTGTCGGTCGCGCGCAGCGTATCGCCTGCAGGTGAACAGACGTCCGCCTGCCCCTGCTACGCCGCGCCGCCCGCCGCGCCCAGCCGGTGCCGCTTGCGCCAGGCCACCAGCGCCGCGCCCGCGCCGGACAGCACGATGAAACCCATCGCCGCGAGGAACACCGGCGACGTCGGCGAGGAGGCCGTGCTGCCCGCGATGACGTACGCCGCGGTGTTCGGGATCGAGCCCAGCCCCGTGGCCAGGAGGAACGGCGGATATCCCATGCGGGAGGTCGCCGCGCAGTAGTTGGCCGCGGCGAACGGCACCCCGGGGAAGAGGCGCAGAGCCAGCATCGACCTGAACCCGTGCCGGCTCAGCAGCCCGTCGGCCGCCTTCAGGTACTTGCCGCGCAGCAGCGTCCGGAGTGCGTCCTGTCCCAGCACCCTGCCGAGCAGGAAGGAGACACCCGCGCCGAGAACCGTCCCGGCCAGCGCCGCCGCGAGACCGGCCTGGGCGCCGAAGAGGGCGCCGGCGGCCAGGTTGAGCAGCGGACGCGGCACGAAGGCCACGGTGCACACGCCGTACGCGAGCGCGAACAGCATCGCGGCCGCGCTACCGGTGAGTTGAGGTGGCCAGCCGGAGGCCAGCAACCGCTGTGGTTCGAACAGCAGCATGGTGGTGGCGGCGGCCAGCAGGACCGCCACGAGCAGGGAGAACCGGGACCAGGGGGACAGTAGCGCCCTCGTGCAGCGCACTGCGAGGCCACCGGACGGCCGTGTTGCGGGGACGGGGTCGAACATCTGGGGAGCGTAACCGAAACGGATGTGTGATCGTCGTAATGCGCGGGCGGTGGGTGACGAGTCATCCGTCACGTGCCCCTGCCTGTCGCACCGGTCGGCGGGGGCCAGTTGCCCCCCTCGCGACGGTGACCGGGGGCGCTGCCGACCGGGGTGGGGACGCGGGGTGCCTGGCTGCCGGCCCCGCGAAAACCATTCGACGCGGCCGCACCGCTCCGCCATGATCAGGGCATGTTCCGGTACGCCTTCCTCGCAGCGCAGTCCGCAGTCGCGGACGCGCCGAAGGCTGCCGTGAGCCTCGCGACCGCATGCACCGCAGCCGTCGCAGCAGCACCTGAAGCGGCGTTCGCCGCTGCCGCAGCGCCCTTCGGCGGCGCCCGAAGCTGACCCTCCCCCGACAGTCCGGCGGACCCCGTGAGGGGAGGGTCGGCGGGGCCCTGGGGTCTTCTTCTCTCAGCTTCGAAAACCAAGGAACGAGCCATGCCCAAGACGGCATACGTGCGCACCAAGCCCCACCTCAACATCGGCACCATGGGCCACGTCGACCACGGCAAGACCACCCTCACCGCCGCCATCACCAAGGTGCTCAGCGACCGGGGTACCGGAACCTTCGTGCCCTTCGACCGGATCGACCGGGCCCCCGAGGAGGCCCAGCGGGGCATCACCATCAACATCGCGCACGTCGAGTACGAGACCGACACCCGGCACTACGCGCACGTCGACATGCCCGGACACGCCGACTACATCAAGAACATGGTCACCGGAGCGGCGCAGCTCGACGGGGCGATCCTCGTCGTCTCCGCGCTCGACGGAGTCATGCCGCAGACCGCGGAGCACGTCCTGCTGGCCCGTCAGGTCGGTGTCGACCACATCGTCGTCGCCCTCAACAAGGCCGACGCCGGGGACCCCGAGCTCACCGACCTCGTGGAGCTGGAGGTCCGCGAGCTGCTCTCCGCGCACGGATACGGCGGGGACACGGTGCCCGTCGTCCGGGTGTCGGGGCTCGGCGCGCTCCAGGGCGACCCACGCTGGACGGCGTCCATCGAGGGACTGCTGGACGCCGTCGACACGTACGTACCGATGCCCGTGCGCTACACCGACGCGCCGTTCCTCCTGTCCGTGGAGAACGTGCTCACGATCACGGGCCGCGGCACCGTCGTCACCGGGGCCGTGGAGCGCGGCACGGTGCGCGTCGGGGACCGGGTGTCGGTGCTCGGCGCGGACGTCGAGACCGTCGTCACCGGCCTGGAGACCTTCGGCAAGCCGATGGAGTCCGCGGAGGCGGGCGACAACGTGGCGCTGCTGCTGCGCGGCGTCGAGCGCGACCGGGTCCGCCGCGGGCACGTGGTGGCGGCGCCCGGCAGCCTGACACCGAGCAGGCGCTTCACCGCGCAGGTGTACGTCCTGTCGGCCAGGGAAGGGGGCCGGACCACGCCGGTCACCACCGGATACCGGCCGCAGTTCTACATCCGTACGGCTGACGTCGTCGGGGACGTCGACCTCGGCGAGGCGGCCGTGGCGCGGCCCGGCGACACGGTCACCATGACCGTCGAGCTCGGCCGTGACGTCCCGCTGGAGTCCGGTCTCGGCTTCGCCATCCGCGAGGGCGGCCGCACGGTCGGCGCGGGGACGGTCACCGGCCTGCTCTGACGCCCGTGTACGGCCCGCCTCCCGACCCCGGGAAGGCGGGCCGTACCTCCTGCGGCAGACTGGGCCCATGGCAGACACAGCTCTCGTACTCGGCGCCGGAGGCGTCACCGGCACGGCCTGGGAAACCGGCATCCTGCACGGGCTCGCCAAGGCGGGCGTCGACCTCTCCACCGCCGATCTGATCGTGGGGAGCTCGGCCGGAGCCGTCGTCGGGGCGCAGCTCGCGTTCGGACCTGCCGGCGTCGGCGACCTCTACGAGCGGCAGCTGGCCGCCCCGGAGGACGAGAAGGGGCCGGCCGGCCGGCTCGGGCCCGTCACCGTCCTGCGGTACGCGAGAGCGCTGTTCTCCTCCCGGACGCCCGACGAGTACGGCCGGAAGCTGGGCGCCCTGGCCCGGGACAGCAGGCCCGGCGCGACCGCGGACGAACGCCGGGAGATGATCGCGCGTCTGCTCCCGTCGTCCGAATGGCCCGACCGGCACCTCCTGGTCACCGCCGTGGACGCGTCCACCGGAGCGCTGCACACCTTCGACAGGACCGGGACGGTCACCCTTCCCGACGCCGTCACGGCCAGTTGCGCGGTCCCCGCGGTCTGGCCCGTGGTCAGCGCGGGCGGGGGGATCTGGATCGACGGGGGAGTGCACTCCCCGGCCAACGCCCACCTCGCCTCCGGCTACGGACGCGTCATCGTGATCGCACCCACGGCCAGTGGCAACAAGGTGATCGTCTCGCCCCACGCGCAGGCCGCCGGACTGGAGGCCGCGGGCGCGCGCGTCGAGGTCATCACCCCGGACGCCGGCACCCGGAAGGCCATCGGCCGCAACTCGCTGGATCCGGCACGCCGGGCCGCGGCTGCCAGGGCCGGTCTCGCCCAGTCCGCCGCCCACACCGAGGCGGTCGCCGCGGTATGGAACGGGTGACCCGGCCGGGAGGGGGCCGGGCGCCCGTCACAATGGTGGGGTGAACGAGCCGATACCCGTCATCCGCGACACCGACTGCGGCACCGCCAGGCTGCTGCCCGACGTCGACCGGCACCGGGCCTGGCTGCTCACGGTCGACGGCGCCCCGCAGTCGTACGTCGATCTCGACGATCCGGGGCACCTGGAGTTCGAGTACGTACGACGCCTCGGCCACGTCGTGGATCTTGCCGGCGCCCCGGGGGCCCCGCTGGCCACGGTGCATCTCGGAGGCGGCGCCCTCACGCTGCCCCGCTACGTGGCGGCGACCCGTCCCGGCTCGCGACAGGACGTCGCCGAGGCGGACCGAGGGCTCGTCGGGCTGGTCGGGGAGCATCTGCCCCTGCCCGGGGAAGCCGGTATCACCGTGCATGCCACCGACGCCCGGCTCTGGCTCGAACAGGCACCGGGCGACACCGCCGATCTGCTGATCGCCGACGTCTTCGGCGGTACCCGGGTGCCGGCGCACCTCACCTCCGTCGAGTACGCGCGGGCCGCCGGACGGGTGCTGCGGACGGACGGCGTCTACGCGGCCAATCTCGCCGACGGCGCGCCCTTCACCTTCCTGCGCTCGCAACTGGCCAACTTCGCCGAGTTCTTCGACGAGCTCGCCCTCATCGCCGAACCGGCCGTGCTGCGTGGCAGGCGCTTCGGCAACGCCGTGCTGCTCGCCTCCCGCGTCCCGCTCGACGTCCAGCCGCTCACCCGGCTGTGCGCCGCCGACGCGTTCCCCGCACGGGTCGTGCACGGAGCGGCGCTCACCCGGCTCATCGGTGACGCGAGGCCCGTGCGGGACAGCGAGGCCGTGGCCTCACCCAAGCCCCCCGAGGGAGCCTTCAGCGTCGGCTGACTCCCTGGACCGCTCCGGCACGCTGATCTTCCTCACCGAACCGCGGCGGGTCAGATTCCGTACGTCCGGGACGAACAGCACTCCCGCCGTGACCACCACGATGAGGGCGGCGCAGCCCCACAGGGCCTCGCTGCGCCCGACGAGCGTCTCCACGGGGCCGGCCGCCGCCGTGGCCAACGGCACCATCGCGACCGAGCCGAACCAGTCGTAGGCGGCGACCCGGGACAGCTTCTCCTCCGGGATCTCCTGGTGGAGGGCCGTCATCCAGGAGACCCCGAACACCTCGATGGCGACCCCCGTCACGAACATCACCAGACACAGACCGGCCACCGGCAGAGGGATCGCGAGCGCTGCCGACGGCAGCGCCAGCGGGAACACGCAGAGCGTGCCCGCGAGCAGCAGCCGCCGGGGCTTCCACCGCATCATCAGCAGCGCTCCGCCCAGGGTGCCGACCCCGAACGCCGCGAGAGCGAATCCCCAGGGGCGGGCGCCACCCAGCTCGTCCCGCGCCACCAGCGGTCCGTAGACCGCCTCGGCGGCACCCACGACCGCGACGACCACGGAGAACTGCAGCACCACGGCCCACAGCCACGGACGTCCGGCGACCTCCTGCCAGCCCTCCCGGAGATCGGAGAGCAGCCCGGCGCCCGGTGCGCGCGCGGGGATGTGGCTCACGTTCAGGAAGGCCCGGAGCCCGCCGGCCACGGCGAACGCCGCGGCGTCGACCGCCAGCACCCAGCCCGGGTCCATGGCCGCGATCATGGCACCGCCGAGTGCCGCACCGCCGATGGCGGCGCCGTGCATGGACATCCGGAAGAAGGCGAAGGCCCGGGCCGCCTGTTCAGCACTCACGCTGGACAGCAGCATGCCCTCGGCGGCCGGGCCGAAGAAGGCCTGCCCCGTACCGCAGAGTGCCGTCAGCAGCATCATGTGCCACAGCTCGGCGTCGCCGGCCAGGACCAGCCAGGCGAACACCGCCTGCGAGACGCAGTTGAGCGCGTTCGCGGCCACCATCACCCGGTGACGTGGCAGCCGGTCCGCGACCGCGCCGCCGATCAGCAGGAAGAGCACCAGTGGCGCCGTCCGCGCGGCGGCGACCAGACCGACGTCGCCGCCGTCGCCGCCCGACTCCAGGACGGCGAACGCCGCCGCGATCAGCGCGCCGTTGGTGCCCAGGCTCGTGATGATCGCGGCGGCGGTCAGCAGACCGAAGTTCCGTCCGGCCGGTGCGGGGCGGAGGACCGGAGAGGGGGAGGAAGCGGCGGAAGTCACCAAGGGACTATCCCCGGCCGTGGCCCTTCCCGCCAAATGGAGGGCCCCGGCCGTGTGCGCCGAAGGCTCAGGAGGCCGTCTCCGCGCCGCCGGCCAGGCGCACCGTGCTGAGGATCTTCTGGATGGTGGCGTCCGGGAGCTCGTCGTCGACGCCGGCGTTGGCGTAGAGGATCCAGGACGAGTACTCGCCCTTGGCGTTCTTGAAGGTGAACGCGATCGACTTGCCGTCGGTGTCGCACTTGTTCTTGTTGGCCAGACCGGTGGCGGTGGCCGTGACGACGCTGCCGGTGAGGCCCGACTTGGTCGTGTACGGCTTGGCCTTGGCGATCTTGACCTTGTTCTTCGGGTCCTCCTGCGCGTAGGCGGCCCAGACCCAGTTGGCGGCCTCGTTCGTGGCCGCCTCATCCGTGTTCTTGGCGCCCTGGCCACCCTTGGTGCCGACACCGGCGAGGCTGGTGTCCTCCTTGGTGCCGTCCTTGTCCGTGTCGTCGACGCACCACTTGCTCTTGTAGTGCGCCGGCGCCGAGAAGCCGACCGCCGGCGGGCCCGTCGGGTTCTTCACGTCCTCGAACCCGGAGATCACGCCGGTGGCCGCGACCTCCCAGTCGCCCGGCACGTCGAACTGGGTGCCCCACTTCGGATTGGTCACCACCTTCCAGCCCGGGATCGTGGGCGCGGCGTCCTCACCGCCCCGCGGGTTGGCCGCAGGAGAGGATGCCGCCTCGGACGCCTTGGCGGACGGTGACGAGGAGGCCTTGTCGCCTGCCACGTCCGAGCCCTTGTCGTCGTCCTTGTTCATGACGACGACGCCGGTGACCACCGCCGCGATGACGACCGCGGTGGCCGCGAGGACGGCGACGATCGTCGTCTTCCTCCTGTCGTCCGGCTGGGGTCCGCCCGGTACGGCGTACTGCGGCACCGTGGGCTGCTGGTACGGGTTGGGCTGCGGGTACCCGGGCTGCTGCCCCGGCTGGCCCTGCTGCTGATATCCCGGCTGCTGATAGGGATTCGGCTGTTGGTACCCCGGCTGCTGGTACGGGTTCTGGTTCTGGTCCTGCGGGTTCTGCTCGCCCCCGGGCGGCTGCTGTCCTGGCCACATGGCCAGTAACCATAGAGGGGTGGGGGGTCCTCTGCCACGGGCGCCCCTGTGAGGGGATGGTCAAAGAGTGCTACTCGCTAGTAACATCACGGCCATGAGCACTGAAGAGATGACAGTCGGCGACATCCTGTCCGCGAGCGTCCCGATGGTCCGGACCCTCGGGATCGAGTACCTGGAGACGACTGCGGACCGTGCCGTGCTCTCGCTCCCCGACCGGGCGGACTATCACAACCACCTCGGCGGTCCCCATGCCGGAGCGATGTTCACACTCGCGGAGTCCGCGAGCGGCGCGATCGTCGTCGCCGCGTTCGGCGACCAGATGGCGCGGGCCGTGCCGCTGCCCGTCACCACGGAGATGGCCTTCAAGAAGGTGGCGATGGGCGCGCTGACGGCGACCGCGGTCCTGGGCCGCCCCGCGGCCGAGGTCGTCGCCGAGCTGGACGAGGGGAAGCGTCCGGAGTTCCCTGTGTCCGTCGAGATCCGGCGCGCCGACGGTGCGGTCACCAGTGAGATGAGCGTGGTCTGGACACTGCGTCCGAACCGCTGACAGCTGCCCCGCACCGTCCGCCCCGGCCCCGGGGGCCGCGGCGGACGTCCCGGCTGTCCGGCCCGGTAGGCTGCCCGCCGTGCGCCACCTGTGGTGCACGGCCGCAGATCTCTTACGGGAAGGACCCGCGTTGCACGTCCAGGAGTGGCTCGAGACCGTCCCGGCGGTCAGCATTTACCTCCTGGTGGGGGTCGTCATCGGACTCGAGAGTCTGGGCATTCCGCTGCCGGGCGAGATCATCCTCGTGAGTTCGGCGCTCCTCGCCTCCCAGCACGGCGACATCGACCCCGTGGTGCTCGGTGCCTGCGCGTCGGCCGGAGCGATCATCGGTGACTCGATCGGCTACGCCATCGGCCGCAGGGGAGGGCGCCCGCTGCTCGCCTGGTGCGGCGGGAAGTTCCCCAAGCACTTCGGGGAACCACAGATCGCCATGGCGGAGCGGTCGTTCGAGAAGTGGGGCGTGTGGGCGGTCTTCTTCGGCCGCTTCGTCGCGCTCCTGCGCATCTTCGCCGGACCGCTGGCCGGCGTCCTGCGCATGCCGTACTGGAAGTTCCTGATCGCCAACGTGCTCGGCGGCATCGTCTGGGCCGGTGGCACGACCGCCGTCGTCTACTCGGTGGGGGTCGTCGCCGAGGCGTGGCTCAAGCGCTTCTCGTGGCTGGGGCTGCTCGCGGCCGTGCTGATCGGTGTGGTCTCGATGCTGGTGCTGAAGAACCGCGCCAAGAAGGCCGCCGAGCAGGCCGACAGCACTGTGGCGGCCGAGCGGGACGCGGTGCCCGCCACCGACTGATCCGACGCGGGCCCGAGGACTGCCTGGCGGGTGCGCCCGGCGGGCCCGGTCCTCGGGTGAGCCGTCAGCCCTTCCGGTGCGCCTCGCGGTGGGCCTTCGCCAGTTCCACGTAGCCGGCAGCGTTGAAGGCGATGCCCTCGCGCTCCTCGGCGGTCAGCTCGCGCTTGACCTTGGCCGGTACGCCGGCGACGAGGGACCCCGGCGGAACCCGCATCCCCTGCGGCACGAGCGCCTGCGCCGCGACCAGTGAACCCGCTCCGATGTGTGCCCCGTTGAGCACGGTTGCGCCCATGCCCACCAGGACGTCGTCCTCGATGACGCAGCCGTGCAGTACGGCGTTGTGGCCGACCGAGACCCTGGCGCCCACCGTCAACGGGAAGCCGGGGTCGGTGTGCACGCTGCAGTTGTCCTGGATGTTGCTGTCGGTCCCGAGGGAGATGGGGCCGCCGTCGCCGCGCAGCACGGCGTGGTACCAGACGCTGGAACCCGCGGCCATCGACACCTCGCCGACGACGACCGAGGTCGGTGCGAGGAAGGCGTCCGGGTCGATGTCCGGCTCCTTGCCGCCGATACCGGTGACCAACGCCTGCTCTGCCATCGACTGCTCCTCCGGTCGGTGTGGTGCGCGCTCGGCGCCCTTCGCTCGCCACGAACCGTAGTGGAAGGCCCCGGTGACCTGGGCAGGTGGGGTGAACATCACAGTCGGCCGCGCGGATCCGCTCCCGCCGGGCCGACTACCGTGAGCGGGTGCCGAAGAACCGGAAGTTGTTCTCCTCCCTGGCCCTCCGGCGGCGTGCCGTCGCCTCGGGCGCCGTTCACCGCGCCTGGGCCTGGGTGCAGGAGACCGGAGCGGTCACCGCCCAGCACCCCGGGCGGCTCCGGTTCGGCCGTATCGGGGCGGGGACCCGGCTGGCCTTCCCGCAGGGCACGGTCTTCGGCGAGGCGTGGATCGAGCTGGGTGACCACTGCATCATCGGCGAACAGGTGACGCTCACGGCCGGCCTGATGCCCGGTCTGGATCTCGGATCGGACACGGTCCTCACCCTGGGCGACGGAGTGGTGCTGGGGCGGGGCAGCCATGTCATCGCCGACACCACGGTGTCGATCGGCTCGGACACGTACTGCGGGCCGTACGTGTACATCACCTCCACCAACCACAGCTACGACGATCCGCACGAGCCGGTCGGCAGGCAGTGGCCGCGCATGGAGCCGGTCGTGATCGGGCCCGGGTGCTGGATCGGCACCGGAGCGGTGATCCTCCCGGGGGCCAGGCTCGGCCGCAACGTGGTCGTCGCGGCGGGGGCCGTCGTACGGGGAGAGGTTCCGGACCGCGCGGTCGTGGCGGGGGCGCCGGCCCGGGTGGTGCGCAGCTGGGATCCGGAGGCGGGCTGGCAGCCGCCCCTGCGCACCCCCGCACCGGTGCCGATCCCCGAAGGAGTCACGCCCGAGCAGTTGGCCGCCGTGGCGCTGCTGCTGGAAGAGCCGTCCGGCGGGGCCTGACCTCCCGGGCCTCGCGGGGTGGGCAGCGGCTGTGAAACGGGCCGGGGCCGTGCGTGGGGGAGGGGCGTCCCGCGCGGGGACAGCGAGACGGTCCGTGGGTCCGGGCTCCTGCCCGTGCAGAGGGCGCCCGGTCCGTGCGTTCCCCTTCAGCCGGTCGCCAGCAGCAGCGTGCCGAGCAGCGCCAGGCCCGCGCCCGCGGCCTGGACCCCGCGCATCCGCTCACCCAGCACGCCCCGCGCCGCCAGCGCCGTCACCACCGGGTACAGAGACGCCAG
Organism: Streptomyces sp. ALB3; assembly: GCF_044385685.1. Taxonomy (NCBI): domain Bacteria; kingdom Bacillati; phylum Actinomycetota; class Actinomycetes; order Kitasatosporales; family Streptomycetaceae; genus Streptomyces; species Streptomyces sp. ALB3. The sequence goes on along the minus strand of NZ_JBISCE010000031.1, from coordinate 64,607 downwards.
GACGGCGGCCACGGTGACCGGACCGTGCTGGGCGGCGAGGGCGTACGTGCCGTTGGCCGCGACATCGGCGAGCCCGACGAAGGCCAGGGCGGGCAGGGCGGCCCGTACGGCGCCGGCCCCGCCCTCCTCCGGTGCCGGGAGTGCGCGGCCGCCGCGGCGTACGGAGACGTACAGGGCCGTCCCGCCGACCGCGATGTTGGTGATCCGCTGGACGAACAGGGCGAGGAAGAGGCCGGTCACGGTCGTGGAGGCCTCCGCGATCAGAGCCATGACCGCTCCGAAGCCGAAGGCGGCCAGCAGCGTCAGTATGACCGCCTGCCGCTGCACCGGCGCTCCGCGCAGCTGTGGTCCCCCGGCCAGGACGACACCCGCGACGGCGACCAGTACCCCGGCGGACTGCAGCAGTCCGGGCCGCTCGCCCACGAGCAGGCCCACTCCCACCGGGACCGCCACTCCGAGGGATCCGAGCGGGGAGATCACGCCCATCGGTCCCAGTGCCAGAGCCTTGTAGAAGCTCAGCATGGCGACCGGCCCGACCGCCCCGGCCGCGACCGCGAACCACAGGCGGCTCCCGGCCTCGCTCCAGCCGCCGGTGGCGACCACCACGATCCCGAGGACCGCAGCGGCGATGCACTGCGACACGACCACCACGGTGAGCGCCGGGACGCGCCGGGTCAGCAGGCCTCCGCCGAAGTCGGCCAGCCCCCAGAGCAGGCTGGTGGCCAGGGCGAACAGTGCTGTCATCGTGACGCCTCGCAGTACAGTGCGGTGATCGGGTGGGTGCACCACACCGTAGTGCAGTATTTTCGACCCTGTCATTCAAAATATTGGACGGAACGTGTCTGACCTCGATCAGCTCACCCAGTCGCTCGCACGCAACCTCAAGCGATGGCGAGGCGAGCGCGGATTCACCCTGGACGCTCTCGCGGCGCGAGCCGGTGTCAGCCGCGGCATGATCATCCAGATCGAGCAGGCTCGGACGAACCCCAGCGTCGGCACGACCGTGAAGCTCGCCGACGCGCTGGGGGTCAGCATCACCACGCTGCTCGACTACGAGCAGGGATCCCAGGTGCGACTGGTCCCCGAGAGCCAGGCGGTGCGTATGTGGTCCACGGAGGCGGGCAGTTCGACGACACTGCTGGTGGGTACGGAAGCCAGGGGCCCGCTCGAACTCTGGTCCTGGCACCTGATGCCCGGCGACAGCAGCGCCTCCGACCCGCACCCCGAGGGAACGGTGGAGCTCCTCCACGTCACAGCGGGTGAACTGACCCTGATCGTCGACGGCGCGGTCCACATGGTGCCCGCCGGTACCTCCGCCACCTTCGAGGCCCACGTTCCGCACACCTACCGCAACGACGGCTCCGGGCCCGCCGATCTGACCATGGCGGTATCGATCCCGCCGGTCCGCCGGGAGGGCAAATGAGCAGCGCGGGTGACGGCGGCGTGAGCGGGATGCGCGCACCCCTGGGTACCTTCAGCGACGTCTTTCCCGCCGCTGACCGGCTGGACCTGCTCCCCCCGCCCGTCGCGGACACGGTGAGGGCCGGCTGGGGAGGCGTCCCGGCCGAGTCGGTCGTCCACGTCGACACCGATCCGGAGATCGCCGACACGGCTGTCTTCGTCGAGCACTACGGCCCCGAACTGCTCGACACCTCGGCCAACTGCGTGGTGGTGGCCGGGAAGCGGGGCGGCGACTCCACCCTCGCGGCATGCGTGGTGCTGTCGCGCACCCGCGTCGACGTGAACGGGGCGGTGCGCAAGCACCTCGGCACGCGGAAGGCCTCCTTCGCCCCGAGGGACGTGGCGGTCGGCGAGAGCGGTATGGAGTACGGCGGAATCACCCCCATCGGTCTCCCGGCGGCATGGCCCCTCCTGATCGACCCCGCTGTGGCGCGGCTGGAGTGGGTCCTGATCGGCAGCGGCCGTCGGCGCGGCAAGCTGATCGTCCCCGGCAAGGCGCTGGCGGCACTGCCCGGAGCGGTCGTGCTGGACGGCCTCGGGATCTGAGGAGCGGTGGCCGGAGCGCCGCCGCTTCGTCAACGCCCCCCGGGGCGACGGGCGTCGAGCCAGCCCGTGGCGAAGTCCACGGCCGCGCGCAGGGAGAGCAGGTGACTGCGCGCCGTCCCCACCCGGCCGGTGCTGACCGCGTCGGACCGCGCGCGGACGAAGTCCGACCCGAGGGCGGCGAAGTCGCTGTCGTCCAGCGCGACGTCCTCGTACTCCCACCAGCATCGTCCGCCGTCCGACAGCACCACACAGCGGTAGCGCCGGCGGGGCGGGGCGGAGCGGCGGTACTCCGCGAGGTGGAAGGCGGAGCAGCGGTCGAAGCCCGTACCCAGCAGCAGGACCTGTGCATCGGCCTCGTACAGCCGGGCCAGGGGGGATTCCTCGCCGAGGTGGCAGTCCCGGCGATGGCCGGAGAGCAGCGCTGCCGCTGCCGGGCCGAGCGCGGCGAACGAGGTCTGCGGGTGGGTGCTGCGCAGTGCCCCCGGGGTCAGCCGCACCGTCTCGGCGAGCGCGCCCATGCCGGGCGCGGGAGAAGTCGCCGGATCGAACGGCGGCATGGAGGCGCGCACCCTGGCGCGTGCCTCGTCGCTCAGCCCGCGCACCCGGTCCAGGTACGACCGTGAGGTGTCGGAGTTCTCCGGAGTGAAGGCCGGGACGGCCAGCGTCCCCTCCGGGCCCAGGACCCGGCGCAGTGCGTCCACCGTGCCCCCCGCGTTCCCGCCCACGGAACGCATCGAGGCGTGCACCAGCAGGACTCCGCCCGGCCGCACGCCGAGCCGGGACAGCTGCGTGGTGACGCGTTCACCGCGGAGGAGCAGATGCTGTGTCACACGACACATTCTCCCCCGGGCGGGCCCTCCGGGGACACCACGCCTGCCGGGCGCCGGCCACACACCTGCCGGGCACGAGTCCGGATCACCGCGCGGTGACTGTCACGGGCCGGCCGCGGCCGGCGGGCGCGGCTCAGCGGCGAGCGTCCAGGCGGGGTATCTCGATCGCCGGGCAGCGGTCCATCACCATGGCGAGGCCTGCCCCGCGCGTGCGCTCGTACGCCGCCTCGTCGATCACGCCGAGCTGGAACCAGACCGCCTTGGCACCGACCGCCACCGCCTCGTCGGCGACACCGCCCGCCAGGTCGCTGTTGACGAACACGTCCACCACGTCGACGGGGAAGGGTATGTCCGCCAGCGAGGCGAATCCCTGTTCGCCGTGGACGGGCTCCGCCTTGGGGTGGACGGGCACCACCCTCTTGCCGAAGCGCCTGAGCACCTCCGCCACCCCGTAGGCCGCGCGGGAGCGGTTGCCGGACAGGCCGACCACCGCCCAGGTGTCACCCGTGTCCTTGAGGATCCTTCGCACCGTCTCATCGTCTGCGTACATGCCCGGACAACGGACGGTCACGCGGGACCATTCCCGCACGGGAGGGTGAAAGTGCCGGGCGTACCGGCGCATAGGGTGGACCGATGCAGGAGCAGTACCGGACAGTCGCCCGCGCGGGCGTGCACGAGACCGAGGTCAGCCGATCGCGTTTCCTCTGTGCCCTCGCCCCCGCCGCCACCGAGCAGGAGGCGCAGGAGTTCGTCGCGCGCGTCCGCAGGGAGCACCCCACCGCCAACCACAACTGCTTCGCCTACGTCATCGGGGCCGACGCGTCCGTGCAGAAGGCCGGTGACGACGGGGAACCGGGCGGGACGGCGGGCGTCCCCATGCTGCAGATGCTCATGCGCCGGGACGTGCGGTACGCCGTCGCCGTCGTCACCCGTTACTTCGGCGGGGTCAAGCTCGGCGCGGGAGGCCTGATCCGTGCGTACGGAGGAGCGGTCGGTGAGGCGCTCGACGCGCTGGGGACGATCACCCGCCGCCGGTTCCGCCTCGCCACCGTCACCGTGGACCACCAGCGGGCGGGAAGGCTGGAGAACGACCTGCGGGCCACCGGCCTGGCCGTCCACGAGGTCACGTACGCGGAGGCGGTGACCATCGCCGTCGGGCTGCCGGACGCCGACGTCGACGGCTTCAGGGCCTGGCTGGCCGACGCCACGGCAGGTTCCGCGACGCTCGAACTGGGTGGCGAGGCGTACGGGGAGGCCTGAGCCGGATGAGGGTTCCGGGACCGCGTGGCGCTAGCGTGGCCAGGCCTGCCGCGGAGATCCCCGGCAGGCGGGGTGCCGGAGAGGGTCCGGTGCCGGGGACGAGGAAGTGGAACATGCGGGTCGAAGCCGTCGGAGTGATGTCGTGAGGATCCTGCACACCTCGGACTGGCACCTGGGGCGGTCGTTCCACCGCGTCTCCATGCTGGACGCCCAGGCCGCCTATCTCGATCACCTCGTGGGGACGGTGCGGGAACACTCGGTGGACGTGGTCGTCGTGGCGGGAGACGTCTACGACCGGGCCGTGCCACCCCTGTCGGCCGTCCAGCTCTTCGACGACGCGCTGCACCGGCTCGCCGCCGCCGGAGTGCCGGCCGTCATGATCTCCGGGAACCACGACTCCGCCCGCAGGCTCGGTGTCGGTGCCGGGCTGATCGCACGGGCAGGGATCCATCTGCGCACCGATCCCGCCGCGTGCTCCACACCGGTCGTCCTGCGCGACGCGCAGGGCGACGTCGCGTTCTACGGGCTGCCGTACCTGGAACCGGCCCTCGTCAAGGACAGCCTGGGCGCGTCGAAGGCGGGCCACGAAGCCGTACTCACGGCGGCCATGGACCGGGTGCGGGCCGATCTCGCCTCCCGGGCGGACGGTACCCGGTCCGTGGTGCTCGCCCATGCCTTCGTGGCGGGCGGGGAACCCAGCGACAGCGAACGCGACATCACGGTCGGCGGTGTCGCGGCTGTTCCCGCCGGAGTCTTCGACGGCGTCGACTACGTGGCACTGGGACACCTGCACGGGTGCCAGACGGTCACGGAACGCGTGCGCTACTCGGGGTCGCCGCTCGCCTACTCCTTCTCCGAGCACGCGCACCGCAAGACGATGTGGCTGATCGACCTGGGCGCGGGTGGAGATCTCGTCGCCGAACGTGTCGACTGCCCTCAGCCGCGCCCGCTGGCACGACTCCGCGGCTCCCTCGGCACCCTCCTCGAAGACCCGTCCCTCGAACGGCACCGGGAATCCTGGGTCGAGGCCACACTCACCGATCCGGCGCGGCCGGAGGAGCCGATGGCACGCCTGACCGAGCGCTTCCCCCACACTCTCAGCCTGGTGTTCGACCCCGAGCGGGCCCCCGAGGACCCGCTCGCGTCGTACGCCCAGCGGCTGAAGGGGCGTGACGACCAGCAGGTGGCGGAGGACTTCGTGGCCCACGTACGCGGCGGGAGCGGACCCACCGCGCAGGAACGGACGGTACTGCGCGCCGCCTTCGACGACGTACGGGTCGGCGACGCGGTCGACGAGGTGTCCCGTTGAGACTGCACAAGCTCACCCTGACGGCCTTCGGTCCCTTCGGCGCCACCCAGGAGGTCGACTTCGACGCCTTGTCGTCAGCCGGGATCTTCCTGCTGCACGGACCGACCGGAGCGGGCAAGACCTCGGTGCTCGACGCGGTCTGCTACGGCCTCTACGGGGCGGTGCCGGGCGCACGGCAGAGCCCCGGCACCTCGCTGCGCAGTGACCACGCGTCGGCGGACGTGCCGACCGAGGTGTGCCTGGAGCTGACCGTCGGGGGACGCCGCCTGGAAGTCACCAGGCGCCCCGCCCAGCCCCGGCCCAAGAAGAGGGGCGGCGGCTTCACGACCGAGAAGGCCCAGAGCTGGCTGCGCGAGTACGACCCCGAGCACGGCTGGAAGGCTCTCAGCCGCTCGCATCAGGAGATCGGCGAGGAGATCGGCGGGCTCATCGGGATGAGCCGCGACCAGTTCTGTCAGGTGGTGCTGCTGCCGCAGGGCGATTTCGCGCGGTTCCTGCGCGCCGACGCGGAGGCACGCGGCAAGCTGCTCGGCCGGCTCTTCGACACCCGCCGTTTCGCGGCCGTCGAGGAGCGCCTGGCCGAACTGCGCCGTGCCGCCGAAGCCCGGGTCAGAGCGGGGGACGAGCAAATCCTCGCGCTGGCCCACCGCGTCACGCAGGCGGCCGGGCCCGTCGTCGAGGAGGCGCCGTCGCCCCGGGAGCGGCCCGGTGAGCCAGGCCTCGCGGAGGAGGTCCTGGAGTGGGCCGCGGTCATGCGCTGCGGCGCCCGGGAACGCCTCGACATCGCCCGCCGCGCCCTGGCCTCGGCCGAAGGCCGCAACGCCGAGGCACGCGACGCACTGGAGGCCGCACGCGAACGCGCCCGGCTCCAGCAGCGGTACGCGGAGACCCGGCGCCGTGCCGCGGGGCTGGAGGAGCGGCGCGCGGAACGCGACCGCTGCCACGAACAACTGGTGCGCGCGCGTAAGGCGGACCTGGTGGCCCCCGCGCTCGGTCTGCGTGAGGAGGCCGAGCGGGCCCACCGCGCGGCCGTCGGGGCACGCGAACGGACCCGCGCCGCGCTGCCGCCGGAGCTGGCCGGAGCGGGCCTCGACGAACTGGCCGCCAGGGAACGCGGAACCCGGGCGGAGCTGGGCGCACTGGACGCCGCCCGCCGCGCCGAACGGCGAAGCCGGGAGATCGAGACGGAACGGGCCGGCCTGGAAAGGCAGTCACGCTCCGACGACGAACTGATCCAGGAGGCGGCGCAATGGCTGGCCGGCTGGGACGCCACCCGCCAAGCCCTCGGGAAACGCGTCGAGACGGCCCAGGAGGCCGCGGCCCTCGCGGAACAGCTGGCCGGCCGGCTCGACCCGGCGCGCAGGAGGCTGAAGGCGGCACGCCGGCGTGACGCCCTCGGCGAGCAGGAGGAGGAGGCGGCGGCAGCCCTGACCCGGGCCCGTGAGTACGCGGCGGACGCGCACGAGAGGTGGCTGGCGCTGCGGGAGCAGCGGCTGCGCGGCATCGCGGCGGAACTGGCCGGTCAGCTCGTCGACGGCGTGGCCTGTACGGTGTGCGGCTCGGCCGAGCACCCGGAGCCGGCCCGCGAGGAGGCCGGCCATGTGGACCGGGCCACCGAGGAGGCGGCGCTCGCCGCCCACCAGCGGGCCGACCGGGAGAGGGCGCGGGCGGAGGGCGAGCTGGCGGTCCTGCGCGAACGCCTCGCGGCGGCGCGGGCCGAGGCGGCGGGCCCGGAAACCGGAACCGGCACCGCCGGAGCACCGGACCCGGTGCCTTCGTCCGTGGCCGCGCTGCAGGGTGTCGTCGACCGTCTGGCCCGGGAACACGCGGACGCGCACCGTCTGGCCGCGGGAGCGCACGCGGCCAGGGAAGCCCTCGCCGCCGCCGAGCGTGAGCACCTGGGACGGCTCGACGACCGTCAGCAGGCGGAGCGGCGTGCGGCTGCCCGCACCTCGCAGAGGGAAGCGCTCGACCGTGAGCAGGCAGCGCTGGAGTCCGAGCTGGTGAAGGCCCGGGGGGCCTGCGCGTCCGTCGCCGAGCACGCCGGGCTGCTGGAGCGCCGGGCCGGCCTGCTGGCCGAGGCCGCCGAAGCGCTCCGCGCCGAGCAGGGCGCCGCCGAACGGCTCAAGGAGGCCGACGGCAGGGTTGCCGACGCCGCCTACCGGGCCGGTTTCGACACTCCGCAGGCCGCCGCAGCGAAGCTCCTCGACGACCTCGCGCAGCGGGAACTGCAGCACCGGATCGACGCCTGGCAGACGGAGGCCGCCACCGTGGCCGACCGGCTTGCCGAGGAGGACGCGCGGGAGGCCGCCGGCCATCCGCCCGCCGCGCCGGACGCGGCGCAGGCGGCGTACGAGCTGTCCGCGAAGACGCTGCGCGAGCGTGCCGCCGCGCACGCCGCCGCGCAGGAGCGCAGTGCGGAGCTCGGCCGTCTCTCCCGCCTCGCCGAGGACGCGGTGCGCGCCCTGGGGCCGATGCGCCGGGAGTACGAGAGGGTGGCCCGTCTCGCGGGGCTGGCCGCGGGCACCTCCGCGGACAACGAGCGCAAGATGCGGCTCGAGGCGTACGTGCTGGCCGCCCGTCTCGAACAGGTGGCCGCCGCGGCGACGGCCCGTCTCCAGCGCATGTCCTCGGGCCGCTACACGCTGGTGCACTCCGACGAACGCAGCGGGGGCCGTCGTGCGGGGCTCGGCCTGCACGTCGTCGACTCCTGGACGGGCCGGCAACGCGATACGGCCACCCTGTCCGGAGGGGAGACGTTCTTCGCCTCACTCGCCCTGGCTCTCGGCCTCGCGGACGTGGTGACGGACGAGGCGGGCGGCGTACGTCTGGACACGCTCTTCATCGACGAGGGCTTCGGCAGCCTGGACGACCAGACGCTGGACGAGGTGCTCGACGTGCTGGACTCCCTGCGTGAACGCGACCGCAGCGTCGGCATCGTCAGCCACGTGGCCGACCTGCGCCGTCGCATCCCCGCCCAGCTGGAGGTGGTGAAGGAACGGCACGGATCGGCGGTGGTCCACCGGGCCGGCACGCTCAGCGGCTGATCGCCCTGCGGGGGAGCGGCGAGGAGTACACGACGCTGGTGGTCACGGAGCCCAGGGTGCCGATCCTGCCCGTGACCTCCTCCAGATGACGCATCGACCGGGCGGTCACCTTCAGCACGAAGCAGTCGTCCCCGGTCACGTGGTGGGCCTCCACGATCTCGGGGGTGCTGTCCGTCAGGTCGTGGAAGGGCTTGTAGTTGCCGTTCGGATAGCGCAGCCGCACCAGGGCGAGGATCGGGAGGCCCAGCCGTTCCGGGTCGACCACCGCGGCGTAGCCGCTGATCACCCCCGTCTCCTCGAGACGGCGTACCCGCTCCGTGACGGCGCTCGGGGACATCGCCACGGCGCGGGCCAGCTCGGCGAACGTCACGCGTCCGTCGCGCTGCAGGACGTCGAGGATGCGCCAGTCCGTGGCGTCCGGGGAATACTCGGTCATGGCCACAGCCAACAGGGCAATCCCCTGCCGATCAAGCGATGTGCCGTGGATCACCGCTTCCGACGGTGGGAGGGCAGCCGTAGATTTCTGACCATGACCTCACACACCATCCCCGTCGGCAACAACGTCCTCCGGGTGCCGCCCGCCTCCCCGGCGGCAGCCGCCGCCTACTTCGGCGCGTCGCTCGCCCACCACACGGACGTGTCCGACGTGGCCGCCGCCCTGCAGGCGGACGGCGACCCCGGGTTCGTCGTACTGGACTCCCGGTCCACCGCTTCCTGGGACCAGGGGCACGTCCCCGGCGCGGTGCACCTGCCGACCGCCCTCATCCCGGAGCAGGCCCCCGGACTCCTCGACCCGGCCGTTCCCGTGGTCACGTACTGCTGGGGACCGGGCTGCGACGGCGGGGCCAGGGCCGCTCTGGCGCTCGCCGAACTCGGCTACCAGGTCAAGGAGATGCTCGGCGGATTCGAGTACTGGGTGCGCGAGGGATTCACCTTCGAGACCTGGGAGGGGCCCCGGCGGCGCACCGCCGATCCTCTCACCGCGCCGGCGGACGCCGACGACTGCGGCTGCTGAACCGGCCCACGTCCTGCGGACCGCCCCGCCGCGGGCCGGGCCCGGCGGCCGTGCGCAGGGGGACGCGCACCCGGCAGGCCCGGCGCCGATGCGCATGGGGCGGGGCGGTCACGGCCGCAGCAGCGCGCCGAACAGGTTTCCGCCGTCGTCGCCGGAGGGCAGTCCGCTGACCTGGCCGTCGCCGACCTCCACGACCCGCCACACCCCGTCCTCCCGCAGCGCCATGTCGGTGGTCACCCATCGGCAGCCGAGCGCGCGCACGGCCTCACCGACGGCGTCGAGGCCGGGATCCGGCAGCGAGCCGGGCGTGTCCGGATGGGCCGTCACCCGCACGGCCTCACCGTCCACCCACCACACCCGCGCCTCCCCGCCCGGCACGAAGGGCTCGTACGCGCGCAGCACCACGCCCCCGGCCAGGAAGTCCGCCTGCAGTCCGAGGAACCGGCCGACGACCGCGGCGAGCCGGTCCGTGTCCCCCAGTTCCGGCACGAAGCACGCCTCGTGCCATTCGTGCTTCCGCGACTTCACGTAGTCCTTGACGATTCCGGGGCCGGAGCCGAGAGCCCCGGCGAGGACCGCCCAGGTGGCGGGAGGCGGCGGGGGATCTTCCGGGGAGAGGGCGTGCCAGACGCTGGGCGGGGTGAGCCCGTCGAACGTCCCGTACCAGCCGGGCAGTTCGTGGGCCGTGCGGTACGCGGACGCGTCGGTGAGCAGGGAGCAGCCGCGGGCGACGAGGGCGCGTTCGAGCTCCGTGTAGCGGTCGGACGGCATCATCCAGCCCCGGTACCAGTACGGCCCCGAGTCCCGCCGCACCCGGCCCACGGCGCTCTCCGCGTCCCCGGCGAGCAGCGCGTCGTGATCGACCAGGGCGCCCGGCGCACCGGTGCGCCGGGCCGCGGCCGCCTCCTGGGCGAACTGGGGATCGGGGAGCCGCGGACGCAGCGGGTCGCTGCAGAACAGGAAGCCGGGCGTGGTCATGGGGGCATCGGCCTTCGAACCGTCGTAGGGGAGCGGGCCGGGGCCCGGAGGTGGCGTACCGGGCCCCGACACCGCCGGCGATCAGAGTTTGGACAGCTCGTCCACCAGGTCGTCCAGGCCGAGTGAGCCCTGCGACAGGGCCGCCATGTGCCAGGCCTTGAGGTCGAACGCGTCGCCGTGTGCCTTCCGGGCGTTCTCCCGGCCCAGCAGCCACGCGCGCTCGCCCAGCTTGTAGCCGATGGCCTGTCCCGGCATCGACAGGTAGCGGGTCAGCTCGCTCTCGACGAAGTCGGCGGGCCGGCCGCTGTGGCTGCCGAAGAACTCCTCGGCCAGAGCGGGCGTCCACCGCTCACCGGGACGGAACGGTGAGTCCGCCGGGATCTCCAGCTCCAGGTGCATACCGATGTCGACGATCACCCGGCACGCACGCATCATCTGCGCGTCCAGATAGCCGAGACGGCGCTCCGCGTCGGGCAGGAACCCCAGTTCGTCCATGAGACGCTCGGCGTACAGCGCCCAGCCCTCCGCGTTGGCGCTGACCTGGCCGACCGACGCCTGGTAACGCGACAGGCTGTCGGCGACGTGCGTCCACTGAGCGATCTGCAGGTGGTGGCCCGGCACGCCCTCGTGGTACCAGGTGGACACCAGGTCGTAGACGGGGAAGCGGGTCTCGCCCATGGTGGGGAGCCAGGTGCGGCCGGGACGCGAGAAGTCCTCCGACGGTCCGGTGTAGTACGGAGCGGCGGCGCCCCCCGGGGGAGCGATCCGCGACTCCACCTTCCGCACACGCTCGGCCAGTTCGAAGTGGGTGCCGTCGAGTGCCTCGATGGCCTCGTCCATCAGGCTCTGCAGCCAGACCCTGACCTCGTCCACGCCTTCGATGTGCTTGCCGTGGACGTCGAGGTGGGCGAGCGCCTCCCACGGACCGGCACCCGGAAGGATCTTCTCCGCCTCTGCCTTCATCTCGCCCAGCAGGCGGTGGTATTCGGACCAGCCGTACGCGTACGCCTCGTCCAGATCCAGGTCCGTGCCGTTGACCTGGCGGGCCCAGCGGGCGTAGCGCTCGCGACCGACGGTGTCGGGAGCTCCCTCGACCGCGGGGGCGTACACCTCCCTCATCCAGTCGCGCAGCGCGACCAGGGCCCCGGCGGCCTGCCCGGCGGCGGCGTCCAGCTCCGCGCGCAGTGATCCGGGCCCCCCGGCCACGAACTCCTGGAAGAACCCGGGCCCGTCCTCGCCCGCCCAGGCCCCCAGCTGACCGATGAACGTCGCGGTCGGCCGCGGGCCGCCGTACAGCTTGCGCTCCAGACCGAGGGCGAGCGAGGCGCGGTATCCCTCCAGAGCGTCCGGTACCGCCCGCAAGCGGTCCACGACCGCGGCCCAGTCCTCGTCCGTCGCCGTCGGCGTCGCCGAGAACACGTCGCGGAGGCTGTGCGCCGGGGAATGGATGTTGGAGACGGCCCGGAGCCCCTCCTCCGCCTCGTGGACCGCGAGTTCGGCCGTCAGGCGTTCCCTCAACAGCCGGGCGCAACGCCTCTCCTCATCGGACTCCGCACCCGGCACCCGCTCCGCGGCGTCGAGTCGCACCAGCGTGCTGCGCATGAGTCCGGCCATGGCCTCCTGGCCGGCGGGCGAGAAATCGGGCAGCCGGCGGGAGCTTTCCGCGACACCGAGATAGGTACCGGTGATCGGGTCGAGTTCGATGTACGCGTCGACGTAGGCGTCGGCGACCTGGCGCGGCAGTGCGCTGCTCGATGTGTCTGACATACGGACATCCTCGTACGCCGAGGGCCTCCCCGTCACGGGGGAACCGGACTTCGGCCGGGAGAAGATCCGCTACGACGGGGAGGAACCGGGACGCGCCTCCGGAGCGCCCGCGGTCCGCGTGGCCGACGCGGGCGGCATCAGCGGGCCGCACTCCCACTGCTGGAAGATCAGCCGGGTCTCCACCCGCGCCACCTCGCGGCGCGAGGTGAACTCGTCCAGCACGAGGCGCTGCAGGTCCGTCGGGTCGGCGACCGCCACGTGCACGAGGTAGTCGTCGGGGCCGGTGAGGTGGAAGAACGCCCGGGACTCCGGCAGCGCTCTGATCCGTTCGACGAACGGGCCGATGAGCTCCCTGCGATGCGGGCGGACCTGGACCAGCAGCAGTGCCTCCAGGCCGCGGCCGAGCCGTGCCGGGTCGAGCCGCAGCCGGTGCCCGAGGATCACTCCGGACCGGCGCAGCCGTGCCACGCGGTCCAGGCACGTGGACGGGGCCACGCCGACCTCGGTGGCGAGCTCGCGGTACGTCGTCCGCGCATCGTTCTGCAGGAGACGCAGAATGTGCAGATCGACCGGATCCAGATCGACGGAATCAGACATCTGGCGAACGTAACACGGAGCAGAGGCACCTTTGGCCGGTCGCTGTTCAGGCTGGTGACATGGACACCGAAGCCTCCTCGCTGACACCCCAGCCATCCTTCCGGTCCAGGGCGCTCGCCACCGAAGCCGTGCACGCCGGACGCGACGACCTCGCCTCCCTCGGTCTGCACGCCGCGCCGATCGACCTGTCCACCACCTACCCCTCGTACGACTCCAGGGCCGAGGCCGAGCGCATCGACGCCTTCGCCACCACCGGAGCCAGGCCTGACGGACCGCCCGTGTACGCGCGGCTGGACAACCCGACGAACGCCCGCTTCGAGACGGCGCTGGCCCGGCTGGAAGGCGCCGGCAGCGCGGTCGCGTTCGCCAGCGGGATGGCGGCGCTCACCGCGGTCCTGCTCGCCCGTGCGAGCCTGGGGCTGCGCCACGTGGTCGCGGTGCGTCCGCTGTACGGCTGCAGTGACCACCTCCTCGGCACCGGACTGCTGGGCACGGAGGTCACCTGGACGGATTCGGCGGGCATAGCCGAGGCGATCCGCCCGGACACCGGCCTGGTGATGGTGGAGACGCCCGCCAACCCGACGCTGGCCGAGATCGACATCCGGGCCGTGGCGCACTCGTGCGGCTCCGTGCCGCTCCTCGTGGACAACACCTTCGCCACGCCCGTGCTGCAGCGGCCCCTCGAACTGGGGGCCCGGATCGTGCTGCACAGCGCCACCAAGTACCTGGGCGGCCACGGCGACGTGATGGGCGGCGTCGTCGCCTGCGACGAGGAGTTCGCCGCGACCCTGCGGCAGGTGCGGTTCGCCACCGGCGGTGTACTGCATCCGATGGCCGGCTATCTGCTGCTGCGCGGGCTGTCCACCCTGCCGGTACGGGTCCGGGCCGCTTCGGCCTCAGCGGCGGAGCTGGCACGCAGGCTGTCGGCCGACCCCCGGGTGGCCCGGGTGCACTACCCGGAGGTGGGCGGTGCGATGGTGTCCTTCGAGGTGTTCGGTGACCCCCACCGCATCATCGCGGGAGTCCGGCTGATCACACCGGCGGTGAGCCTCGGCAGCGTGGACACACTCATCCAGCATCCGGCCTCCATCAGCCACCGCATCGTGGACGAAGGAGACCGGAGGGCCGCGGGAGTCAGTGACCGTCTGCTGCGCATGTCGGTCGGTCTGGAGGACGTCGAGGACCTCTGGGCGGACCTGTGTCAGGCGCTCAGTGACGGAGGTGCTGTTCCGCCTGCCCGCTCCGGGGAAGCGGCCGGGACGTCGACGGCCCTGCCTGCCGGGTCCCCGGTCCCGGCGCCGGCCGCTCGGGCCGCTGGTCGCGAACCGCGGCCAGCCGCGCGGTGATCACCAGGGTGCCTTCCTCGATCTGGTAGTCGAGGGGCAGCGAGAGCGCCCGCATGGCGGCCACCATGCCCGTGTTGCGGGCCTGCGTCACCGCGTAGACGCTTTCGCAGCCCGCCTCAACGGCCAGAGCCACCAGCCGCCCGAGGAGTTCGGAACCGATGCCGCGGCGCTGCCAGTCGTCCTCGACGAGGAGGGCCACTTCGGTCTCGTCCCCGTCCCAGAGCAGATGGCCGAGGGCGACCAGCCGGCCGGAGGCGGTCTGCACGGCGAGCGTGCGGCCGAAGCGCGGGCTCAGCAGGTGGTCCAGGTAGCGGTCGGCGTCACGGACCGGGCCGTGGTAGCGCAGGCAGAGCGTGTCGTCGGAGCAGCGTCCGTGCATGGCGAGGGCCGCGTCCAGGTCGGCGCGGTCCGCCCGGCGCACGGTGATCTCGTTGCCCTCGGGCAGGGTGAGGACGTCCTCGCTGCGCGGTACACGCGGGCCGAGCCGTGCGTCGAGCTCGACCAGGGCCCGGGCACGGGCGAACTCGGTCGGGGTGAAAGGGAGATAGGGGCGCTCGACGGTGATGACGCCGCCCGAGGGGTCGCGCAGCCGCATCACGGTGCCCTCCAGGACGCCTTCCACCGGTGCGCTCTCACCGGTGGGGCGCCCGCTGACCGACAGTGCGGGCAGCGAGTGGATGGTGCACCGGCCCAGGAGCTGGCGCAGAGCCAGCGGCAGCTCGGCAGCGTCCAGCGCCGTGCGGGTGGCGAGGCCGAGAACCCGGGTAGGTGTGTCCACCAGGTCGTGCGCGTCCGCGCGCTCGATCCAGGTGGAGGATCCTCCGGCGGCCGAGATCTCCCGGGTGAGCTGCTGGGCCGACAGCGTCGCCGGCGCGCGCAGCAGGAACTCGTCGACGGTGCCCTCGGCCAGCGGGTGGGTCTGCAGGGTCAGGATGTCGACGCGGTGCCGGGCCAGGGCGATGCAGAGGGCGGCCAGGGTTCCGGGGGCGTCCCGCACGGTCGTACGCATCCGCCAGAGCACCGTTTCGGCACTCTCTTCGGCACCGGGGGAGGGAAGCTCCGGACCGGCGCCGGTATCGGAGTCCGGGGGCGGTGCGTGGCTGTGACGCCGCGCCCACCAGGTGTGGAACGCCGCCGTGGCGATCAGTGCCACGGCCGAGGCGATGAGCAGGAAGGGGCCGTCGGGCTGGTGCCCGATCAGGTTGGCGATCGCATCGGCCACGGCGACCGCCGTGAAGAGCGCGGCCAGTTCGATCAGGTCCCGCCGCCAGTGGTGGGGGCGGCGGGCACTCTTCGCGGATGTCACATCAGTCATGCCTTCACTGTGACGGAACGGTGTTGCCTGATCGCGAACGCATTGTGACTGATGGGTTACGTGTGGATCTGGTCGTCTTCAGCACCTTTCACGCCCTCACAGAGCCCGGGCTGCCCTCGTGGACCCCGGCGCGGGCCCGGCGCCCGGGTGGCGTGTCCTGACGGGACCCGGCCGGGCACGGCACTTCGGGGCGCCCCGGCCGCGCGGTGGCCGTGAGCCGGGACCGCGGCCACAGGCCGGCGGAACCGCACGGCGGCCGACGGCCAGCACGCGGCCCCTCACCGTCACTGACCGGTGCGCCCCGGCTGCAGGACCTTGCTGAACAGGACGGTGCCGCCCTGCGCCCGGAGCCGCACGGTCATTTCCCCGCTGCCGCCGTCGATGTCGACCTCTCCGAAGAACTGCGGCGACTCCATGGGGGACACGTTCGCCCGGTCCGGTGCCCGCACGAAGACCCGCTCCGGTCCGAACGTCCCGTCCAGCGCGTTCGCGGGGAATCCCCCCGCGGCCAGCGGACCGGAGACGAACTCCCAGAACGGCGCGAAGTCCTTGAAGGCGGCGCGCTCGGGAAGGTAGTGCTGAGCCGAGGTGTAGTGCACATCGGCCGTCAGCCAGACGGTGCCGGTGACGCGCCGGTGTTTGATGTGACGCAGCAGGTCCGCGATCTGCAGCTCCCGCCCCAGCGGCGCACCCGGGTCACCCTGCGCGATCGCCTCGAAGTCCGTGGCACCGTCCGGGACCACCAGCCCCAGTGGCATGTCGGCGGCGATCACCTTCCACAGCGCCCGTGACTGCGACAGCTCGCGCTTGAGCCAGCGCAACTGCTCCGCGCCCAGGATGCCCGTGGTGTCGTCGGGCTGCCGGCCGGGGGAGTTGGCGTTGCGGAAGGACCTCATGTCCAGCACGAACACGTCGAGCAGGGGCCCGTGCCGCACGACGCGGTGCATCCGCCCCTCGGCCGGCGATCCCTGGAGCCTGGACGCGGGGAAGTACTCGCGGAACGCTCGCATCGAGCGCGCCGCGAGCAGATCCACGTTCTTCTCGGTGTAGCGGACGTCGTCGAGGATCTGCCCCGGGTACCAGTTGTTGCGCACCTCGTGGTCGTCCCACTGGATGACGGACGGCACCTGGGCGTTGAACGCCCGCAGATTGTCGTCGAGCAGGTTGTAGCGGAAGTTGCCGCGGTACTCGTCCAGGGTCTCGGCGACCTTCGACTTCTCCGGGGTCGTGATGTTGCGCCAGGTCCGTCCGTCGGGCAGCGTCACGCTCGGTTCGAGCACCCCGTCCGCGTAGATGTTGTCGCCGCTGCACAGGAAGAAGTCCGGGTCCAGACGGCGCATCTCGTCGTACACCCGGTAGCCGCCGATGTCGGGGTTGATTCCCCAGCCCTGCCCCGCGATGTCGCCGGACCAGAGGAACCGAACCCCGTCGCGGCGGCGAGCCGGAGCCGTGCGGAAGGTTCCGTACACCGGCCTGCCGGTGCGGCGGGGGTCGTGCGGGTCCTCGAGCGTGACGCGGTAGTGCACCTGTTCGCCGGCAGGCAGACCGTGGAGCGGGGTCGTACCGGTGAAGTCCGTACGGGCGCCGATCAGCGGACCGTGCCATGTGCGGGCACGGCGGAAGGAACCGGTCGCGGAAGTCTCCACCACCATCCGGGCCGGCCGGTCCGAACGTACCCACACCAGGGCGGACGACGCCGTGACGTCACCGACCTGGACGCCCCACGACGCACTCGGCCTGCCCGACAGCGCCAACGCGGGTGCGGCGGTGACCGTTGCGGGCACGGTGAGCGCGGCCGAGGCCATCAGCGAGCCGCGCAGCACGGAGCGGCGGCCCGGGACCGGGACGAGGGGACGGTTCGACATCGGTGCGCCTCCAGGGGCGGGCGGGGCTGCCGGAACAGCGCGGACGTACACGCTGGTTGCAGACCCATGCCTAGTCCCCGGCGGAGGCGGGCACGCCGCCCGCAGATGAACAACGGGTCGGCGTCGCCCCCGGTCCCAGGCCTCCGCGGCCGAAGAGGGACCGGCACCCCGCCGGACCGGCCGGTGCCGGGCTCGGGGCGGACCGGCCCCGGTGTGTCAGCGGCTCGTGTCGAGGATGACCCGCGCCACGGCGGCGGGGTCGTCGTTCATCGGCACGTGCCCGCACCCCGGAAGGCGGACGAGCCGCGCGCCGGGGATCACCTGCTTGGCCCGCACGCCCTGCCGGCGCGGGAGCAGACGATCCTTGTCGCCCCAGGCGATGCTGACCGGGACGTCCGGCACGTCGTCGGTGAACGCGACGGTCAGCCCGGCCTCCAGAGTCTGACGGAAGCCGGTGGCCTCACGCAGGGCGACGGTCTCCGACACGACCGCACCGGGTGAACGGCGTCCGGGCCGGGCATAGATGGTGCTGGTCAGCGCGGTGCGGCCCGGGGAGCTGCCGGCCAGCCTCTCGATCACCGGCATCGGCAACGCGAGAGCCGCCGCCCGCATGGCCCGCAGCACCCCGAAGGCGTAGCGACGCTCGCTCCGCGTCCAGAACCCGGCGGGGGACAGCGCCGTCACCGAACGGACCAGCTTCTCGTGGCCCAACCGCAGTGCCAGCAGCCCGCCCAGGGAATTCCCGGCGACATGCGGCCGCACCACGCCGAGCGTCTCGAAGAACGCGCCGAGCACCGGCACCATGGTCCGCAGGTCGTGGGCGAGGCCGTCAGGAAGGGCCGCTGACGCGCCGAACCCCGGCAGGTCGACGGCTATGACGTCGCGCTCGGCCGCCAGGACGCGCAGGACCGGATCCCACGCCTGGCGGTGATGGCCGATCCCGTGCAGGAGCACCAACGGCTCACCGTGCCCCTGCCGTTCGTACGACACGCTGACGACGTGGCGACCGGCGGGTGAGTCGACTGCGAACGAGACCGTGGTGGTCATGCTGCTCCTCGGGACGAATCTGCCGGGCTGAGCGGGGACCGGACGAGACTGCCCGTCAGCAATGATTACCGCCCGGTAGTTTGTAGTTCAAGGGGTACGCGGGACTTCAACTGGACACCCTCCCGCCCGTCGGCTGGGATGGGGAAGTGACTGCCGACGCCGTGACCGATCTCTTCGAAGAGCACCGCCCCCTCCTCACCGGGGTCGCCTACCGCATGCTCGGCCGCGTCGCCGACGCGGAGGACGTGGTGCAGGAGGCGTGGCTGCGCTGGTCGGCGGCCGACCGTGGTGATGTGCACGAGCCGCGGGCCTATCTCGTACGGATCACCACACGTCTGGCCATCGACCGGCTGCGCCACCTCCGGTCCCGCCGTGAGGCGTACGTCGGGCCCTGGCTGCCCGAACCCGTCGTCACCGAATACGGCCCCTCCGTCCCCGACTCCGCGGAGCGGGCGGTGCTCGCCGACTCCGTGTCCCTCGCCGTACTGGTGGTCCTGGAAACGCTGTCCCCGCTGGAGCGCGCGGTCTTCGTCCTGCGCGAGGCCTTCGGCTATCCGTACGCGGAGATCGGAGCCGCCCTCGACCGGTCCGAGGCGGCGGTACGCCAACTCGCGGGCCGTGCCAAGCGGCACGTCGAGGAGCGCAAGCCGCGGTACGACGTCGATCCCGCCGTGCGGCGCGACCTCACCGAGCGTTTCCTCGCCGCCGCTTCGGGCGGGAACCTGGAGCAGATGCTCGCCCTGCTGGCCCCCGACGTGCGCCTCGTGAGTGACAGCGGGGGCAAGGCGAAGGCACCGCGCCGGATCATCGAGACCGCGGACAAGGTCGGCCGCTTCCTCTACGCCGTGGGGCTCAGCCGCCCTTCCGGTACCGAGGTGAGCACGGTGGAGCTGAACGGCGGTCCTGCTCTGGTGTACATCGTCGACGGCGTGGTCGACACGGTGCTCCAGGCACAGGTCGACGGCGGGGTCATCCGATGCGTCTACGTCATCCGCAACCCGGACAAGCTCGCCGGGGTGCACAAGGGCCGGGCGGTGCCGTTCGGCTGACCAGGCCGGTGGAGACCCGCTGAGGGCCGGGTCCGGCAGCGGGGTGCTCGTGAGCGGTCATGCCGGCCGGCTCGACGGTCGCCGGCGCGGAGGCCGCACGGAGACGCCCCGTCCCCGTCCTCCGTCGCGTGCTGGACGCCCCGGTCGCCCGCCGACAGGCCCTGTGGCGCCGTGGCCGGGAGGGAGCCCCCCGGAGGCTGTCGCCTTCGGGGCGGTCGCACCCGGGGCGTCGGCTCCCCTGGGGAGAACCTTCATCGGATACCGGGGCAGCGGATCCGTGTGCACGGAAGCGACGGGTACGTCGAGACCCTGCCTCGAGCGAGGGCACCGGGGAGCGCCGTCCATGACCTTCCCGGCTGCGCAGGGCCAGTTCGGCCACGCCCTTCTCCTGAAGCCCCACGGCCCGGCCGGCCGTGGGGCTTCATGTTGCGCGAGCCCACAGACGCGCGAACGTCCCGTGAACGCTCTGCGGCAGAGGATCGCTTCGCTCCGTGACGAGGCGAGGATTGGTCTTGACCAAGGTGGTTCGCCGTCCTAAGGTCTGAACGATAAGGCAGGAACCTTTAATAAATAACGTCGCGGAAACATGCCACCGGGCGGATGCGGAGGACAGGGTGGGGACCACGCAGCTGGAATCGGTGCAGGAGCCGAAGTACTGGCACCTCAAGACGGTGCTCAGCGAGGCGCTCGACTCCGACTTCTCGGTCGGCGAGGTGCTGCCCAACGAGCGTGACCTGGCGGCGCGCTTCGGGGTTGCCAGGGCGACGCTCCGTCAGGCGCTGGAGCAGCTGGAACTCGAAGGAAGGCTCCAGCGACGCCGCGGGGTCGGCACGACCGTCGCCCCTCCCCGGGTCGGAGTGGCCGTCACCGCCGCGCAGCACGACTGGGTGGGGGATGACACGGACGGTGCGTGGCAGCCCCTCGAGTGCACCACCACGACCGCTCCCGCCGCCGTCGCCGCCATGCTGGACACGGACCCAGGAGAGGCCGTCCACGTGGTGCGGCGCATCCGCGTGGCCCAGGGGCAGGCCGTGGCCGCGGAACTCCTCTACGTCCCGGCGCCGTCCGTGCCCGCACTCCCCGCCATCGAAGCACCGTCGGGTCCCGCCCGGGCCCGGAGTGTCCTGAGGGAGCTCGACCGCCTCGATCTCGACGGCCAGGACCGGTCGGTCGAACTCGGGTCCGCCCGCGCGGACGACGCGAAGGAGCTCGACCGGCTCCCGGGGGCTCCGGTCCTGGTCGTCACCACCCGCTACCTCGCCGACGCGGGGACAGCCGCTGTCTCCGTCGCCACATACCGGGCGGACACCTGCCGGCTCACCTTCGGGGACAGCGGTGCGCTGGAGATCCGACACGACGAGCAGGAACGCAAGGCCTCCTGACAGCAGGGCAGTCGGCGCAGTCGGCCTCCCGGCCCGTTGGCCCCGCGAGAACTCCTGCTCCTCGCGCGCGGACCGGTTGCTGCGGCCCGTCCGGCCCGGTACCGCTTCCTCCCGCGCGGCCCGTCGCTCTCAGCGGCGGGCCGTCACCGTCCCCTCCACCGCGAACAACTGCTCCTCCACGTGGTCGAGTGCCAGCCGCAGCGCGCCGGTCGCGACGGCCGCCTCGCCGAGGAGCGAGAGGGCGACCCGGGGCGGGCGCAGGCAGTAACGGGCGAGCTCGTCCCGGAGCGGGTCGAGAACGCCGTCCAGGCCGGCGGCCCACCCGCCGATCACCACCAGCTCCGGATCGAGCGCCAGGACCAGGGCGGCGACATCGTGCACCAGCCGTTGTATGAACCGTGCGACGGCGGCCTGCGCGCCGGGATCGCCGTCCTTGGCCTTGGCGAAGACGGCGGCGACGGCGTGCTCGTCCAGAGGGTCGAGCGGAGTGTCCGTCGTGGAGAGAAGATGCTCCGGAGTGACGTCCCGGCCGAGGAGGTGCAGCGCGCCGATCTCCCCGGCCGCACCGCCGAACCCACGGTGCAGCCGTCCGCCGATCAGTGACCCCGCTCCCGGGCTCAAGCCCGCGAGGACGAAGACGATGTCGTCGGACTCGGTCGCCGCACCCTTCCAGTGCTCCGCCACCGCCGCCGCGTTGGCGTCGTTCTCCACCAGCACCGGGCACTTGAAGGAACGCCGCAGCCTCTCGCCGAGCGCGAGCCCGGTCCAGTCCGGCAGCGCCGTCCCCAGGCGCACGGTGCCGTCGGCCTCGACGATGCCGGGGCTGCCGACCCCGACCGCACGCAAGCTGCTCCGCGCCACCCCGGTCCGCCGCAGCACATCGGCGATCACGGCTCTGACCTGGTCGATCCTGTCGTCCGCGCATGCGCTCTCGGAGACGTCACGGGAGCCCGCGCCCACGATCCGGCCGTCAAGACCGGACAGCAGAGCCGACACCCGGTGCGAACCGATCTCGACGCCCAGCAGATACCCGGCCTCGGCTCGGAACCTGAACCGCCTTGCGGGGCGGCCCTGCCGCCTGGCTCCGCGGTCATCGGGGAGCGCCTCCACGACGAGGCCCGCAGCGAAGAGCCCTTCGACGACACCCTCGACCGTGGGACGCGACAGACCTGTGATCCGGGTCAGATCCGTGAGTGTGGGTGAATCCGCCCCTCGCAGGGCGTGCAGCACCACCGCGGAGTTGATCCTCCGCAGCAGCGACGGGTCACCACCGGTCAGCCGGCCCACCGTGTGTCCTCCCAGGTCGCGCGCATGTCTGCCGGATCGTACTCGCTGCCTCCGACCGCGGCGACCAGCACCCGAGGTGAGACGCCCGGCACAGCCGGGGGCACCGTAGGGGCTGTCCCCGGTCAGCGCGGAGCGACGAAACCGGACTCGTAGGCGGCGATCACGGCCTGGGTGCGATCCCGGGCGCCCAACTTCGCGAGCACCGAGCTGACATGTGTCTTCACGGTCTCCACGCCCACGATCAGATCGGCGGCGATCTCCGCGTTGGACAAGCCCCGTGCCATCAGGCGCAGGACCGCGGCTTCGCGGTCCGTGAGTGCCGCCCGGTCCATCGTGGCGCGCGCCTCGCTCGTGCCGTACTCAGCGGCGAGCTGCCGTACGGCTGCGGGGAACAACAGTGACTCGCCCTCCGCCACCAGCCGCACCGCGTGAACGATCTCCGCGGGACGGGCCCGCTTGAGCAGAAACCCGTCGGCGCCCGCCCTCAGCGCCTCGTAGACGTACTCGTCGTTCTCGAACGTCGTCACCACAAGGATCTTCGGCGGATCCGCGACGGTGCGCAGCACCGCCCGGGTCGCCTCGATGCCGTCCATCAGAGGCATGCGCACATCCATCGCCACGACGGCGGGCCGAAGCCGGCTCACCAGAGGGATGACCGCCGCACCGTCAGAGGCCTCACCCACCACTTCGATGTCGGGCTGCGCCTCCAGGATCGCGCGGAGCCCCGCGCGCACCAGCGGCTCGTCATCGACCAGAAGCACGGTAACCGGCATCCGGTCAGCGTATGCGGTCCAGCGGGAGGGTCGCGTGCACCCTCCATTCCCCATCGTGCGGGCCTGTTCTGGCCTTGCCGCCCAGCAGGGCGGCCCGCTCCCGCATCCCCCTGAGCCCCCTGCCACCACCGGAGCCGCGCGACGAGCCCACGAGAGGGTTGGCCACTTCCAACTCCAGGCACTCCCGCGCCACGACGATCCTCACCCGTACGGGCACGGCGCCGGCATGACGCAGCACGTTGGTGAGCGACTCCTGCAGAATCCGGTAGCCCTCGCGGGACACCGGTCCAGGCACCGACTCGAGGGGACCGTTCTTCTTCACCTCGATATGCGCTCCGGAGCCGCGCGCCGATTCCAGCAGCCGGTCCGCTTCCGCCAGGGTCGGACGCCGGCTGACGGGAAGGTCCGACTCGCGAAGCACCGCTAGGACGCGTTCCAGATCATCCAGCGCGTTGCGCCCCGTCTCCTCGATGGCGGCGAGTGCCCGCGCGGTGAACTCCGGGTTCCCCGCCGTTCTGGCGGCTCCCGCCTGCACCACCGCGACGGTCAGCGCGTGTCCGATCGAGTCGTGAAGCTCTCGCGCGATGCGGTTGCGCTCCAGCAACTGCTCGGTGCGCCTCTCCAGGACGGTCATCCGCTCGGCCGACGACGGCCCCAGCAGCTCGCGGGCCGCCGCTGTGGCCACCTCACCGCCCAGGACGACCAGCCCGAGGAGTATCAGGACCGGCAGAGGTGCGATCAGGGCGCACCACCAGCCCGGGCCGACACCACGGGCCAGCCATTGCCCGCTCGGAACCGTCCCGAAGGCTCCTCGCACCAGATCGACCGCGGTCGCCGGCAACCAGACAGTCGCGAAGCACGTCACTGCCGCGAGGACCAGCCGCACCTCCAGCCAGGCAACGGTGCGCCAGCGGGCCGCCCATGTCCTGGCGGGTCCGGCGGAGATCGCGGCGTCGGGACGGCCCCGCTGCTCGGGTGTGAGGAGCAGCTGCGCCTGGACCCCTTCGGCCAGACGCATCGCCGGAAGCAGCCCGACGGGTACAGCGAAGAGAAACGGCATCCACGGCTTGCTCGGGGAGATGAAGAGCCACACGCTGGCCACTGCGGCCGGGATGAGCAGGTGCAGCCAGCGGCTGTAGGTGGCGGGTCTGGCCGGCATGGCGAAGTAGCGGCGCATGCCGCCATCGTGCCAGCGCCGACCGGGGCGACGGCTCCCCCATGAGAGGGAGACGGTCCACCCGCGAGGGGGAGGCCGTGAACCGGGGCAGGGGCCAGGCTGAGGTCATGACCACCATCGACGTGCATGACCTCACCAAGGACTACGGCGCGGTCCGCGCTGTGGACCACCTCTCGTTCAGCGTGCGGCCGGGCCGGGTCACCGGCTTCCTCGGGCCCAACGGCGCGGGCAAGTCCACCACCATGCGTCTGCTTCTGGGTCTGGACCGGGCGACCGGCGGCTCCGCGACGATCGGCGCACGCCCTTACTCCTCGCTGGGCAACCCCCTGAGGCAGGTCGGCGCGCTGCTCGACGCTCGGGCCGCGCACGGTTCGCGTACCGCGCGCGATCACTTGCTCGTGCTGGCCACCAGCAACGGCATAGCGGGGACCAGGGTCGAAGAGGTGCTCGCGGAGGCCGGTCTCACGTCGGTCGCAGGGCGGCGGATCAAGACCTTTTCACTCGGGATGCGGCAGCGGCTCGGCATCGCAGCGGCGCTTCTCGGCGATCCGGAAGTGGTGATGCTGGACGAGCCGTCGAACGGACTGGACCCGGAAGGCATCGTCTGGATACGGGAACTCATGCGGAAGCTCGCCGGAGAGGGCCGAACGGTGCTGGTCTCCAGCCACCTGATGAACGAGACCTCGTCGTTCGCCGATCACTTGGTCGTCCTCGGCCGGGGAAGGCTCCTCGTCGACATGTCGATGCGCGAGTTCCTCGCTTCCCGGAGCCGGCCCGGCGTCCGGCTACGCACGACGGAGCCCATGCGGCTGCGCGATGCGCTGATCCGCACGGGTTACGAGCCGTCCCAGGACGACGACGGACGCTTGACGGTCGACGGGGCCACGGCGCGGGACGTCGGCACCCTGGCCGCCTCCGAAGGCATCGCTCTTGTCGAACTCGTCGATGCCCGGCCGACGCTGGAGGAGGCCTACCTCGATCTCACGGCGACCGAGACGCAATTCGCCGCCGTTCCGCCCCTTTCCGTCGGCCAGGAGGCCCGTTCCGCATGACCATGTCGACGACTGCCGTACTGCACTCCGAGTGGATCAAGATCAAATCGGTGCGGTCCGTTGCGGGTTCTCTCATAGCGGTCTTCGCCGTCACCGTCTCCGTCACTCTGTTCGCCTTCTCCACCGTCGGGCAGGCGGAGGTCGACGATCCGGGCAACGACCTTCTCTTCTCGGCCTTCTACGCGCTGAACTTCGGTCAGATCGCGGCCATGAGCTTCGGCGCGACCGCTCTGTCGTCGGAATTCCTCAACGGAGCCCTGCGGACATCGCTCATGGCCGTCCCCCGTCGCAGCCTCTTCTATGTCTCGAAGATCGCGGTGGTCGGCGGGCTCGCCCTGCTCGTAGGCCTGATCACCAGCTCTACGGCATTCCTGGTGGGACAGCTGTTCATGGGTGAGTACGCGATAGGTCCCGGGGAACCGGGCGCTCTGCGCGCCGCGTTCGGTGGTGGCGTCTACCTGGCCCTCATGGCCCTGTTCGCGGCAGGCCTGACGGCGGTCCTGCGCAGCGCGGTCGCCGTGCTCAGTCTGCTCATCCCCTTCATCCTGCTCGTCTCCTTCGTGGTCGGGAGCACCGCGGGGGGTGTCTCTCAGTATCTGCCTGACCGAGCAGGGCAGTTGGTGCTTCACCAGCACCCCCAGGGCAGCCTCGGGCCATGGGCTGGGCTGGCCGTCACCGCCGGGTGGGCGGCTGCCGCTCTGGCCACGGGCTGGTGGGCGTTGCGCAAGCGGGACGCCTGAACCGTGGCGATGAAGGCGCGGCTCGAATTCCGCCGACACCGGGCCGGGGTCCATGCCCTCGCAGACACAGAACTGCCTGGAGAGGGGCATATTTCGGTGCCGACGATGCCTGGTGGCGGCCATCTGTCAGTGGCGGGCGGTTTACTGACGGTATGACCACCGCACATCACCTCCGCCTCATCGACGGGATGCGCACCAAGGACTTCCCCCTGGAGCGCGTTCCCTCGGGCTCGGGAGTCAGCGGGCCCGGCTACCACACGGCGCTCCTCGTAGGCGGGGACGACCAGGAGGGGGACGGGGCGGACCGCGAGGAACACCGGGTGCAATGCCTGGCGGAACACGACGCGCTGCTCACCCTGCTCGCCTTGCGCTGGGGCGAACCACAGGTCGTCAGCCTGTGGAGCGCACAGGAACGGATGATGGCAGGGGAGGTGATAGCGGAACCCTGGGCCGAACCAGTCGCGAGCTGCGATTACCTCCAGCTGTGGCGTACCGGCGGGCGGTGGATCGCCGTGGCGCTCCACCAGGAGAACGAGGGGGCGGGCTGTGAGCTGGGGGTGCTCGTCACCGTGATCGACCCGCCCTGAGCAGCCAAGCCCCACCCCAGCGACGAGGGACCCCGCCCCGGTGCGCCCCGGTCCGTGGAAGTCCCCCGGCAGCAGCACCACAGCGGATTGTGCCGGAATGGTGGGAGGCGGGCGGCCTAGCTGGAGGCCCCGGAGCCGACCGCTGCCAACAGGCGGGCGTACTCCTCAGCCATCGTGCTCACCGTCCAGTGCGCGTTCAGCCCGCTCGGATTGGGCAGTGCCCAGACACGCGCGCCGCCGATGGTTCGCTCCTGGGGGCCGATCCGCGCTCCACGTTCACCGAAAGCCGTGCGATAGGCAGTGACGCCGACGACGGCCAGCCACCGCGGCCTCAGCTCTTCCACCTTGGCTGACAGGAGTCTCCCGCCCTCACGGAATTCTTCCGTGCTGATCTCGTCCGCCCGTGCAGTGGCCCTGGCCACCACATTGGTGATGCCCAGACCGAAGTCCAGCAGTTGGCCCTGCTCGGACGGCTTCAGCTGCCTGGGCGTGAAGCCCGACCGGTGCAGCACCGGCCAGAACCGGTTGCCCGGGTGGGCGAAGTGATGACCCGTGGCGGCAGTCATGAGGCTCGGGTTGATGCCGCAGAACAGCACACGCAGACCGCCCGCGACCACGTCGGGCACGACGCGGCCACGGGCGGCAAGCAGTTCCTCGGGTGTCATACGGCCGAAGGTACGCAGCCGGCCGTCAGAGGATGGAGCCGGGGGTGTAAGCGGCGGCTTCCGGGTGCTGCTTGGCGATCTCCTCGATCCTCGACACGAGGGCCGTGACCTGGTCACCCGCGGCGCCGGTGAACGACAGCTTGTCCGCCATCAGCGCGTCGAGCTCGTCGCGGCCGAGCGGGATCCGCTCGTCGGCGGCCAGCTTGTCCAGCAGCTCGTTGCGCTCCGCGCCCTGCTCCCGCATGGCGAGAGCCGAGGCGACCGCGTTCTCCTTGATGGCCTCGTGCGCGACTTCGCGGCCGACTCCGGCGCGTACCGCACCCATCAGCACCTTGGTCGTGGCGAGGAAGGGGAGGTAGCGGTCCAGCTCACGCGCCACGACCGCGGGGAACGCCCCGAACTCGTCGAGCACGGTGAGGAAGGTCTCCAGCAGGCCGTCGAAGGCGAAGAAGGCGTCCGGCAGAGCGACCCGGCGGACCACGGAGCAGGACACGTCGCCCTCGTTCCACTGGTCGCCCGCCAGCTCGCCCGTCATCGAGGCGTAGCCGCGAAGGATCACCATCAGGCCGTTGACGCGCTCGCAGGAGCGGGTGTTCATCTTGTGCGGCATCGCCGAGGAACCGACCTGGCCAGGCTTGAAGCCCTCGGTCACCAGCTCGTGTCCGGCCATCAGCCGGATGGTCTTGGCCACCGAGGAGGGCGCGGCGGCCAGCTGCACCAGCGCGGTCACCACGTCGTAGTCGAGCGAACGGGGGTAGACCTGGCCGACGGAGGTGAAGGCGTGCGCGAAGCCGAGGTGCCCGGCGATGCGCTGCTCGAGGTCGGCGAGCTTGCCCGCGTCGCCGCCCAGCAGATCCAGCATGTCCTGCGCCGTGCCGACGGGCCCCTTGATTCCGCGCAGCGGATAACGGCCCAGCAGGTCCTCCAGCCGCCCGTACGCCACCAGAAGCTCGTCCGCGGCGGTGGCGAAGCGCTTGCCGAGTGTCGTCGCCTGCGCGGCGACGTTGTGCGAGCGGCCCGCGATGACCAGCTCGCCGTACTCCGCCGCGAGCTTGCCCAGGCGCGCCAGAACGGCCACCGCGCGGTCGCGCATCAGCTCCAGCGAGAGGCGGATCTGCAGCTGCTCGACGTTCTCGGTGAGGTCCCGGGACGTCATGCCCTTGTGCACCTGCTCGTGGCCGGCGAGAGCGTTGAACTCCTCGATCCGCGCCTTGACGTCGTGCCGGGTGACCTTCTCACGCTCGGCGATCGAGGCGAGGTCGACCTGGTCGATCACACGCTCGTAGTCGGCCAGCGCAGCGTCGGGTACCTCGATCCCGAGGTCCTTCTGAGCGCGCAGCACCGCCAGCCAGAGCTGACGTTCCAGCTTCACCTTCTGCTCGGGGGACCAGAGGACGGCCAGCTCCGTAGAGGCATAGCGGCCGGCCAGGACATTGGGGATGCGAGGCTTCGCAGACACAGCAGTCACGTGGCCCGATTCTACTGGCGGTTTCTGCAGGTCCGCGCCGCGGTCCGGTATGTGGTTTCCTACGAAGCCCTTCCCGGGCCCTCGTCCGAAGCTCTTCGCAGGCCTTCGTCGCAGGGCCGGAGGGCGCTCACCGCTTGGCGGCCACGAAGCCCCACTGGTCGACCGCCGGGCCCGTATCCGGTTCCTCGGGGCGCCACAGGCTGATGGAACCGAACCCCGGCGGGACGAGGTCGAGGCCGTCCGCGAAGGAACGGATGGTGTCTCCGGGGCGGGAGACGTACGGCATCGCGCCGCCGTCGGCGTACTCGTCGGAGGCCGCCAGGGTCTCCTCGGTCTCGATGGTGTCGCACAGCATCAGGAAGCTTCCGGAGGGAAACGCGCCGAGGTAGCGGCGCAGCAGAGCCGCTGCCTCGGCCGGGTCGGCCACATGCCCCAGGGTGGAGAGCACCATCAGGGCCACCGGCCGCCGAAGATCCAGCGTTCTGGCGGCCTCGCGGAGCACGGTGCCGGTGTCGCGCAGATCCGCGTGCACATAGTCGGTGGCACCCTCCGGGCTGCTGGTCAGCAGGGCGCGAGCGTGCGCGAGGACGATCGGGTCGTGATCCACGTAGACGACGCGTGCCGCCGGGGCGACAGCCTGCGCGACCTCGTGGGTCGCGTCAGCGGTCGGCAGGCCGGTGCCGAGATCGAGGAACTGCCGGATCCCCGCCTCCCCGGCCAGATGGCGCACCGCCCGGGCCTGGAAGCGGCGCGAGGCACGGGCGATGTCGATGATCTGCGGGTAGAGCTTCGCCAGCTGCGCGCCCAGCCGGCGGTCCACCTCGTAGTTGTCCTTGCCGCCCAGCCAGTAGTTCCACACCCGCGCGGAATGGGGCGTGGCGGTGTCGATTCCGCCCGCCGGAATTCCGATGTCCGGTACGCCACTCATCGGCACTCCCCGTTCCGGTGCCCAGGGCGGCCCTGCGCGGTGAACGCCCATGCTGTCCCACCAGCCACACACGCAACAGCTACAACTGCGCCAACTCCCGGAGAGTGCCTCGGATTCACGTGCGCTCGGATTCACGTGCGCTCGAAATCGCGTGCTCTCGGAGGGACGTGCGCGGGCACGGATGCAGGCAAGGGCGTGGGCGGGGGCACGGGCGCAAGCGCGCGCTCGGACGTGCGGAGACGTCCCTGGCAGCGCGGGACGCACGCAGGCGGGAAAGGGACGCGTCCGGGTGCGCGGGGGACGCACGTGGGCACCCGGCGACACACGCGGAGGCGGAGAGGTCAGCCGTCCAGCCGACGCCAGCCCGTCACCGGTCCTGGGGCTGCCACGTCCTCGGGAGTGATCCAGAACGCCTTGCCCAGCCCCGCGTCGTACTGTGCGCCCGCCCGGCCGTCGCCTGAGGAGCGCCCGGTCAGACGCCGCCCGATCCAGGGCAGCAGATGCTGCCGGGCGAACCGCGCGTCGTCGATCCGCCGCTGCAGCCACCGTGCGGGCGCGGACGCGGGCATCGGAGTCTGCCAGTCGCTCTCCGCGGGGAGCCCCAGCGTCTGCCACACCGCCTCCGCGACCCTGCGATGCCCCTCGGCCGTCAGATGCAGCCGGTCGACGTCCCACATCCGCGGATCGCCCAGGGACGGCGCGCCGTACAGATCGGCCACCAGTGCGCCGTGACGCTCGGCCAGGTCGCCGACCAGTGTGAACAGCTCCTCCATCCGTGGACGGAAGCGTTCCATCACCGGGCCGTTGCGGCCGGGGCTGCGCATCAGCACCAACGTCTTGCACGAGGGGGCGAGGCGTTCCACCGCCTCCTCCAGCCGGCCGCGGACCATGCCCATGTCGCACTTCGGCCGCAGGGTGTCGTTCAGCCCGCCCACGAGCGTGATCACATCCGGTTGCAGGGCCGCTGCGACCGGGACCTGCTCGTCCACGATCTGGCCGATCAGCTTTCCCCGTACGGCGAGATTGGCATACCGGAATCCCGGCGTGTGAGCGGCCAGTCGGGCGGCGAGGACGTCGGCCCACCCGCGGTACGAACCGTCGGGCAGCAGATCCGACATGCCCTCGGTGAACGAGTCGCCGACCGCGACGAAACTGGTGTAGGAAGCATTCAATTCCATGGCGCTGCCGATCGTACCGCGACGGCGGCCCGCAGTTCCGTCCCCGCCGAAGCGACGACCGCGTGCAAGGCGACGGGGAAGCCATGGCCGGCCGGGTCCCGGCGGACAGCGGGCAGAGGGCAGGGGGCACAGGACCGGGAGAGGGAGGGCCAGCAGGGCACGGTCGGCATCACCACGATGACGGGGGAGGGGCGCGACCCTGGCCGCGCCCCTCCCGTGCCGGTCACCGGTCACCGTTCACCGACGTCAGCGAGCCTGGGGCCGTCCCACCAGCTCACGCAGGACGTCTTCCATGGTGATCATGCCCGCCAGCCGGCCGTCCTCGTCGAGGACGGCCGCCAGATGTGTCCGGCTGCGCCGCAGCGCGGTCAGCACGTCGTCCAGCGGTGTCGCCGCTCGCACCCGGGCGATCGGCCGCAGAGCCGTCACCGGGAACGGCACATCGCGCGGCGCTGCGTCCAGGGCGTCCTTCACGTGGAGGTACCCGATGATGCGCTGCTCGCTGTCCATCACCGGGAAGCGGGAGAAGCCGGACTCGTGGGAGAGCCGCTCCAGCTCCTCCGGGGTCGTGCCGACCCGCGTGTACAGCACCCGGTCGACCGGAAGCAGCACGTCCTGGACAGGGCGGCGGCCCAGTTCCAGCGCGTGGCGCAGACGGTCCGCCGAGCGGTCGTCCACGAGCCCGGAGTCCTCGGCGTCCTTGACGAGACGTGCCAGCTCGTCGTCGGAGAAGGTCGCCGAGACCTCGTCCTTCGTCTCCACCCGGAGCAGCTTGAGCAGGGTGTTCGCGAAGGCGTTGATCGCGAAGATCACCGGCTTGAGCGCCCGGGCGAGTGTCACCAGCGGCGGCCCGAGCAGCAGTGCGGTGCGGGCGGGCTCAGCCAGCGCGATGTTCTTCGGGACCATCTCGCCCAGCAGCATGTGCAGGTACGTCGCCACGGTGAGGGCGATGACGAACGAGATCGGGTGCACCAGCCCGTGCGGCACCCCCACCGAGTCGAAGACGGGCTCCAGCAGGTGGGCGATGGCGGGCTCGGCGACGATACCCAGCACCAGGGTGCACAGCGTGATGCCCAGCTGCGCCGCCGCGAGGAGCGCCGACACGTGCTCGAGGCCCCAGATGACGCTGCGGGCCCGCCGGTTGCCGGCTTCGGCCTGGGGTTCGATCTGACTGCGCCGTACGGAGATCAGCGCGAACTCCGCGCCGACGAAGAAGGCGTTGACGACCAGGGTCAGCAAGCCGATGAAGAGCTGGATGGCGATCATCGTTCGTCCTCCGCGGGCTCTTCGCTGCCGGGCAGCGGTGCGTGCAGCAGCGCACGCGCGGCGCGATGCCCCGAAGCGTCCACCACGTCGATCCGCCAGCCCGTGAGCTCGACGGTGTCGCCGACCACCGGAATGCGGCCGACCTCTGTGGCGATCAGCCCGGCGAGTGTCTCGTAGGGTCCGTCCGGTACCCGCAGTCCGATGGTGCGGAGCTGGTCCGTGCGGGCCGCGCCGTCGGCGGACCACAGGGTGCGCCCGTCGGCGTCCTCACCCGCGGCCGCCAGGTCCGGCGTCTCGTGCGGGTCGTGCTCGTCCCGCACCTCGCCGACGACTTCCTCCACGATGTCCTCCAGCGTCAC
Organism: Streptomyces sp. ALB3; assembly: GCF_044385685.1. Classification (NCBI taxonomy): domain Bacteria; kingdom Bacillati; phylum Actinomycetota; class Actinomycetes; order Kitasatosporales; family Streptomycetaceae; genus Streptomyces; species Streptomyces sp. ALB3. The sequence goes on along the minus strand of NZ_JBISCE010000031.1, from coordinate 32,313 downwards.
GACGCCCGCCGTGCCGCCGTACTCGTCGATGACGACGGCCATGGCCAGCTTTCCCGAGAGCCGGTCCAGCAGGCGGTCGACCGTGAGTGTCTCCGGTACCAGCAGCGGTTCACGGAGCATGTCCGACACCCGCTTACGGGGCCGCTGGTCCGCGGGAACGGCCAGCACGTCCTTGATGTGGGCGACGCCGACGACCGTGTCCAGGCTGCCCCGGTAGACCGGGAACCGGGAGAGGCCGGTCGCCCGGGTGGCGTTCGCGACGTCCTCCGCGGTCGCCTGCACCTCGAGGGCGGTGACCTGGACGCGAGGCGTCATCACGTTCTCCGCGGTCAGCTCGGACAGATTGAGGGTGCGCACGAAGAGTTCGGCGGTGTCCGCCTCCAGCGCGCCCTCCTTCGCGGAGTGGCGCGCCAGGGCCACCAGTTCCTGCGGGCTGCGCGCCGAGGCCAGCTCTTCGGCCGGCTCGAGGCCGAAGCGCCGCACGATCCGGTTGGCGGTGTTGTTGAGATGGCTGATGAAGGGCCGGAAGACCGCCGTGAACGCGCGCTGCGGCGCGGCGACCGTCCGGGCGACGGCAAGCGGGGAGGAGATCGCCCAGTTCTTCGGGACGAGCTCACCGACCACCATCAGGACCACGGTGGACAGCGCGGTGCCGAGCACGAGAGCCAGGGAGGAGGACACACCGGGCGACAGCCCTGTCGCCTCCACCGGTCCACGGATCAGCTTGGAGATCGACGGCTCGGAGAGCATGCCTACGATCAGGTTGGTGACGGTGATACCGAGCTGCGCGCCGGAGAGCTGGTAGGTGAGGCTGCGCACGGCCTTGAGCGCTCCCGCCGCTCCCCTGTCCCCTCGTTCCACGGCCCGTTCGAGCTCGCCGCGCTCCACAGTGGTGAGGGAGAACTCGGCCGCCACGAAGGCACCGCAGGCGAGCGAGAGCAGCAGCGCCACGAGGAGCAGGAGCACTTCGGTCATCGGTTCACCTCCGTCCCATGATCGGGCAGGGGCAGGAGGTTTGCGCGATGTCGACTACTGGGGGGCTCGCCCATGGGCGGACGCTCACACCTTTCGGAAGGGTCGGACGGTCGAGCATCCATAGTAAAGGATCGGCAAAATGCTCTGTCCGCGGTCGGTTTTCTGCTTGTCACTGGCCTTCGGCGGTGCCGGTCGGGGTCACAGGGCCTTGACCCAGCGCCGCCACTGGTCCTCGCGATGGTAGCCAGCCGAGCCCCATGTCCGATGGGCCCGTTCGTTGGACTCGAGGACCATGGCGTCGATCCGACGCCCGCCCAGTGCGGCGAATCGCTGTTCCGCGGCTTCCATCAGCGCGGTGGCGATGCCCTGGCGGCGGGAGCCGGGGTCCACGGCGAGCCGGTATGCGGAGCAACGCCATCCGTCGAAGCCGGCTATGACCGTGCCGGTGATCCGGCCGTCGCGCTCGGCGAGCAGGAGCGCCCCGGGGTCCCGTGAGATCAGCCGTGCCACCCCGTCGTGGTCGTCACTGATGCTGGTGCCTTCCGCGGCCTCGCGCCAGAACCGCAGCACCGCGTCGATGTCGCTCGGCAGGGCACAGCGGATGTCAAGATCAGTCATGGTGCGAGCCAACCAGAACACCGGGGGGAGGGGCGAGCGCTTTCGGCCTCGCCGGTGGCGGCCCGGCGCCTGTGACCTGCTCCGTCGGTGATCGCCCGCGCCCGGCATGATGGCGCGGCACCGCGTCCGGAGCCGGACCCCCGGGCGGCGGGACGGTGGACACCCTCCGTCGCGCCCCGCGCGCGTTCGGTGTGCGCCTTTCCCCTTGCGAGTGCTAGCACCCACACGCTAGCGTGATTGCGTGCCCAAGACGCAGCTGAACGTTCGAGTGGACGAGGCCACCGCCGAAGCGGCGCGACAGCGCGCCCTGCAGCGGGGGATGAGCGTGAACCGCTACATAGAGGAGCTCGTCAAACAGGACGCGGGCGAGGTGGGGCACACCTTCGTCGAGGCCGCCGCCGACTTCATGAAGCAGTACGAGTCGGTGTTCGCCGAGGAGTTCGGCCCGGAGCGCGAAGGCACCCGTTGAACCTGCGGATCGACCTTTCCTGGCTGCTCATGGTCGCAGAACACAAGACGCCCGGCGATCCGCAGGTCGTCGACTGGGGTGCCCTGGTCGCCGCTGTCAGCCGGCACGAGGCGGAGATCTTCGGAAGCCCCGTCTACAGCGACCCGCACTCCCGGGCGGCCGCCATGCTGCAGCTGCTCCTCCACGTGCCCGCCCTCGAGCACTCCAACGCGATGTTCGCCTCCGCCGTCGCCTACGGCTATCTGGTCGCTTCGGGGCTGAAGGTCGTCACCTCTCCCGAGCAGGTGCGCGACCTCGCACGGCTCGTCAAGGAGGGCAAGGCCGACGTCCGGGCCATCGCCGACGAGCTGCGCAGGTGGAGCCGGTGACCGGGGCTCCTCCGGTTCAGCCCGCCTGGGCGGCGCGGTCCACCACGGCGGACCGGCGGGCGACACCCAGTACGCACGGGGATGTCGGCAACTGGACACCCCTGTCCGGAATGCGGAAGCTGCGGTAGACGCCCAGCTCGAAGCCCGCTTCCTCAATGGCGGCGACCGTGTCCCGCGCCGTGTGACAGCCCCCGAAGAGCAGAGGCCAGAAAGTGCGGTCCACCGCCCGCTGCGCCGTCGCCAGCCCTCGGCCGGGGGCCAGCGTGTGCTCGAAGAAGCGCAGCTCAGCGCCTGGTCTCAGCACCCGCTTGATCTCCGCGAGCGCACGCGGCAGGTCCCGCACGGTGCACAGGACCAGCGACGCCACCGCCCCGTCGAACGCCTCGCTCTTGACCGGCAGTGCCTCGGCCGTGCCCGGCACCACATCGACCGGCACCTCCGAGCGCAGCGCCGCACGGACCGCCAGCCGCCGCAGACCGCGCTCGGGTTCGATCGCCACCACTTCGGACACCGCACCCGGATAGTGCGCGAAGTTGAGGCCGTTTCCCGCGCCGATCTCGATGACACGGCCGGAGAGCCCGGTGAGGAGCTCCTCGCGATGCGCCGCCACACCCCCCTTGAGGTCGGCGGTCACGCTCATCCGGGCGTAGAAGCGGGCGAAAACCGGGTGGTGCACCGCGTCCCGGGGGACAGGTGTGCTGCGCCGACGCATGATCGGGCCTCCTCGGAAGGCACGTGGTTACGGCTCTCCTTGCATTCTCCCCCCGTACGCGCCGCTCAGCCGCTCGTCCGGCGGACGATTCCCCCCGAGCTCCGGATCCAGCCAACCGGCCGCCCGCGCACGGAAGTCGGGCGGAGCCAGCGCTCCCGCGCCGGCCGGTACCACGCCGAGCAGCGGGGCGCCCGCTGCGACGGGGAGGTCGTCCAGGTTGCACCGCGAGGCCAGGTCGGGCTCGGCCGGCATGCTCCCCACCACCACTCCGGGACAGGTGAGTCCTCGCGACCGCAGGGCCTCCGTCGTCAGCGCGGTGGCATTGAGGGTTCCCAGGCCGGCGGGGGCGACCACCAGCACCGGCGCGGCCATCAGCCGCGCGGCGTCCGCGAGAGTGGCCCCCCGCTCGTCGTAGCGGACGAGCAGCCCGCCCGCCCCCTCGACCAGCACCAGGTCGTGCTCCGTCTCCAGCTTCTGGGCGGCCTCGGCGATCTCGTACGGACGTACGGGCCGGAGGCCGGCTCGGCGTGCCGCCGTCCCGGGCGCCAACGGCTCCGGGAAGCGGGCCAGTTCCACCGCGGTCACATGGGCGCCGGCCAGCCGTGCCACTTCGGCGGCATCCCCTGGTTCACCCGGGCCGAGACCCGTCTGGGCGGGTTTGAGGACCGCGACGCGGAGGTCACGGTAGGCGGCCGCCACCGCCGCGGTCACGATCGTCTTGCCGATCTCGGTGCCGGTCCCGGTCACCACGAGGATCGTCATCTCAGCCCTCCTTCGCCGCTGCGCACACGGCCCGGCAGATCCGTGCCACGTCGTCGTCGCCCGTCACATAGGGCGGCATCGTGTACACGAGATCGCGGAACGGCCGCAGCCACACGCCCTCGCGGACCGCGGCCCGTGTCGCCGCGGCCATGTCCACCTCGTGATCGAGCTGTACCACCCCGATCGCGCCCAGCACCCGGACGTCACGCACGCCCGGCACATCCGCTGCCCCGGCCAGGCCCTGCCGCAGTCCCGTACCGATCCGTCCGACCTCCAGCTCCCAGTCCTGGGCCAGCAGAAGGTCCACCGAGGCACAGGCCACCGCGGAAGCCAGCGGATTGCCCATGAAGGTCGGCCCGTGCGCCAGTACGGGCACGTCTCCGCTCGAGATGCCGCCGGCCACCCGCGAGGTGCAGAGCGTCGCCGCCAGCGTCATGTAACCGCCGGTCAGCGCCTTGCCGACGCACATGACATCCGGTGACACGCCGGCGTGCCCGGCGGCGAACAACTGTCCGGTGCGTCCGAAGCCCGTCGCGATCTCGTCGAACACCAGCAGTACGTCGTTCGCGTCGCAGGCCTCGCGCAGGACCCGCAGATACGCGGGGGAGTGGAAGCGCATCCCGCCCGCACCCTGCACCACGGGCTCGACGATCACCGCCGCGAGTTCCCCGGCATGGGCGGCGACCAGCTCGCGCAGGTGACTCGCGTACGCATCGTCCGGCTCGGCGTCGAAACCGTCCGGAGGAGCGTCCGCGAAGATCTGCCGGGGGAGCGAACCCGACCACAGTTCGTGCATCCCGCCCTCGGGATCGCACACCGACATGGGCTGCCAGGTGTCCCCGTGGTACCCGCCGCGCCAGGTCAGCAGCCGGTGTTTGGCGGGCCGTCCCGCCGAACGCCAGTACTGCAGGCACATCTTCACCGCCACCTCGACGGAGACCGAACCCGAGTCGGCGAGGAAGACGTGCCGCAACGGCTCCGGAGTGATCTCCACGAGCCGGGTCGCCAGCCGGACGGCGGGCTCGTGCGTGAGCCCGCCGAACATCACGTGGCTCATCCGGTCCAGCTGGGCGCGTGCCGCCTCGTTGAGCACCGGGTGGTTGTAGCCGTGGACCGCCGACCACCAGGACGACATGCCGTCCACCAGCTCGCGATGACCGTGAGCGGGTTCGGCCAGCCGGATACGCACCCCGGACGCGGACTCCACGACCAGCGGCCGCTGCCGGCCCGGCATCGGGCCGTAGGGGTGCCAGACGTGGGCCCGGTCCAGGGCGAGGAGTTCCTCGGGGCGGAGCGGATCAGGCATTGGGCGCGAGATCCGTACCGGCGCCGCGACGCCGGACCGCCACCAGATCGGTACGCGCCCCCAGGACCTCGGACGGCTCCGGGACGGTCCCGGCGGTGTCGCCGCACGGACCGCAGCCGTTCTCGTGCGCACCGCAGTCACCGGCCTCCGGTGCCCGGTGACCGGGCAGCGTCCTCGTCGCCGCGCCCTCGACCTCGAACCCGGCGTCCGCGATCATGTCGAGGTCGGTCCGGCCGGACTGGCCCTCACTGGTCAGGTAGTCCCCCAGGAAGATCGAGTTGACCAGGTGCAGGGCGAGCGGCTGCATCGAACGCAGATGGACCTCACGGCCGCCCGCGAGCCGCACCTCGACGTCCGGGCACACGAACCTGACCATCGCGAGGATGCGCAGGCACCGCTGCGGCGTGAGGTGCCACTCCCCGGCCAGCGGCGTCCCCTCCATCGGGATCAGGAAGTTCACCGGAACCGAGTCGGGATCCAGCTCGCGCAGCGAGAAGACGACGTCCACCAGGTCGGCGTCGGTCTCTCCCATGCCCGCGATCAGACCGGAGCACGCCGAGAGCCCGGCGGCCTGGGCCCGCTGGACGGTGTCGACCCGGTCGGCGTACGTGTGCGTGGTCGTGATGTCCCCGTACGTCCCCTCCGAGGTGTTGAGGTTGTGGTTGTACGCGTCGGCGCCGGCGGACCTCAGGCGGTCGGCCTGGCCCTCCGACAGCAGACCGAGGCACGCGCACACCTCTACGTCCTCGTGCTGCTCCTTGATGGCCTCGATCGTCTGCGACACCCGGTCGACGTCGCGGTCGGTCGGACCCCGGCCGCTGGCCACCAGGCACACCCGCTTGGCGCCGCCGGCCACTCCGGCGGCGGCGGCCTTCTTCGCCTCGTCCGGCTTCAGCCAGGTGTACTTGAGGATCCCGGCCTTGGAGCCGAGCCTCTGCGAGCAGTAGGAGCAGTCCTCGGGGCAGAGCCCGGACTTCAGGTTCACCAGATAGTTGAGCTTGACGCGCCGGCCGAACCACTCACGGCGCACCTTTCCGGCCGCGGCCACCACGTCGAGCAGTTCGTCGTCGGAGGTCGCCAGCACGGCGAGCGCTTCGTCCCGGGTCGGCAGTTCGCGCCGCAGCCCCTTGTCCACCAGCGTGTTCAGCAGGTCCATGGCGTTGATCCTGACGTACGTCACCGCCATCGGCCAAGGAGGAACCGGACAGTAGAGCCGGTCGATGCTGTGGGTATTGCCACACCCTGGCCCGTTGCGCACCCGGTTAGGGTCTGTGAGCTGCCTACAAAAGGACCTTCTCATGTCCTACGCCCCGTTCGACTGGATCGATGACGAGGCCCGGAGCCGTGCGCAAGCCGGACTCGTCCGGACGCTGCGCCCCCGGCCCGCGGAGACGGAACTCCTGGACCTCGCGAGCAACGACTACCTGGGTCTGAGCCGGGACCCCGAGATCACCGCGGCGGCGGCCGAGGCGGCGCGGACGTGGGGCGCGGGTGCGACCGGTTCGCGGCTCGTCACCGGATCCACCGCGCTGCACGCCGAACTCGAGCGTGAACTGGCCCGTTTCTGCGGCTTCGAGGCCGCCCTGGTGTTCTCCTCCGGCTACGCGGCCAATCTCGCCGCCCTCACGGCGCTGACCGGCCGGGACTCGCTGATCGTGTCCGACGCGGGCAACCACGCCTCGATCGTCGACGGCTGCCGCCTCTCGCGCGCCGCCACCGCCGTGGTCCCGCACGCGGACCCCGAAGCCGTGCGAAAAGCACTCGGCGCGCACGGTGGAAGGGCGCTGGCCGTGACCGATTCCGTCTTCTCGGTGGACGGGGACGCGGCCCCACTGGCGGATCTCGCCGAAGTCTGCCGCGACGCGGGCGCGGCACTCCTCGTGGACGACGCGCACGGACTGGGGGTTCTCGGCGACGGAGGGCGCGGCGCCCTCGCCGCCGCCGGACTCGCCGGCGGCGAGGGCGTCGTCGCCACACTCACCCTTTCCAAGTCGCTCGGCAGCCAGGGCGGAGCCGTGCTCGGCTCCGCCCGGGTCATCCGCCATCTGGTCAACACGGCCCGTACGTTCATCTTCGACACGGGTCTCGCGCCGGCAGCCGCAGGCGCGGCTCTGGGCGCCCTGCGCCTGCTGCGCCGAGAACCCGAGCGGGCTGCGAGGGCCGGCGCCGTCGCCACCGAGTTGTACACCCGTCTGACGGCGGCCGGACTGACCGCGGTACGGCCCGACGCCGCCGTGGTGTCCGTCCGGGCGCCTTCGGCGGAGTCAGCCGTGCGCTGGGCCGCCGACTGCCGCAGGGCGGGGCTCGCCGTGGGGTGCTTCCGGCCACCGTCGGTGCCGGACGGGATCTCGAGGCTGAGGCTGACCGCCCGGGCGGACCTGACAAGAGTCCAGGTCACCACCGCCGTGGAGACGATCCTCGCGCAGGCGCCGCTGCCGGTCAGCTGACAGGGCGGCCGTCCAGCGCGGCGACGAAGGATCTCCACGCTCGCACCGAGAAGCGCAGGGGCGGCAGACCCACGTCCTTGGAGTCTCGGACGGCGAGACCGCCGTCGCCGAGCGGTGCCGTTTCCACGCAGTTGTTCATCCCGGTGCTGCGGCTGCTGCGCCGCCACCCGGGCGCGGGCCGTGCGAGACGGTCGGACATCGTGCCCCCCTCGGGCAGTCTGAGGATTCCGCCTGACCGCCGCGGCCTACTGCGGCGATGAGGTCCAGCGAACGCTCGGGCGACAGCGCGTGGGCCTGCATGGTGCGGAAGGCCGAGCTGTACGCCTCAAGGTCTTCTCTCCGCTCCAGGTAGAGACTACTCGTCAAGTGGTCAAGAACGACCACATCTAGATCTGAAGTGCTCGGAAAGGAGAAGATTACGAAAGGTCCGGTGAGGCCGATGTAGCTCCCTGCCCGGAACGGCAGCAACTGGAGCGTCACGTGAGGCAGTTGTGCCGTCCGCGCCAGATGGTGCAGCTGTTGCTCCATGACCCGTGGACCGCCGACCTCACGCCGGAGTACGGCCTCGTCGAGTACGGCGCTCAGCCGCAGCGGCCGGCGTGCGTGGAGCACGCTCTGCCGGGCGAGCCTGACCTCCACCAGGCTATCGAGCTGGGCCGACGGGAGCCCGTCCAGCGACGACCGGGTCACCGCTCGCGCGTAGTCGGCGGTCTGGAGCAGCCCAGGGACCACCGAGGTCTCGAGCGTGCGAGCCGCGTCGGCCTGCGACTCCAGGCTGATGAAGTCGCGGTACTGGGGCGGAATGAGCCCGCGATAGGCATGCCACCACCCACTTCCGCCGCCACCTGCCGAACCGGCGAGCACCTGGAGCAGGGAACGCAGCTGCCGGTCGTCCACGCCGTAGGCGTCCAGCAGCCGGGTCACGTCACCGGGCGTCACCCCGCTCGTCCCCGTCTCGATCCGGCTCACTTTCGACTGGTGCCAGCCCAGCATCCCGGCGGCGTCCCGGCTCGTGAGTCCGGAGTTCTGCCGCAGGCTGCGAAGCTCCTCCCCGAGCTTGCGGCGGCGTACCGCAGGGCCGTTCCGCATGGTGGCCTCCTCCCGTCGTACGGAGAGCCGCCCCAGGGGCCGGCTCGGAAAGGGGCCAGTGTGGCGCCGCTGGACGCCGCAGGGAGCAGAGTTCACCGTAATGAGCGACAGATATATGCATATCCTGGTGGATCGCCGTCATGGAGGGGTGTATCGGTGGCACTCTGGCGCGAAGCACAATCCAGGCCGTCCGCAGGTCGGTCCGGGCGGAAAGGGACGGCGTCGCCATGGCGGACCATCAGGAAGCATCCTTCACTCTGCCGAGCGATCCGGCATCGGTCTCCGCGGCCCGGAGACACGTGGCCCGGGTACTCGCGGAGTGGGGCCTGGCCGAGGACTGCGACACCGCCGACACGATCCGGCTGATCCTCTCGGAGCTGGCCACCAACGCCGTCCAGCACACCTTCGGGCAGTCACCGACCTTCAGCGTGGATCTCCGGCTCGACAGGGACGTGGAGTTCTACCTCGGCGTGACGGACAGCCACCCACGGTGGCCTCAGCGGTTGCCCGCCGCGGTCCGGCAGGACAACGGCCGCGGCATGGTGATCATCCGGGCCCTGACCAAGGAGTACGGCGGCCGGCTCAGCGTCAGCCCCACCCCGGACGGGGGCAAGACCGTGTCGGTCGCCCTTCCCTGGCCGGTACCCGCGCAGACCTGACGCCGGCCCGGGCGGCGCACGCGGCGAGTGACGTCACGGCCGTCCGCACGCGGCGGGCCACCGCCGCCCGCGCGTGACCAGTGACGCGGGCGGTGTCCGGCGGGTGACTCACGAGACGGGTCCCTGCATGGCGGAGGCCCGGCCGAAGCCGCCACGGAGCAGTGCCGTCAGCGTCGTCGCCGCAGTGGTGTTCCGGTCCCCACGGTGCGCCACGGAGATCGTCCGCCGGAATGCGGGGGGTTCCAGGCGCCGGACGGCGAGGGGCGCAGGAGACATCGCCGCCACCATCTCCGGCACCACGGCCACGCCGATGCCCGCGCTGACCAGGGCGCACACCAGGGCGTACCCGGGTGACTCGCACACCACGGCGGGGGTGGCCCCCGCCTCGGCCAGCGCACGCTCCACCCCACGCCGCGGCGGGTGCTCCGGCGCGCTGCTGATCAGCGGACGGCCCGCCAGTTCGGCCACGGGCAGGGGGCCGCTGCCCTCGGACAGCATCTGCCCGGGGGCGGTGACCAGCACCAGCTCCTCGACGAGCAGCGGTTCGGCGGACACGCCTGACGGCAACGGATCGGCGGAGGCCGGTTCGTACGCATGGGTGAGTGCCAGGTCCACGTCCCCCGCGGCCACGGCGGCCACCCCGGCAGGAGGCTCGTAGTCCGTCACGGCCAGCTCCACGTCGGGATGGGCGCGGCGGAAGGCCGTGAGAACCGGCGGCAGCAGATGGATGCCGGCCGTCACGAACGTACCGACCCGCAGCCGGCCGCCCGACAGTCCGGAGAGCCGGGCCAGCTCGTGCCGGGCCTGGTCCATCTCGTCCAGTACGCGTCGCGCCCGCCCGGCCAGCAGCTCACCGGCGGCCGTCAGCCGTGCCCCACGGTGATGGCGGACGAGGAGGGCGGCTCCCGCCTCCCGCTCCAGCTTGGAAAGCTGCTGCGACAGCGCGGGGGCGGTGTACCCCAGCCGAGCGGCGGCACGTGTGATCGAGCCGGCCTCGGCGACGGCCACCAGCGCGGCCAGCCGTGTCGGGTCGTACATTAAGCGTTCCTTCAGGCAGACCCAGCAGATTGCAAGTACACGCTAAAGGGCTGGAGCGGCCAGGGTGTACCCATGGACGCACAACTACTCGCCTTCGTCGCCGTGGCCGCGGGAATGGTGGCGCTTCCCGGCGCCGACTTCACCGTGGTCGTACGCAACGCGCTCGCATCCCGGCGGGACGGACTGGCCACCGCGGTGGGAGTCGCCGGAGGCCTCGTGGTGCACACCGCGCTGGCCGTCGCAGGACTCGCCGCCGTGCTCGTGACGATGCCCGTCCTGTTCCGCACCGTTCAGCTTCTGGGCGGCGCCTACGTGCTGTACCTCGGACTCAGCGGCCTGTACGCCATGCGGCGAGGAGCCGGCCCCGCCGCCGCCGGCGGCACGGTCGAGGAGAACGCCGCAGGCGGGTCCGCAGGTCCCGGGCGAGCGCTTCGCCAGGGATTCCTGACCAACGCACTCAACCCGAAGGCCCCCGTGCTCTTCCTCAGTCTGCTGCCCCAGTTCGTCCCCGACGGCCGGCCTCCGTTGCCCAGGACCCTGCTTCTGGCCTCGGTGGTCGTCCTGCTGGCACTCGTCTGGTTCCCGGCCGTGGCCCTGCTGGTGGACCGCCTGGGCCGGTGGCTGCGCCGGCCGCGTGCCGCCCGTGCGATCGAGGGCGGCAGCGGCACGGCACTCACCGCGTTGGGGCTCGTGCTGGTGACGGGGCCGCTGCTGCACTGAGTGAGGCCGGAAGACGCATCAGCGAACCCTTCCGTACCAGACGTTGCCGGACCAGATCTTCTCCAGCCGGACCACGGCACCGGCCTTCGGCGAATGCCAGATCTTCCCGCTGCCGGCGTAGATGCCGACGTGGTACACACTGCGACCCGCATGGAAAAAGACCAGGTCGCCGCGTTTCCGCTGCGACCTGGAGATATGGCGGGTCTTGTTGTACTGCTGTTGGGCCGTGCGGGGAAGTTTCTTGCCGGCCTTCTTGAACGAGTAGAGCGTGAGCCCGGAACAGTCGAACCGATGAGGGCCCGTGGCGCCCCATCTGTACGGTGCGCCCTTCTTCGAGGCGGCGATCTTCAGTGCCTTCGTCGAGTGGGCGGCGGCCTCGGCGTCGTTCACGACCCCAGGAGCCAGCATGGTGGCTCCCACGGCGAACGTCAGGACCGAGGTCGTACCGACCCGGGCGAACAGAGACGGGACATGAACCTGCGCAGGCATGCGCAACCCTTCGTCAGCCGCCTGTGAAGGATGACCTGTCGGGTTCGGGCTGGCGAAGTCGCCCGGCCGCACGAAGCGGCTTCACCCCGAGGGCCACCCGGAAATCCGGCCGGCCCGTTGCGCTCGGGTCCTCCACTCCTGCCGATCCACTCCTGTCGACCAGGCATCCGGACGGCGGCAGGACTCGGCGTCCGCCCGGACCGCCCCGCCGCGGTGGCGGGGGCTTGTCGTCCCAGGGATCTTTACGCACGCGCTGCCGGATTTCCTCATCGAAGCGGCGATATGTGAGAGTCGTCACCACTGATCCGATCGGGTGGACGGAGCAGTTCGGGGGCCGCGGCGGCCGTACCGGACCAGCCGCGTACCAGCGGCGGAACGACGCGTGTCGATCAGTGTGGTGGCTCGCGGCGCAAGTTGGGCTGTCCCTCGGGAGGGGGAGCTCCTACGCCGATCGAGCGAGGGAAACTCATCGGGCTGCCGGGCGTGTCGTGATAGGCCGTCGAAAAGCCGTCACGGCGCCCGAGTCGGGCGGTGGAGGTGCTCAACTCGACTGAGCGGGCGGTACGGCGACCCGTCCGGCGCGGCGCTCTCCGTCCAGCAGCCGCAGAGCCCTGGCCAGGGTGTCCGCGTGGATCCGTGACTCGCCCCGCTCGTGCATCAGCGCCAGTGCCTCGCGGAGGGCGACGGCCCGGGACGCGAGCGCCTGAGCCGCCCGCAGCGCTCCGTAGGTGTCGCTGCCGCGCGCGGGGTTGATGCGGCCGAGCTGGTCGAGGGCCTCCAGGTAGCAGTCGATGAACTCGGCCTCGGCGCGGGTCAGGGCGGGCAGCGGCGGGAACTGGGGTGAGAGCATCGGGCGTTCACCTCGCGGGGTGCGGCGGCTGGGACGGCGTGCGGTTCTCCACGACGTGGTCCACCAGTCCGAACGCCAGGGCGGCCGGTGCGTCGAGGACGGTGTCCCGTTCGATGTCGGCGCTGATCTCCCGCGTGGTACGCCCGGTGTGACGGGCCAGCATGGTCGTGAGCAGCTCGCGCTCGCGCGTCAACTCACGGGCCTGGATCTCCAGGTCGGAGGGCTGGCCCACCACCGGCTCGTCGAGCGCGGGTTGCTGTATGACTACCCGGGCCCCCGGCAGGGCATGTCGGCGTCCGGGCGCGCCGGCCGCGAGCAGCACGGCGGCGCTGGAGCCCGCCTGGCCGAGACAGAAGGTCTCCACCTCGCAGGCGAGGAAGTGCATGGTGTCGTAGATCGCCGTCATCGCGTCGAAGGAGCCGCCGGGCGAGTTGATGTAGAGGGAGAGGGGCCGGTCCGGGTCCGCATGCTCCAGGTACATGAACTGCGCGATCAGATCGGTCGCCGCGGTCTCGTCGACGGGTGTGCCGAGGAAGACGATCCGCTCGGACAGCAGCTTCGAGTAGGGATCCATGCTGCGGGGTCCGTAGGCGGTGCGCTCGGTGAACTCGGGCAGTACGTAGCGGGCGGCGGGACGGAACATCGCGTTGCCTTTCCTCGGACCATGCGCAGCGGGGTGCGTAAAAAATGTACAGGACGTACAGGAGGTTACGATGGAGGTATGGCCTATGAGATTCCGGTGACGCAAGCCCGGGCGGACCTCGCCGAACTGATCAACCGCGTCGTCTACGGGGGTGAGCGTGTGGTGGTCACGCGGCACGGGAAGCCGCTTGTCGCCCTGGTCTCTGCTGCTGACCTGCAACGACTTGAGAACGCGGAGGCCGCCGCGCAGGAGGAGGCCGCGGAGGAGCAGGTGATCAGCTCGGTGTCCTCGATCCGCTCCCTGTCGTCCGCTCCGGGCGGACACCACCGCTTCGGCATCGCGGCGGAGCACCGCGCGCACCAGGACAGGGACCGCTGACCCCGTCCGCGGTCCGGCGGGCGGCGGCCGGGGCACGGGCGGTCCCCGGCCGGCCCGGACCCGTCACCCGTCAGGGCCGCGGACGGCGGCGGAACCATGGCGGAGCCGCACCGCGCCCTCCTGGCGCGGTGCGGCTCGGTGGGATGTCGGGCCGGCTGCTCAGCCCGTGAGGACTGCTTCGGGACGGTGGCCGGGAGGTCCGGCCGTGTCGGCCGCCTCGGGCTGCCGGCGGCCGCCGGACAGCACGGCGACGAGCCCCGCCGCGGCCCAGGCCGTCAGGACCAGTGCGGGTCCGCCCGCCGCGGCCCCGTCGAAGAACGCCGTCGACCGCAGCAGGGACCCGCCCGCGCCCGGCGGGAGCCACTGGCCGATCGCGCCGACCGGTTCTGGGAGCAGCTCGGGTGCGCTCGTGACGCCGGAGAAGGAATTGCCGAGCAGCACCATCAGCAGCGCTCCCAGGCCTATGCCCTTCGTGCCGGCCAGGGCCGCCAGTCCCCCGACGCCCGAGGCGATGGCCAGCACGGTGAGCCCGATGACGCCCGCGTCCGTCCACCAGTCACCCGTGACCACGCCCAGCCAGCTGTGCGCGACCGCCGTGGCTGTGATGCCCACCAGGCCCGCCGCTCCGGCAAGGGTCAGGGCGGCCCTGGCGCCGCGCAGCCTCAGGAGGGTCACCATGGCCCCGGCGGCGACACCGGCGAGGGCCAGCGGCAGGATGCTCGCGCCCAGTGCGGCGCCGCGCGGGTCCGTCCTGGGGGCCGCGACGACATCGGTGACCCGCAGGACCGCGCCCGCAGGCGCCGCCCCCTCGGCCGCCCCGGTCAGCAGCTGGGAGACGACAGGACTCGCCGCCGAGGCGGTGAGCAGCTCCGGGCCGCTCTCCGTGATCACGACGGCGCCGTATACGACCCGGTCCTCGATCGCGGTCCGGGCCTCGGTGGCGTCGGCGTAGCGGTGGATCTCGAAGGCGCCCTCGCGTTGTTCGAGCCGCCTCTGCAGCTGCTCGGCGGCGGGCGCGGCACCCGCGACGCCCACGGGCAGATCGCGCGGGGCGATCCGCGCGGCGGGCCAGGAGAAGGCCCAGAGGCTGAGCGTCACGATCAACGGGACGAGGAGGATGACCGCGACCGCGCGGCGGTTGGGCGCAGCAGGCATGGTGACTGCCTCGATTCAAAGAGAAGGATCGTTCGTTTTACTGTCCGGCCACTGTCCCGCCGGTCCGGAGGCTTGTCAAGAAAGAACGTTCGTTTTAGATTGGTCGGCATGGCACGTGTATCGCAGGAGCACCTCGACGCCCGGCGCCGGCAGATCCTCGCCGGCGCGGCGCGCTGCTTCGCCCGCAACGGCTTCCACGGCACATCCATGCAGGATGTGCTGAAGGAGGTCGGGCTGTCGGCCGGGGCCGTCTACCGCTACTTCGCGGGCAAGGAGGAGCTGATCGCGGCCATCGCCGACGAGGCGTTCAACGGCATCCGGAGAGCCTTCGAGGAGGCCGCGGAGCTCTCCCCGCCGCCCACCCCCGACGTGCTGCTGGGCCGGGTGCTGCGCAGGGTCTTCGACGGCCAGGTGTACGGGATGGAGCGCCGCGTGTGCGCAGCGCTCATCGTGCAGGTGTGGGCCGAGACCCTGCGCGACGACCGGCTGGCGAGGACGCTGGACGAGGGTTACACCGGCATGCGGGCCGCCTGGGCGAAGCTGGTGGAGGCCTACCGTGCCGCCGGGCTCATGTCGTCCGAGGTACCGGCCGACGATGTCGCCCGCACCCTGATCGCCGCCGCGCAGGGATTCATCGCGCAGGAGGCGCTGTTCGGCGGAGCCGAGCCCGGCGCCCTGGAGAACGGCTTGCGCGGGCTGATGTCCATGAATCCGCAAAAGGCCAGTTAACGCGCCGGAAAAACTTCCGCCCTAACGTGCAATACCTGGCCGCGGAATCCTCTTCATCGTTCAACAGAGTGTTGAAGGCGGGATAGGGTCCCGCTGCGTCCGGGGCAGGTACCGGGCGGAAGACGAAGAGGGTGGAAGCGTGCAACTGACTCCGCACGAACAGGAACGCCTGCTCATCCATGTGGCGGCCGATGTCGCAGAGAAGCGCAGGGCGCGCGGCCTGCGGCTGAACCACCCCGAGGCGGTCGCGCTGATCACCTCGCACCTTCTGGAAGGCGCCCGTGACGGCCGGACCGTCGGCGAACTGATGGCCTCCGGCAGGAAGGTCCTCACCCGCGACGACGTCATGGACGGCATCCCGGAGATGATCCACGACGTCCAGGTCGAGGCCACGTTCCCGGACGGCACCAAGCTGGTCACCGTCCACGACCCGATCGTCTGACGGGGGACCAGCGGATGATTCCCGGAGAGATCCTGCACGCGGACGGCACGGTGCCGCTCAACGAGGGGCGCCCCGTCACCCGTCTCACCGTCCTCAACGCCGCGGACCGGCCCGTCCAGGTCGGCTCGCACTACCACTTCGCCGAGGCCAACCCCGGCCTGGACTTCGACCGCGGTGCCGCCCACGGGCTGCGGCTGAACATCGCCGCCGGAACGGCCGTGCGCTTCGAGCCCGGTATCCCCGTCGACGTCGAACTCGTCCCGCTCACAGGTCTGCGCGTCGTCCCCGGGCTGCGTGGCGTCACCGGAGGTCCCCTCGATGCCTGAGCTCAGCCGCCCCGTGTACGCAGACCTGTTCGGGCCCACCACCGGCGACCGCATCAGGCTCGCCGACACCGATCTGGTCGTCGCGATCGAGGAGGACCGGTCGGGGGGCCCCGGGCGGGCAGGGGACGAGGCCGTGTTCGGCGGCGGGAAGGTGATCCGCGAGTCGATGGGACAGGCGCGCACCACCCGGGCCGAAGGCGCCCCCGACACCGTCATCACCGGCGCCGTCATCATCGACCACTGGGGCGTCGTCAAGGCCGACGTCGGTATCCGCGAGGGCCGTATCACCGGCATCGGCAAGGCCGGGAACCCGGACACGATGGACGGTGTCCACCCCGACCTCGTCATCGGACCCGAGACCGAGATCATCGCGGGCAACGGCAAATTCCTCACCGCGGGGGCCGTCGACGCACACGTCCACTTCATCTCGCCCACCCTCGTCGACCAGGCGCTCTCCTCCGGCATCACGACGCTCGTCGGCGGAGGAACGGGCCCGGCCGAGGGGACGAAGGCCACGACGATCACCCCGGGACCCTGGCATCTCGCCCGGATGTTCGAGGCGCTCGAGGGATACCCGGTCAACATCGGTCTCCTCGGCAAGGGCAACACCATGTCCCGCGAGGCCATGCATAACCAACTGCGCGCGGGCGCCCTCGGATTCAAGATCCATGAGGACTGGGGTGCGACCCCCGCGGTCATCGACGCCTGCCTGGGGGTGTGTGAGGAGACCGGTGCCCAGCTGGCCATTCACACGGACACGCTCAACGAGGCCGGATTCGTCGCCGACACGCTCGCCGCCATCGCGGGCCGCTCCATCCACGCGTACCACACCGAAGGCGCGGGCGGCGGACACGCTCCCGACATCATCAGCGTGGTGTCGGAACCGTACGTCCTGCCGAGCTCCACCAATCCGACCCGGCCGCACACCGTCAACACGATCGAGGAACACCTCGACATGCTGATGGTCTGTCATCACCTGAACCCCACGGTGCCGGAGGACCTGGCGTTCGCCGAGTCCCGGATCCGGCCGTCGACCATCGCCGCCGAGGACATCCTCCACGACCTGGGGGCGATCTCGATCATCTCCTCGGACTCCCAGGCCATGGGGCGTATCGGAGAGGTGATCCTGCGTACCTGGCAGACCGCCCATGTGATGAAGCGCCGACGTGGTGCCCTGCCCGGCGACGGAACCGCCGACAACCACCGGGCGCGTCGCTATGTCGCCAAATACACCATCAATCCGGCGGTGGCCCAGGGCCTGGACCGGGAGATCGGCTCCGTCGAGACCGGCAAGCTCGCCGACCTCGTGCTGTGGGACCCGGCCTTCTTCGGCGTCAAGCCGCAGACCGTCCTCAAGGGCGGCCAGATCGCGTACGCGCAGATGGGCGACGCCAACGCCTCGATCCCCACCCCGCAACCGGTCATGCCGCGTCCCATGTTCGGCGCCATGGGCCGGGCTCCTGCGGCCAACTCCCTCAACTTCGTGTCATCGGCGGCCCTCGATGCCGGGCTGCCGGAGCGCCTGGGGCTCGGCAAGCGGTTCGTGCCGATCACCAGTACCCGGGGCGTCACGAAGGCGGACATGCGGGAGAACGACGCCCTGCCCCGTGTCCAGGTCGACGCCGACAGCTTCGCCGTGACCATCGACGGCGACCCGGTCGAACCCGCCCCGGCCGCAGAACTTCCCATGGCCCAGCGCTACTTCCTCTTCTGAGGGGGGCGGGACAACACATCATGACGACACGCGCAGCACTGCTTGTCCTCGCCGACGGCCGGTTCCCCGCCGGTGGCCACGCCCACTCCGGTGGCGCCGAACCGGCCGTCAAGGCGGGACACATCCGCGACGCCCGGGACCTGGAGGCGTTCTGTCTGGGGCGGCTGCACACCACCGGCCTCACCTGTGCCGCCCTGGCCGCCGCGGCGGCCCACGGACTCGACCCGCTCGCCCTGGACGAGGCCGCCGACGCCCGGACACCCTCGCCCGCGCTCAGGAGCGTCGCACGCAAGCTCGGACGGCAGCTGATGAGAGCGGCACGAGCGACCTGGCCGAGCCCCGGACTGGCCGCGCTCGCCGAAGCGCGGCCGCGCGGTGCCCATCAGCCCGTCGTACTCGGCCTCACGGCACGGGCCGCGGGCCTGGGGCCGGCCGACGCCGCGCACTGCGTCGCCTACGAAGCGGTGAGCGGGCCGGCCACCGCGGTGGTCCGCCTGCTGTCCCTGGACCCCTTCGAGGCGACCGCGGTCCTCGCCCGGCTCGCACCCGCCCTCGACCAGGTCGCCGATCGGGCCGCCGAGGCCGCACGGCACGGCATCGACGCCCTGCCCGCCACCTCCGCCCCGCTGCTCGACATCTCGGCCGAGGCGCACGCGGCCTGGCCGGTCCGCCTCTTCGCGTCCTGAACTCCCGTACCACGCCCCGCCAGCCATCACAGGAGCCGCACCCATGCATCTCGACCACGCACACCAGGGCCCCGCGGCCGTCAGCGCCGACGCCGCCCGCCCCGACGGCACCCGGCGGGCGTTGCGCATCGGCCTGGGAGGGCCGGTCGGCTCAGGCAAGACAGCCACCGTCGCCGCCCTCTGCCGCGCACTGCGTGACCGCGTCTCCATCGCCGTCGTCACCAACGACATCTACACGCGCGAGGACGCCGCCTTCCTCCTCCGCAACGCGGTGCTCCCGCCCGAGCGCATCCAGGCCGTCGAGACCGGCGCCTGCCCCCACACCGCGATCCGCGACGACATCTCCGCCAACCTCGAAGCGGTCGAGGACCTGGAGGACTCCGTGGGGCCCCTCGACCTGATCCTCGTCGAATCGGGTGGTGACAATCTCACCGCCACGTTCTCCAGAGGACTCGTCGACGCCCAGGTCTTCGTGATCGACGTCGCGGGAGGCGATGACATCCCGCGCAAGGGCGGCCCCGGTGTCACCACGGCCGACCTGCTCGTCATCAACAAGACCGACCTCGCCCCCTACGTCGGGTCCGACCTCGGACGGATGGCCCGCGACGCAGCCGAACAGCGAGGTGATCTCCCCGTGGTGTTCACCTCGCTGACCGGTGCCGAAGGTGTCGCACCCGTCGCCGACTGGGTGCGGGCGCGGCTCGCGGACTGGGCCGCATGAGTGTCAGGGCGACCGCCCGGATCACGGCGGTCCCCGACGGGCGGGGATCCACGGCACTCCCGCTGCTCGAGAGCGACGGCCCGCTCGCCCTGCGCCGGACCAGATCGCCGGACAGCTCCTACGCGCGTGTCACCGTCGTCGGCGCGATGAGCGCACCGCTCGGCGGGGACAGGCTCGCCGTCGAGGTCAGGGCAGAGGCCGGCGCCCGGGTCAGGGTGGACGCCGCCGCCGCCACCGTGGCCCTGCCCGGTGCCGGCCCGGACGCCGTCCCCGCCTCGTACGACGTGCGACTGAGCGTGGGGGAGGGGGCGGAGCTCCACTGGCTCCCCGAACAGCTCGTATCGGCCTGCGGGAGCGCACTGGACATGACCACTCGGGCCGAACTCTCCCCCGGCGCACGCCTGGTCCTGCGCGAGGAGCAGATCCTGGGCCGCCACGGCGAAGCCACCGGCCGGCTCTCGACCCGTCTGACGGTCCACAGAGCCGGACGTCCGCTGCTCGACCAGCAACTGGCGTACGGTCCGGGGGCACCCGGAGGGTGGGAGGGCCCCGCCGTCCTGGGAGGCCACCGGGCCGTCGGGCAACTGCTCGTCGTCGACCCCGTGTTCGAGGAAGCCCTCCCCGCACCGAGGCTGCTCGGACCCACCGCCGCACTCACCCCGCTGGCCGGCCCCGCGGTGCTGGTGACCGCGCTCGCCACCGACGCGCGGTTGCTCCGCGCGGTGCTGGACGAGGCGCTGGAGGGTCTGTCGAAGGACGTGAACGCCGCGCGAGAGGCCTGAGTCCGCTCAGCGGGACAACGGACACCGGTTATTGGTTCGGTAAAGAAACACGTGTACGCCCTGTTCTCGGCAGCCCCACAGACGAAAGGATCCCCCTGCACGTATGCACCAAGGGGCCGCCGACGGCGGCGCCTCACACAGGGGGAGGTTCCACTTGAGACGCACAGCGCTGCTCGGTCCGGCCGGCACTCTGATCGCGGGCACGCTCATAGCGGGGGCGATAGCCGCACCGGCCGCCGGTGCCGACAGCCGGCACCACGGCGACCAGGAGGCGCGCGGTGTGCAGATCGCCGCGGCGCGGGCCGCCGAGGCGGGTATCGACTGGACGGACTGTCCGGCCGACTGGGCGATCGCCGCGCCCATCCAGTGCGGATGGGTGAGCGTTCCGCTCGACTACGCGGAGCCGGACGGCAAGCAGATCAAGCTCGCCGTCGACCGGCACGTCAGCACGGGCACGAAGGACGAGCGCCAGGGAGCACTCGTCTACAACCCCGGGGGCCCCGGCGGCTCCGGCATGGCGTTCCCGAAGCGCATCGTCACCAAGAACCCGCTCTGGGCGAAGACCGCGAAGGCGTACGACTTCGTCGGCTTCGACCCGCGCGGGGTCGGCCACTCGGCGCCGATCTCCTGCATCGACCCGCAGGAGTTCGTGAAGGCCCCGAAGGCCGACCCGGTGCCGGACAGCGAGGCCGACAAGCGGGCGCAGCGCAAGCTCGCGGCCGAGTACGCCGACGGGTGCGCCGAGCGCAGCGGCGCCATGCTGCCGCACATGACCACGCCGAACACCGCGCGCGACCTGGACGTCATCCGCGCCGCGCTCGGTGAGAAGAAGCTCAACTTCCTGGGCGTCTCGTACGGCACCTACCTGGGCGCGGTCTACGGCACGCTCTTCCCGTCGCACGTACGGCGCATGGTCGTCGACAGCGTGATCGACCCGGCGAAGGACAACATCTGGTACGAGGCCAACCTCAACCAGGACATCGCCTTCCAGACCCGCTGGAACGACTGGAAGGCGTGGGTCGCCGAGAACGACGCCGCCTACCACATCGGTGACACGCCCGAGAAGGTCGAGCAGGCGTGGCTGACCCTGCGGGCGACCGCCAAGAAGAACCCGATCGGAGGCGTCGTCGGGCCCGCCGAGCTCATCGGGTTCTTCCAGGGCGCGCCGTACTACGACTCCGCCTGGGCGCCCACCGCCCGGACCTGGAGCGACTACCTGGCCGGCGACACGCAGGCACTGATCGACGCCGCGGCACCCGACCTGTCGGACACCGCGGGCAACATCAGGGCGGAGAACAGCAACGCCGTGTACACGGCGGTCGAGTGCGCCGACGCGAAGTGGCCCACCAGCTGGAGGAAGTGGGACCGCGACAACACCAGGCTGCACAAGGATCACCCGTTCATGACCTGGGCCAACGCCTGGATGAACCTGCCCTGTGCGACCTGGTCGACCGAGCAGCAGACCCCGCTGGACGTCCGTACGGGCAAGGGCCTGCCTCCGGTGCTCATCGTGCAGTCCACGCGTGACGCCGCGACTCCCTACGCGGGCGCCGTCGAACTGCACAAGCGCTTCAAGGGCTCCCGTCTCATCACGGAGAAGGGTGCCGGCTCGCACGGCGTCACCGGCCTGGTCAACCCCTGCGTCAACGAGCGGGTGGACACCTACCTGCTCACGGGGAAGACCGACCGGCGCGATGTGACGTGCACGCCGCACGCCGCACCGAAGCCGTGATCACCACCTGAACGTGAGCGGACGGCCGATGATGTCCGGCGGCCGTCCGCTCACCCCCGGATGCCGCCAGGGCGCTCAC
The DNA here is from genome assembly GCF_044385685.1 of Streptomyces sp. ALB3. NCBI lineage: Bacteria > Bacillati > Actinomycetota > Actinomycetes > Kitasatosporales > Streptomycetaceae > Streptomyces > Streptomyces sp. ALB3. Next base: position 10,424 of record NZ_JBISCE010000031.1, on the reverse strand, counting down.
GCCCTCCGGCCGTACGTCTCCAGCCAGACGTCCTCCGCCGCGTAGTCGAAAAGGGATTCACCGTAGCTGCGCACCATTTTGGGGAAGGCCTGCCGCCAGTCGCGGCCGTCGAGCTGCGCGGTGAGCCATTCGACGGTCCGCGGCAGCGACTGGGCGTATCCCGTGACGGGGCGGTAACCCAGCTCCCGCTCAGCTGCCGACATGTCGTACACCACGGGGTGCGCGCCGGTCCACGGCGTCTCGCCGACATGGCCCTCCGGCGGCGGCCCCGGGACGAGGAACGTCTCCGTCTCCAGGCCGAGCACGCCGTCGACGGCGGCGCCGATCTCGGCGACGGTCGGTGCCTGCGGGTCTCCCGCGTTGAGCACCCGCGAACCCGGCCGCCGAGCGGCGAGCCGGATCAGCTCGGCGAGGTTGGACACATGGACCGGATGGAAGCGGCTCGCCCCGTCGTACGCCAGGACACGTCGTCGGCGTCCGTCCACCAGGCGCTTGACGAAGTACAGCTCACGCGGCGTGCGGCAGTGCTCCCCGTGCACCGCGCCCGCCCGCAGCAGCGTCACCGGCAACGCGTCACCCCCAGCCAGCAGCTCGTGCTCCAGCGCCACCTTCCGCGTCCCGTACGTCGCGTCCCCGGGAGCAACCGTGCGCTGGGTCTCCGGGATCGGCACCGGATACTCCGGGAAGCCGTCCGGCTCGCCCTGGGTGTCGAAACTCCGACCCCGTCCGTCCTCGTACACCGCACCGCTGGAGATGACCACCGCGGAACCGATCCTGCCCGTCAGACCTGTGAGCTGCGCGGCGTGAGCCCTGCCGAAGGCGACCATGTCGACCAGGACGTCGTAACCGTCGCCGATCACGGCCGCCAACGCGCCCTCCTCCTCACGGTCGAGGACGACGGCGCGCACGTCCTCACCCCAGCCGGCGTCCCGGCCACCGCCCCGGGAGGCCGCGGTCACCTCCCAGCCGTCCCCGGCCAGGGCCCTCACCGCGGCCCGGCCGATCTGTCCCGTGGCCCCCAGTACGCATGCTCGTCCTCTGCTCATGCCGGCAACGCTACGGTCGCCTCAGAGGCCCGACCAGGGACATCTGCCGAGAGCAGATTCCCCGCTCAGCGTGGCCGTCGGGGGAACTTCCTGGGCTGCTCCGCCTGTGCGGCCTTCGCCTTGACCGCGTACTCGTCGACGTACTCCTGGCCGGAGAGACCGAGAATGGCGTACATGATCTCGTCCGTGACCGCCCGGATCGCCGCCTTCTGGTCCTCCAGGCCCGCGTAGCGGGAGAAGTCCAGCGGCTCCCCGAACCGGATCGAGACCCGCTTGACCTTCGGCATCTTCTGTCCGGGCGGCTGGATCTCGAACGTGCCGACCATCGCGCAGGGGATCACCGGGACCCCTGCCTTGATCGCCATCACCGCGACCCCGACCTTGCCCTTGTACAGCCGGCCGTCGTGCGAGCGGGTGCCCTCCGGATAGATGCCCAGGAGCTCGTTCCTGCTCAGTACGCCCAGGCCTTCGCGGATCGCGGCCTGCCCCGCCTCCTTGCCGGAACGGTCCACGGGGATCTGTCCGATGCTGTGGAAGAACGCCGCGGTCAGCTTGCCCTTGATGCCGGGGCCGGTGAAGTACTCGGCCTTCGCGAGGAAGGTGATGCGTCGCTTGAGGATCGCGGGCATCAGGAAGTGGTCGGAGAAGGAGAGATGGTTGCCCGCGACGATGGCGGCCCCCTCTTCCGGGATGTGTTCCAGCCCCTCGATGCGAGGCCGGAACGCCAGCCGGAGCAGGGGGCCCAGCACGACGTATTTCAGGACGTAATAGAACACAGCTTCTCTCCTAGCCTTCTGGACCGGGCTGGTGGCCGCGTTCTGCCAGGTCACACATGGTGTTGTCGCTCGTGGCCGACTCGTCGGCGCGGCTGACGGCGGCCCGGCCCTCCCTGGACTGGTACCCGCTTCTCGCCGGCCCACCTGACGGGCCATCAGTCGATGGTCCGTGCGAACGGCTCGCTCTCCACGGTGATCGATCGTAGCGCTGTCCGGGCTGCGGTCGAGAAGTCGCACGGGCCGGGACGGAACACACCCGGCGTCATCCGCCGCACGCCGGCACGCCGCCCACGCGAGCAGCCCCGGGCAGGGCAGCCCGGGGCTGTTCGCACATCCCGTCCGAAGGCCCATCGCCGACGACCGACGACCGGTGAGCGGTGACCGTCCGCTCCCCGCACCGGCGGCCCCGCGGCGTTCGTTCGTCGGCACGCACGTCCCGCGAGGGCCTACCGCTCCGTCATCCCCGGACCAGACGCCCCATCGCCCACCGTGCCGGGCCGGCATAAGCGGCGAGAGCGAGGGAGGGGCCCTCGATCCGCAGCGTGGTGGCCGAGCCGCCCGGCCGGTGCAGGACCGCGTGACGCAGCCGCAGGCACACCGGTCCGAGCCGGACCCGCCACGTCCACCGCCGGCGCTCCTCGTCCACCGACTCGACAAGGAAGGCCGCCGTGACGCCGAACAGCGAGACGATCTCCCCCCTGGTCCCCGGCGTGATCCGCTCCGCGTCCACGCGCACCTTCCTGATCTGCGGTGACCAGGAAGGCCAGCAGGCCGGCGTGACGTAGCGGAGCCACACGTCCCCGGCCGACGCGGAACCCTCGGCCCGGAGCGTCATGGCAGCCAAGGGAGCCCCCGGCTCATCCGACCTGGTCGTGGACGAACTCGTTGAGGGCCTTGCCCGGCCGCAGGGACGCCTCGCCGCCCACCTGGTGGAAGCTGCCGAAACCCACCAGGGTGACGGTCCTGCCCGCCTTGAGCGCCTCCGCGATCGCGCCGGCCTCCCCGACCGTGCCGAACACGGCGTCGACGACCCGGCCGATCTGGTCGGCGGGAAGCTCACCGCCGTCCGCCGTCTTCCGTCCGATCGCCTCGATCAACCCGGACCTGTCCATGTGAAGCACCTTTTCCCGCCGACGAGGACGCGCGGTACACCATGACCCGCCCGCCTCACGCGCCGGCCGGTCACCCACCGCACAGTGTCACCAGGGTGGCACCGCCGGAGCCCACTCGCACGGCGCCCTACGCCGGCTGTGTACCCCCGCCGCCCAGGGGCGGGGGACGCCGCCGGCCCCCACCTCTCAGGTGTCGCGGGTGGCGACCATACCCAGAGTGGCGAGCCCCAGGACCACCCAGCCGAACCAGAGCCAGCCGTTGCTCCCCAGTGCCACCGTGTACGCCGTCACCGCGACCAGCGTGCCGACGGTGAGCACTCCCATGGTCTTCGTGGATCCAGGCATGAGCACACGCTCCTCACCCGGCCGCCCGGCCGTTGCAGCCATGGTCGCCCCTAGGGCCTGTTCCCCGCTACTGTCCGCGTGTCTGCAATGAGGCCAGATAGGCGTTGTACGCCTTCAGCTCCTGGTCGCCGTCCCGGTCGGCCGCCCGGTCCGAGCGCTTGGCCGTCCGCTGTTCGGAGCGGTACCACTGGAAGACCAGCGCGATCAGCACGAGCACGGACGGGATCTCGCTGAACGCCCAGGCGATGCCGCCGGCCGCGGACTGGTCCCCGAGCGCGTCGATCCCGAGCGAGGCCGGCGGATTCTCGTACGTGCCCACCATCGGCTGGCTCGCCATCATCAGCGCGATCCCGAAGAACGCGTGGAAGGGCATGCCGGCGAAGAGCTCGAGCATCCGCATCACGTAACCGGGCCTGTGCGGGCCGGGGTCGACGCCCATGATCGGCCAGAAGAACACGAGCCCGACCGCCAGGAAGTGCACCATCATCGCGATGTGGCCCGGCTTCGACCCCATGAGGAAGTCGAACAGGGGGGTGAAGTAGAGCCCGTACAGGCTCGCGATGAAGAGCGGGATCGTGAAGACCGGATGCGTGATGATCTTCATGTAGCGGCTGTGGAGCAGCTTGAGCAGCAACTCGCGCGGGCCCGTACGGCCCCGCCCCGCCACCGGCAGCGCCCGCAGCGCCAGCGTCACCGGAGCGCCCAGCAGCAACAGGATCGGCGACACCATGCTGATCACCATGTGCTGCACCATGTGCACGCTGAACATGACCATGCCGTAGTCGTTGAGGCCCGTGCACATCACCAGGGCGATGGACAGGACGCCCAGGACGAAGAAGACGGTCCGGTTCAGCGGCCAGCCGTCGCCCCGGCCCCGCAGCCGCATGACGCCGTAGCCGTACAGGGCGAGGGCGGCGACGCAGCCGATCAGGAAGAACGGGTCCGCGGAGAACTCGAGCCCACGTCCCAGCGTGAACGGCGGCAGGTCCATGTTCATGCCGTGCCCGCTGTGATCCATCTGTTCACTCCCGCTGGGGACGTCCCCGTTTCGTGCCGGTTGTCCGGTCCAGACTAGAACCGCCCCCGGGCGCGGGTGCGGCCGGGGGCGGTCTCTACGGGTGGCGTGACGGTCAGAGTACGACCTGGGCCTCGGCGTAGCGTTCCGCCGGAACCGTCTTCAGGGTCTCCACGGCCGCTGCCAGGGGGACCATCGTGATGTCCGTGCCACGCAGCGCCGTCATCATGCCGAACTCGCCGCGGTGAGCGGCCTCCACCGCGTGCCAGCCGAAGCGGGTGGCCAGGACGCGGTCGTACGCGGTCGGGGTGCCGCCGCGCTGCACATGGCCGAGGATCACGGGGCGGGCCTCCTTGCCGAGGCGCTGCTCCAGCTCACCCGAGAGCTGCGTCGCCACACCGGCGAAACGCTCATGGCCGTAGATGTCCTTCTTGCCCTGGTTGAACTCCATGGAGCCCTCCCGGGGCTTGGCGCCCTCCGCCACGACGACGATGGCGAACTTCTTGCCCTCCGAGAAGCGGCGGCCGACCAGTGAGGTCAGCTCCTCGATGTCGAAGGGCCGCTCGGGTACGACGATGGCGTGCGCGCCGGCCGCCATGCCCGAGTGCAGCGCGATCCAGCCGGTGTGCCGCCCCATGACCTCGACGATCAGCACCCGCTGGTGTGACTCGGCCGTCGTCTTCAGCCGGTCCAGGGCCTCGGTCGCGACCCCGACAGCGGTGTCGAAACCGAACGTCACGTCGGTGGAGGCGATGTCGTTGTCGATGGTCTTGGGCACACCGACGATGGGAAGTCCGGCTTCGGAGAGCAGATTGGCGGCCTTCAGCGTTCCCTCGCCGCCGATCGGGATGATCGCGTCCAGGCCGAGATCGGCCACATGGCCCTTCGCCCGCTCCACGCCGTCACGCAGATGCGCCGGCTGGACGCGGGAGGAACCGAGGATCGTGCCGCCACGGGCAAGAATGCCGCCGACCGCGTCGAGGTCGAGCTTGCGGTAGTCGCACTCGAGGAGGCCCCTCCAGCCGTCGTGGAAGCCGATGACCTCGTCGCCGTGGTCGACCACCGCGCGGTGCACGACGGAACGGATGACGGCATTGAGGCCGGGGCAGTCGCCGCCGGAGGTGAGCACACCAATTCGCATTGCCCGGGAAACCTTTGCAACGTGGGCCGACGCCGGACCACGTCGTCCGGTTGGATCCCCGCTACCCTACCGGCGCGAGGTGGCCGAACCGAACCCACTGTCCGACTGCTGGACGTCCACCGGATGTACACCCGCCCCGCACGCGCGGACCGGCCCGTCGGACGGACCGGTCCGCAGGCCGTGTGTCAGGCCGGCTGGGTCGCCGCGGCGATGCGTTCGGCGCGCAGCGCCTCGTACCACCGGTCGTCGCTCGGCGGCAGCGCGTTCACGTCCAGGGCCAGCTTCAGGAGCAGGTCCGCGATGAGCGGGTTGCGTGCCAGGACCGGCCCGTGCATGTACGTGCCGAAGACGGTGTCGTTGTACGCGCCCTCCGTACCGTCACCCGTGCCGTTGCCCCGGCCGAGCCGCACCCGGGCGAACGGACGGGCCGCCGGGCCGAGGTGGGTGATGCCCTGGTGGTTCTCGAAGCCGGTCAGAGGCGGCAGGCCCAGGTTCGGGTCGATGTCCCCGAGCACGTCGCCGACGCACCTGGCGCCCTCGCCCCGCGTCGAGACGACGTCCAGCAGCCCGAGGCCGGGCTCACGCTCGCCGAGGTCGTTGATGAACTCGTGGCCGAGGATCTGGTAGCCCGCGCAGACGGAGAAGATGATCGCGCCGTTCGCCGCGGCCCTGTTCAGTCCGCCGTCACGGCGCAGACGTTCCGAGGCCAGGCGCTGCGGCCGGTCCTCACCGCCGCCGATCAGATAGATGTCGCCCGACGTCGGGATGGGCTGGTCGCTGCGCACGTCCACGCGCGACACGTCGAGACCGCGCTGGCGTGCCCGGCGCTCCACCACCAGCGCGTTGCCCTGGTCGCCGTAGGTGCTGAGGAGGTCGGGGTAGACCCACACCAGCCGCAGGCTGTTGTTGCTCATGCTTCGTCCTCTCCGGGGGGTGCCCGCGCGGGGGTCAGTTGCCGACACGACGGCGCAGATCCTGGAAGGCGGTGTAGTTGGCGATGACCTCGATGCGGCCGGGCGGAGCCATCTGGACGGCCTCGTCCAGCGTCTCGCAGACACGGAAGTCCAGACCCGCCACCTCGAGCCGGACCGCCAGGTCCAGCTTGCGGTCACCCAGTACGAAGATCGGGTGCCCGTAGAGCTGGGTGTAGTCGACGTCCCACAGCCAGGAGGTGTCCGTGCCGTCGGCGCCGCGCGCGTTCACCGAGAGGATCACCGGCGTGGGCGGCGGGTCGATCAGGGAGAACGTCTCCAGCCAGCCCGCCGGGTTCTTCGCCAGCAGGAGCCGGAGCTCACGGCCGAGGAAGGTGACGACGTCGTAGCGGCCGGCCACGGCCTGCACCTGGTACATCCGCTCCAGGGCGACCTGGGGCGGCACGCCGAACACCGCGGCGACGGCGGCCGAGCTCGTGGCGTTCGCCTTGTTGGCCCGGCCCGGCAGCTGGAGGTGGATCGGCCACGCGGACCCGTGCGGGTCCAGGACGTAGTCGCCGTTCAGCGCCCAGCTCGGGGCGGGGCGGCGGAAACCGCACTCGCCGCAGAACCAGTCGTCACCGGGGCGCTGCATCACACCGCCGCAGGAGGGGCAGGACCAGGCGTCGTCCTTCCACGCCTGCCCCGCCGCGACCCACACCACGTTGGGGGAGGAGGAGGCGGCCCAGACGATCAGTGGATCGTCGGCGTTGGCCACGACCACGGCCTTGGAGCCCGACAGGCCCTCCCGCCACTGCTCCGCCATCATCCGGGTCTCCGCCGCGCGGTCCAGCTGGTCGCGGGAGAGGTTGAGCAGCGCGATCACCTTCGGCGTCGTGTCGCGCGCCACGCCGGCGAGGTACTTCTCGTCCACCTCGATCACGCCGTACCGCGCGTCCGAGCCCCCTGCCAGCGCGGAGGTGATCCCCGCGGGCATGTTGGCTCCGAGCGCGTTGGACACGACGGGCCCCGCGGCCCGGAGTGCCTCGGCGATCAGCCGGGTGGTGGTCGTCTTGCCGTTCGTCGCCGACACGAGGATCACGTCCAGGTGCTGCGCCAGCCGCCCGAGCAGGTCGGGGTCGAGCTTGAGCGCCACCCGGCCGCCGATCACCGATCCGCTGCCGCGCCCCGCAGCGCGCGACACCGCCGCCGCGGCCTTGCCCGCCGTCACGGCGAGCTTGGCCCGCGGCGACAACGGCTCCGTGTTGCCTGCCATCGTCCTAGATCCTCCTTGCGTAAGTCCGCGCCCAGCCTATCGATGTCCGGCGCGGCGACCGCACCTCGGCACCACGGGGAACGTGGAGGTCACGTGGAACGTACGCTTCTCCTCATGCGAAACCGCCCGATCCCCGGCAGTTCCGGACGCGTCCGGCCCATGAGCCTGTTCGGGGCCCCGGTGCTGCACAGCCCCTGTGACGAGGTCACCGACTTCGGGCCGCCGCTCGCCCGTCTGGTGGAGGACATGTTCGCCACCATGTACGCCGCGAACGGTGTCGGGCTGGCCGCCAACCAGGTCGGTGTCCCGCTCAGGGTGTTCGTCTACGACTGTCCGGATGACGACGAGGTCAGGCACCTCGGCCACATCGTCAACCCCGTACTCACCGAGGCGGACGGGATCACCGTACGCGGACCGGAGGGCTGCCTGTCACTTCCCGGCCTCGAAGCCGGGACCGCGCGCTTCGACCACGCGGTGGTCGAGGGCCGGAACGCGGCGGGGGAGCCGGTACGGGTCACCGGCACCGGATGGTTCGCCCGCTGCCTGCAGCACGAGTGCGACCATGTCGACGGCCGCGTCTACACGGACCGGCTGACGGGACTGCGCCGCTCCAGGGCGCTGCGCGCGGCCCGGCGGGCTCCGTGGGGGCGGCCGGCGGGCGGGAGCTGACCCGGCCACGCGTCCCACTCCCCGGGGGCGCTCAGAAGCCCGGGCCGCCGGGCAGGTCGCCGGCCCCGGCCAGCCTGCCCCACAGCAGGTCGGCGAGACTGCGTACCAACTGCTCGCGTGAACAGGGCCGGTCACCGAGCCACCAGTCGCCGGCCGCGTGCATCATGCCCACGATCCCGTGCCCCCAGATGCGGGCCATCTGCTCGCTCTCCGGTCCGAGATCGACCCGCTCCACGATCACCTTTCCCAGCTCCTCGCCCAGGCGGCGCAGCAGCGGCGCGGAGTGCCTGCCCACGTCGAAGCCCTGTTCGGGCGAGGGGGCGGCGTCGTCGGAGGGGTGCATCAGGAAGCGGTAGACCTGCGGGCGCGCCTCGATCGCCGCGAGGTAGGTGTCCAGCGTCGCCTCGACGCGTTCCCGCCGCTCGGACGGCGCGTCGAGGGCGGCCCGCAGGGCACTCAGCAGAGCGTCGGTGTGACGCTTGGCCAGCGCGCGGTAGAGGCCGCCCTTGTCGCCGAAGTGCCGGTAGAGGATGGGCTTGGTGATTCCGGCCTCCGCGGCGATCGCGTTCATCGACGCCTGGGGGCCGTCCCTGAGCACCACCCGGTCTGCGGCTTCGAGCAGCTCCCGGCGGCGGCGTTCGGCCGCTGTCCGCTGCCGTTCGGCCCCTCGTGTGGTCTCCATGTCGTCTTCTCCCGCCCCGCCCAGCTGTCCTGCGATCTCGTCACGCCCGGGCAACGTAACACCCTGCTCAGCCGCTCGCGGATCCCCGGCCGCCCGGTTGACAGAGGCTACTTGCTGGTAACAGACTGTTGTTACCGCTAGTAACGGGTTGATCCGGAAGTGCATGGAGGGAACCATGGCCGAGTTCACGCTCGAGCTCAACGACGACCAGAAGCAGGTCCGTGACTGGCTGCACGGATTCGCCGCCGAGGTGATCCGGCCGGCTGCTTCGGAGTGGGACGAGCGTGAGGAAACGCCCTGGCCCGTCATCCAGGAGGCGGCGAAGGTGGGCATCTACTCCCTCGACTTCTACGCCCAGCAGTTCTTCGACCCCACCGGTCTCGGCATCCCCATGGCCATGGAGGAGCTCTTCTGGGGCGACGCGGGAATCGCCCTGTCGATCGTCGGCACCGGCCTGGCCGCCGTCGGCGTCCTCGCCAACGGTACCGAGGAGCAGATCGGTACCTGGATTCCCCAGATGTACGGGGACGCGGCCGATGTGAAGGTCGCCGCCTTCTGCTCGTCCGAGCCCGACGCGGGCTCGGACGTGGCCTCCATGCGTACCCGCGCGGTCTACGACGAGGCCAAGGACGAGTGGGTGCTCAACGGCACCAAGACCTGGGCGACCAACGGCGGTATCGCCAACGTCCACGTCGTCGTCGCCGTCGTCGACCCGGAGCTGGGCTCGAAGGGCCATGCCTCCTTCATCGTCCCGCCGGCCACCCCCGGGCTCTCGCAGGGCCAGAAGTTCAAGAAGCACGGCATCCGCGCCTCGCACACGGCCGAGGTCGTCCTCGAGGACGTACGTGTCCCCGGTCACTGCCTGCTGGGCGGCAAGGAGAAGCTCGACGAGCGCCTCGCCCGGGCCCGGGAGCGCGCCAGGTCCGGTGGCGAGCGTCTGAAGAACGCGGCCATGGCGACCTTCGAGGCGTCCCGCCCGGCGGTCGGAGCGATGGCGGTCGGCACCGCTCGCGCTGCCTACGAGGTCGCCCTCGACTACGCGAAGACGCGGACCCAGTTCGGCCGCCCGATCATCGACAACCAGGGCATCGCCTTCCAGCTGGCCGACATGCGGACCCAGATCGACGCCGCGCGACTGCTCGTCTGGCGCGCCTCCTGGATGGCCAGCGCCGGCAAGCCGTTCACGGCCGCCGAGGGCTCGATGTCGAAGCTCTACGCGAGCGAGACCGCGAAGTCGGTCACGGCCCAGGCCGTGCAGATCCTCGGCGGCAACGGCTTCACCCGTGAGTACCCCGTCGAGCGCATGCACCGGGACGCCGCGATCTACACCATCTTCGAGGGCACGAGCGAGATCCAGCGCCTGGTGATCGCCCGGACCCTGTCGGGGATGCCGATCCGCTGACCACGGCGCGGGGCCGGACCGGGCGCCCGGTCGGCCCCCCCCCCCGTTC
>NZ_JBISCE010000030.1:0-16264 GCF_044385685.1 Streptomyces sp. ALB3 | reverse complement strand
CCAAGCCCCCCCCGTTCCCCGCCCCGCTACCGCGGCAGCTGCGCCTCGATGGCCGCCACGACCTCGGGAGCCTCCGGCTCGGTGCGGGGGCGGATCCGTGCGACGGGCTCACCCGCCGGGGAGATCAGGAACTTCTCGAAGTTCCACTGGACGTCCCCGGCCGCGCCCTCGGAGTCCCCGAGCTTCGTCAGCTCCATGTAGAGCGGGTGCCGGTTCTCGCCGTTGACGTCGGTCTTCTCCAGCAGCGGGAAGCTGACCCCGTAGGTCGTCGAGCAGAACGTCCGGATCTCCTCCGCGGTGCCCGGCTCCTGGCCCGCGAACTGGTTGCAGGGCACCCCGAGAACGGTGAAACCGCGCTCCCCGTACTCCTTCTGGAGCCTTTCCAGGCCGGCGTACTGCGGGGTGAGCCCGCACTTGGAGGCGACGTTCACCAACAGGACTGCCGAGCCCTCGTAGGCTCCCAGTGTGGTCGGCTCGCCGCTGAGGGTGCGGAGCTGGATGTCGTGCAGGGTCATGGGAAGTCTCCTCGGTAGCGTGGCGTCGCTCTCATTGTGACCGTCCGTGCGGGGAGGCCTCCCGCGGGCCGAGGGCCCGGTAGTAGAAAGTGGTGGCCTTGAGCGTGCCGTACGGGTCGGCCGCGTAGCCGGGGACCGAGCCGCACGGCGTCCATCCCGCCGAACGGTAGAGCCTCTCGGCGTCGCTTCCCGTCTCCGTGTCCAGGACCAGCAGCGTCAGCCCCTCGTCCGTGGCGGACTGCTCGACCGCCGCGAGCAGAGCCCGGCCGACTCCGCGGCCGCGGGCCGAGGGCCTGACCACGAGCTTCGAGATCTCAGCGCGGTGGTGGGCGTTGGGCAGGGGCGTTCTGACCAGGCCGATCGTGCCCACCGCCCGCTCGGCGTCACGGGCGATCCAGACCTGGTGGCTCCCCGCCTCCACGGCGGCGGCCCTTTGCCGCCACCAGGCGGCGGCCGTCGCCCGGTCCAGCGGGGCGAGGAATCCGACCGAGGCCCCGCCCTCCACCGCTTCGATCAGCAGGGTGGCGAGCTCATCGGCGTAGGTGACCAGCGCGGGGCCGGACACGGGGACGATCTCGGTCATGAAGCGGGTCCTTTCACGTTCACGGCAGGACGGTCATCAGTGCGTAGCGGGTCCGTCGCGGTCCCGGGCGGTGGGAGTGCGACGGGCCGCGCAGCCGGAAGCGCAGGCGGTCGCCCTCGCGCACCGTGGGGGCAGTGCGGTCGACGGTGATCTCGGCCGTGCCCTCCAGTACCCAGCTGTGCTGCTCCACGCCGGGCACGGGCGCGTTCTCGTCGGAGACGGCGGCGCCCGCGTCGAGTGTGCACCCGGCGACCTCGGCACGCGGTCCGGCGTGCGGTGCCCGACCACTCGCCCCGCCGGGCCGGCTGCCGGGCGGCCGGCGCCAGCCGCGGCGGCTCGGCCTCCACCTCCATCAGCAGTCGCGACATCGTCCGGCCGCACACCGTGCACAGCCGCCCGAGCACCGTGGCGGTGGGGCTCGGCTCGCCACGCTCCAGGCGCGACAGGATCGAGCGGCTCACGCCTGCCCGACGGGGCAGCTCGTCCAGGGAGCGGCCGTGCGCGGTGCGGAGCGAGCCGGGTCGGGCCGCCCGCCGGGAGCCGACGCAGCCGGGCCCCTCCGGCTCTCTCATATCCGGGATGCTATCCCGGGCCGGAGAGGAGCTTCGGAGCGTTCCGGTGTGCCGGTCGGGTGATGCCGTGTCAGGCTGATAAGCGGAATATAAGCCGTAAAGCGGGTCATTCGATGCGCTCAGCGGCTTGCGGACCGAGGAGGCCGACATGGCTGGAAGTGCGAGCGGAACCAAAACGGGGCACACCACCGCCGGTGGGCGCGGAGCCCAGTCCGGCTGGACCGTCTTCGCGGCGGTGATGATGATCTTCGGCGGGGCCATGGCCGTCTTCGAAGGCATCGCGGCCATCGCCAAGGACGACTTGTTCGTCTCCACGCGCAACTACGTGTTCCAGTTCAGCCTGACCGGCTGGGGCTGGGTGCACCTCATCCTGGGGATCGTGGTCCTCCTCGCGGGGTGCGCGCTCTTCAGCGGAGCCCTCTGGGCGCGCGCCGTCGGTGTCCTGCTCGCCGGGCTCCTGGCCGTCGCCAACTTCCTGTGGCTCCCGTACTACCCGTTCTGGTCCCTGGTCCTCATCGCGATCAACGTCTTCGTCATCTGGGCGCTGTGCGCGGGGCCGCACCGGGGCGATCGAGCCTGAGCACGAGGACGTAGGAGACGACCACGGAGACGATCACGAGAGGCATGACGGTGATGCCCTCGGATCCCAGCAGCAGTGTGGCCAGCAGTACCGACGTCATCGGCAGCCTCAGCATGGCCACGCACATGGCCCCGATGCCCATCGCGAAACCCGACGTGGCGTTCAGGCCCGGCAGGTGCGACAGCGCGAGCCCGCCCGCCGCTCCCAGGAACATCGACGGGAAGATGGGCCCGCCCCGGAAGGCGCTCAGGGACGCGGAGTAGGCCAGCGCCTTGCAGATGATCAGAACCACGAGCGTCCCGACCGTGTACGTGGCGTCCTCGGCGAGCAGACCGCCGAGGGCGTCCTGGCCCGAGTACAGGACCTCGGACGCGTTCCTGCCCGTGCTCTCCGCGTAGAGCAGTGCCAGAACGCCGACCGTCAGACCCATCGCGACGGTCGCGGTGACCTGCCTCCGCCCCACCCGCTCCTGCAGGGCCAGGGAGAGCCGTCTGATGCCCGTACCCGCGAGGGCGGCCGCCGCCCCGAGAGCGATGGCCCAGCCGAACTCGGCGAGTGTGGGCTGGGGCGTGTGCGGTACGCCTGGGAGGGCCAGCGAGTACGTCCCCAGGCCCGTCCACGAGCCCAGGCCGATGAAGATGAGCGATCCGATGCCGGAGGCGAGCAGCCCCGGCACGAGCACGAGGCCGAGCATCATCCCGGCGAGTCCGGACGCCTCCATCAACAGGAAGGCACCGATGAGCGGTGACCCCAGGAGGGCACTCACGGCGGCGAAACTGCCCGCAGCGGCGACCATGGCGCTCGCACTCGGCTGGATGCCCGGTTTCAGCAGGCGTGCGGCGTAGGCGGCCAGCCCGCCGCCGAGCGCGATGAGGGGGGCCTCGGGCCCCAGGACCGCCCCGAGGCCGAGGGAGGCCAGTGCGGCGAGCGCGACACCCGGCAGCTCCGCGGCGGACGGCGCCCCCGTGTTCACGAACCCCTCGGCCGGCCTGTGTCCGCCGGTTCCCGGGAGGTGCCGGACGGCCAGCCCGGTCAGCAGGCCCGCGACGGCCAGCAGGGGCACCGGCCACCATGAGGGTGTGCTCCCGAAGCCCAGCGCACGGGGCAGGTCCTCGTAGGTCAGGGACTGGAGCTCATGGACGAGCGCCAGGAAGCCGAACGCCGCGGCGGAAACGGGGACTCCGAGAGCAGCCACCATGATCAGAAGCGCTGCGTACCCCCGGGTGCGGACCACCGCAAGCGGATCCGGGGCCTCCGGGCCGGGTGCGCCGACCGGTTCGGCCATCATGCTCATGGTCTCCTCGATGCCGGGTCCCGGCTCGGGCGTTCTGCCCGGCACGGGTCCACACGGTGATACCACGATGTCCGGTCATGTCGGTCGTGCACCCGCTGTCGTGGGCCGGCGGATTCCGCACGTCACCCGTCGCCCCCCTCGGCCGCCGGGAGACGGCCCGCCGCCACCGCGTCGACGAGCGCCCGGTGATCGCGCTCGTTCTGGTCGGCGTACCGCTCCGCGAAGACCGCCAGGGCCCGGTCGAACACGTCACCGCGCCCCAGGTAGGCGGCGATGGCGATCCGGTCCCCGGACCGGGCGTGCGCCCGGGCCAGAGTCGTCCCGCACACCTCGCCGAAAGCGCCCATGCCGCGCGGCACCATCTGCTCCGGCTCGGCGATGCCCTTCCAGTCGCGCAGCTGGCGCACGTAGAAGTCCCGGCGCCTTCCGTCGATACCGTCCACCCGCTGCCAGCCGAGGAAGATGTCGCCTGCCGCCTGCATCAGACGCTGGCCGGCCACCACCCGCTCGCCCTGGTTGCGGTACTCGCTCGGCCCCGCGAACGGCGCGAGTACCGAGGTGTCCGCCTCCTTGGCCTGAAGGACGAGCGGATCTCCGCTGTCCCTGCCCAGCAGGAGGATGACCCAGCACCGGGTGCCGACGCTGCCCACGCCCACGACCTTGCGGGCGATGTCGGCCGGGCGGTAGTCGGCGAGCAGTGCTCTGCGGTCCGAGGGCAGACTCCGACCGTAGTGCCGGAGCAGCTTCTCCAGTCGCGCCTGCGTAGCGCCGCGTTCCGGGCCCGGGAGCAGATCGGTGAGGGGGACCAGCAGGGGAGGGTCGGCCGCTATCCGGATCTCGCCACCGACGACCTCCGTGAGCTTGCCGTAGGCCTGCAGGCTGTCCCGGGTGCGCGCCTTCCCGGCCGCCCTGGCCAGCCGCTTGCGGCCCCGGGGGGCCAGCCGCTCGGCGGCGACGGCCCGGAGCTGGTCGACGTCGGTCCGCGTGTACCAGACGTCGAGATTGCGCATGCCCGCGAACCTGGTCATCGACTCCCGGTACGACCGCACCGTGGCCCGCACGATCCGCCTCCGCTCCTCGTCCGAGAAGCCGTTCGCGCGGCCCGCGATGACGAGACTCACCGCCAGCCGCTTGACGTCCCACTCCCAGGGACCCGGAAGCGTCTCGTCGAAGTCGTTGATGTCGAACAGCAGCCGGCGCTCGGGGGAGGCGAGCAGCCTGAAGTTGAGCAGGTGGGCGTCCCCGCAGAGCTGCGCCCGGATGCCGGAGTCCGGCGTTCCGGCCAGGTCGGAGGCCATGATCGCCGCGGCGCCGCGGTAGAAGCGGAACGGCGACTCCGTCATGCGCGCGTAGCGGATCGGCACGAGTTCCCGCACCCTGCCCGCCGACTGGGCCTCCAGTACCGCCAGCGGATCGGGCCGGTCCGCCGGCGGGTCGTACGCGCGATGACCGGAGCGGGGGGCCCGCCCGCGCGCCTTCCTGCCGAGAGCGGCCCGGTCCTCGGGCGTCGACCCCGGCACGGCGCGGAGCGGAGAAGGGGCGTCCTGGGTCATGGGGGACCCTCCTGACTGCCGGACGTGCGGCGCGCGAGCCTGCCTTCCCATCATTGCCCGTCCGCTGCCGTCCGGCTCGTCATGAGCCGTCCGCCCCGTCCCGCCCGGAGGGGCGGGGCGGTCACGGCCTGCGGTCGCGCAGGGTCCGGGCCCTGCCCACCCTCCGCCAGATCGCCCGCTGGCATCTGAGCGCGGCCGCTCCCACGACGATGAGCACCGTGATGTTGACCAGGAGCTGGATGAGGGAGCCACGCGCCTCGGACCAGCTGGCGAACGCGGTCGAGACACTGACGGCCGCGGCCGCCGGAATGGTCGTGACGGAGATGAACACCCCGAGAAGGGCGCTCGTGCGTGCCTCGGTCAGCGACACGATGCCCACGACGGCGGCGAGGGCGGCGACGGCGAACGAGAAGAAGTTGGGGGTGTTGATGAGGTCGGAGACGGGGCGCAGCCCCCGGTCGAAGGCCTTCGACTCGAGACCGAACCCGCGGATGAGCAGACTGAAGAGGAAGGTGACCGCGATCGTCAGCAGGAAGCCCCGGCACAGGGCGGACAGCCCCGTGCGGACCATGGACCGGTCACCCCTGTCGATGCCCAGCGCCACGGCGACGATCGCCCCGTACTCGGGACCGACGACCATGGCGCCGACGATCAGGATCTGGGAGTTGGTGACGATGCCGACCGAGCCGATGAGCCCCGCGATCACCAGGTACAGGTAGAAGCTCGGCGCGTATCTGCCCTCCGACCGGATCCGGGCCTCCACCTGGTCCCAGACCGGAGCGTTGGCCGTCGCCCCGAGGCGGCGGGACGCGCTCTCCGACGCCCGGCCCGTGAACGCCATGTCGACCGGTTCGATGACGACGGAGCCCCGAAGGTCGATCCGGAGGTCCCGCAGGCCCCGCAGGACCTCGTTCGCCGCCCCTGTCAGCACGTCGCACGCGACCGAGTCGCCGTCGGGATTGCGCGCGACGCCCCGCTGCACGATCAGGTTGAGGACGTAGGGGTTGCCGCCGAGGAGTTCCTCCGCCCGCTCGGTGAGATCCGGCGGGCTGACGGCGCGGACATGGATCATGTCCACGCCGCACCTCCCGGCGGCCGTGGGAGGGAACGAGAGGTATGCGCGGTATCGCGGCTTTCGCAGGGGTACGGCAGAGATGGGGCGGTCATGAACCGATACCCTCCCACAGCGTCACACGCTCCGGCGGGCGGCCTGCGGACGGGCGCGCCGGTGTCACCGCAGGGAGCAGTCGACCTGACGGACCCGGCGAGGTGCCCGACCCGACGGAACGGTCGCCCGCCGGCACGCTGATCCGTCCGTACGCGCGGTCGCGGGGCTGCTCCCGTGCACAGGACGCGCGGGACTCAGGCTGTGCGCGCGGGACCGTACGGTCGCCGAGGCGGACGAGGCACCGGACCGGCGGCGACCGTCACTCCTTCTCGTCGTCCCACTCCTTGCCGAGCAGCCAGCTGTCGAAGGTCCCCAGGACCGCCGCGAGGGCCGCACCCAGCCGCCAGTCGTAGCCGGGCGCGTGCAGGTGCACCGTGTCGTCCTTCGTCCTGAACTCCAGCGGAACCTGTCCACCCGCACGCCACACGATGCGGCGCGGCCCACGCGCCGCGTCACCGTCACCGCTGAGCAGGCTGAGCACGATGACCAGCGTCTGCAGCGGGGAGAGCAGCCACCACACGCACCACCAGACGATCCGCCCCTTGTAACCCACCGCCTCCTCACCACCGGCAGGAGTCACCGTCCAGCGGGTGCGCCACCCCCTGCCCCGGAGCGCCTTCTCCCTGACGAACGTGCCGATGAGCTCACCGTGCGCGCCGAGCACCTGATAGGTCGCGACACCGCTTCCGGCCGACACGGTCACCAGCGTGGCCAGCCGCTTCCCACGCTGCTCGTCCGCCCACAGCACGAACGACCGCGCGCCGCCACGCCGTGCCGCCCGATAGGCGGGTATCCCCCCGGGCGGCAGCTCGCGTTCCACGTACGCCACCACACGGGCGGGCCCCGTGCCCTCCGCGAGCCGTACCAGGCGACCCACCGGGGAGGGTGCCCCGCCGTCGGCGGACCCCTCGATCCATGGCGCCGGCCCCGTGCTCAGAACGCTGCTCACCGCTGTGACCCTCCGTGGTGTGTCATACCGGCTTGAGAGGATTCCCTCGTGGAATCCCCCGAGCCCCTTCCCGAACTCTTTCCCGGACAGCAGCCCGTGGCAGACCGCCGCGAAGCCGGGCGCCCGGTGCGGTGCGCCCTCTGCGGACGGCCCCTCACCGGGGCGCGGTCGCGCCGTACCGGACTGGGCCCCGCCTGCGACGCCAAGCTGCACCCGGCGGGCCCGGACATCCGGACCCGCCGTCACGAGGTGGACCAGGACCCACTGCCCGGCACCTGAGCCGGGCAGTGGGGGCCTATGCGCCGTCGAGCCGGCGGAACAGCCCTTCCTGGACCACCGACACCAGCAGCTGCCCCTGACGGTCGTAGATCCGCCCCCTGGCCAGCCCGCGGCCCCCCGTGGCGATCGGCGACTCCTGGTCGTACAGGAACCACTCGTCCGCCCGGAAGGGCCGGTGGAACCACATGGCGTGGTCCAGCGAGGCCATGTCGAAGCCGCGCGGGCCCCACAGCGGCTCGACCGGGATCCGTACCGCGTCCAGCAGCGTCATGTCGCTCGCGTACGTCAGCGCGCAGGTGTGCACGAGCGGGTCGTCGCCCAGCGGGCCGACCGCACGCATCCACACCGCGCTGCGCGGGTCGGCGTCCTTGATCTCCTCGCGCGTCCAGCGCAGCCGGTCGGCGTAGCGGATGTCGAAGGGCTGGCGCCGGGCCATCCGCTCCAGTGCCTCCGGCAGCCCGCCGAGGTGCTCGCGCACCTCGTCGGCGACCGTCGGCAGTTCCTCCGGGTCGGGCACCACACGCGCCGGGGGCAGCTGGTGCTCGAAGCCCGCTTCCTCGGGCCGGTGGAAGGACGCGGTCAGATTGAAGATCGTCCGGCCCTGCTGCACGGCCGTGACCCGGCGCGTGGTGAAGGACCGGCCGTCCCGCACCCGCTCCACGTCGTACACGATCGGCACCCCGGGCCGCCCGGGACGCAGGAAGTAGGCGTGCAGCGAGTGCACCGGACGGTCCCCGTCCGTCGTGCGGCCGGCCGCGACCAGCGCCTGGCCCGCGACCTGCCCGCCGAAGACCCGTTGCAGGGACTCCTCGGGGCTGCGGCCACGGAAGATGTTGACCTCGATCCGCTCCAGGTCGAGCAGGTCGACCAGGCTGTCGGCGGGGTTCGTCATGCGGTTCTTCTCCACTCTCCTGGCCGGTGCGCCGTCACAGCCGGCCCACGGCCGTGACCCGGACGACTGCCCGGCCCTCCTCGTCGGAGGCCGCGAGATCGACCTCCGCACGAATTCCCCAGTCGTGGTCCCCGGCCGGGTCGGCGAACGCCTGCCACACCCGCCACAGCCCGTGCCCGGGGTCCTCGTCGATCTGCAACAGCTTCGGTCCGCGCGCGTCCGGGCCCGTGCCCAGGTCGTCGTGCGCGTCCCAGTAGGCGTCCATCGCCTCGCCCCAGGCGTCCTCGTCCCAGCCCGACTCGGCGTCCAGCTCACCCAGGTCACGGACCCGGTCCAGGGCGGCCAGCTCCACCCGGCGGAACATCGCGTTGCGCACCAGGACCCGGAAGGCCCGGGCGTTGGCCGTCACCGGCTTGACCTCGTCGGCCCGCTCCTGCGCCTGCTCGGCGGTCTCCACCTCCGGGTTGGCCAGCTGCTCCCACTCGTCCAGCAGGCTGGAGTCCACCTGGCGCACCATCTCGCCGAGCCAGGCGATCAGGTCCTCCAGGTCCTCGGACTTCAGGTCGTCGGGGATGGTGTGCTCCAGCGCCTTGTACGCACTCGCCAGGTACCGCAGGACGATGCCCTCGGTGCGGGCCAGCTCGTAGTTCGAGGTGAACTCCGTGAAGGTCATGGCCCGCTCGAACATGTCCCGGATCACGGACTTGGGTGACACGGGATGGTCCCCGACCCACGGGTGGCTGGTGCGGTACACGTCGTAGGCGTGCCACAGCAGCTCGCTCAGAGGCTTGGGGTACGTGACCTCCTGGAGCCGCTCCATCCGCTCCTCGTACTCCACGCCGTCCGCCTTCATCTGCCCGACGGCCTCGCCCCGCGCCTTGTTCTGCTGGGCGGCCAGGATCTGCCGCGGGTCGTCGAGCGTCGACTCGACGACGGAGACCATGTCCAGCGCGTAGGAAGGGGATTCGGCGTCCAGCAGGTCGAACGCGGCCAGCGCGAACGTGGACAGCGGCTGGTTCAGCGCGAAGTCCTGCTGGAGGTCGACCGTGAGCCGTACGATCCTGCCCTCCGCGTCGGGCGCGTCGAGCTGTTCCACGACACCCCCGTCGAGCAGCGAGCGGTAGATCGCGATGGCCCGGCGGATGTGCCGGAGCTGGGCACGGCGCGGCTCGTGGTTGTCCTCCAGGAGATGGCGCATCGCCTCGAAGGCGTTGCCCGGCCGGGCGATCACCGACAGCAGCATCGTGTGGGTGACCCGGAAGCGCGAGGTCAGCGGCTCGGGGTCGGACTGGATCAGCTTGTCGAAGGTGGTCTCGGACCAGGCGACGAAGCCCTCGGGGGCCTTCTTGCGGACCACCTTGCGCTTCTTCTTGGGGTCGTCGCCCGCCTTCCTGACGGCCTTCTCGTTCTCGATGACGTGCTCGGGGGCCTGCGCGACGACGAAGCCGGCCGTGTCGAACCCGGCCCGCCCGGCGCGGCCCGCGATCTGGTGGAACTCACGGGCGCGCAGAGTACGCACCCGGGTGCCGTCGTACTTGGTGAGGGCGGTGAACAGCACCGTGCGGATGGGCACGTTGACCCCTACGCCCAGGGTGTCCGTCCCACAGATGACCTTCAGCAGGCCCGCCTGCGCGAGTTTCTCCACGAGACGGCGGTACTTGGGCAGCATGCCCGCGTGGTGCACCCCGATCCCGTGGCGGACGTACCGGGAGAGGTTCTGGCCGAACTTCGTGGTGAAGCGGAAGTTGCCGATCAAGTCGGCGATCTTCTCCTTCTCCTCCTTCGTGCACATGTTGATGCTCATCAGCGACTGCGCCCGCTCCACGGCCGCGGCCTGCGTGAAGTGCACGATGTAGACGGGCGACTGCCGGGTGTCCAGGAGCTCGGTGAGCGTCTCCGTGATCGGCGTCAGCCGGTACTCGTAGCTCAGCGGCACCGGCCGGGTCGCGGAACGCACCACGGACGTCGGGCGGCCGGTGCGGCGGGTCAGGTCCTTCTCGAACATCGAGACGTCACCGAGCGTCGCCGACATCAGGACGAACTGTGCCTGCGGGAGTTCCAGCAGCGGAATCTGCCAGGCCCAGCCACGGTCGGGCTCCGCGTAGAAATGGAACTCGTCCATCACGACCTGGCCGATGTCGGCGTACCTGCCGTCACGCAGCGCGATCGAGGCCAGCACCTCGGCGGTGCAGCAGATGACCGGGGCGTCGGCGTTGACCGAGGCGTCGCCGGTCAGCATGCCGACGTTCTCCGTCCCGAAGAGCTTGCACAGGTCGAAGAACTTCTCCGACACCAGCGCCTTGATGGGCGCGGTGTAGAACGTGACCTTGTCCTGGGCGAGCGCGGTGAAGTGCGCACCCGCCGCCACCAGGCTCTTCCCGGAACCCGTAGGGGTCGAAAGAATCACGTTCGCCCCGGAGACCACCTCGATCAGCGCCTCCTCCTGAGCCGGATAGAGGGTGATGCCCTGCGAATCGGTCCATGACGAGAAGGCCTCGAAGAGGGCGTCCGGGTCGGCGGTCGGGGGCAGCTGATCGATAAGGGTCACGCCCCCATCTTGCCTGCCTCCTGCCCGGATGAGGGAACCGGAGGACCCGTGGAAGATCACGGACGATACGCTGCCCACTCAACTCGGCTGCCGCGCACAGGCCATGGCGGCCCGGCCCGAGCACACGGCCGAACCACGACGGGGGCGGAAAACAGCCATGATGGGACCGGCACACTCTCTGTCAGGGGCAGCGGCCTGGCTGGGGGTGGGCGCCGCAGCCGCGGCTGCGGGCCACACGATGCCCTGGCCCGTCCTGGTCGTGGGCGCCCTGATCACCGCGGGCGCCGCGCTCGCCCCGGACCTCGACCACAAGTCGGCCACCATCTCGCGTGCCTTCGGCCCGGTCTCCAAGGCCGTCTGCGAGATCGTCGACAAGCTCTCGTACGCGGTCTACAAAGCGACGAAGGGGCCCGGTGACCCGCGCAGGACCGGCGGTCACCGCACCCTCACACACACCTGGCTCTGGGCGGTCCTGACCGGAGGGGCCGCCTCCGTCGCGGCGGTCACCGGCGGCCGGTGGGCGGTCCTGGCGATTCTGTTCGTGCATCTCGTCCTCGCCGTCGAGGGGCTCCTGTGGCGGGCGGCAAGGGTGTCCAGCGACGTCCTGGTCTGGCTGCTCGGCGCGACCAGCGCCTGGATCCTGGCAGGAGTGCTGGCCCAGCCCGGCAACGGTTCGGACTGGCTGTTCGACGCACCCGGCCAGGAATACCTCTGGCTCGGCCTCCCGATCGTCCTCGGCGCCCTCGTCCACGACATCGGCGACGCCCTGACCGTCTCGGGCTGCCCGATCCTGTGGCCGATACCGCTCGGCCGCAAGCGCTGGTACCCGATCGGGCCCCCGAAGGCCATGCGGTTCCGGGCCGGCAGCTGGGTCGAGCTGAAGGTGCTGATGCCGGCCTTCATGATCCTCGGGGGAGTGGGCGGGGCGGCGGCGCTCAACGTCATCTGACGCCCGGGCGCTCTCCGGAAGCGGTCGGGCCGCCGCCGTAGCACCATGGCGGCATGCTGCTCGCCAGGCTCGCCCACGTGTCCCTGGAGGTCGCCGCGACGACGGCCCGGACCCGGAAGACCGCCCTGCTGGCCGGACTCTTCCGGGAAGCGGAACCGGACGACGTCCCGGTCGCCATCCCCTATCTCGCCGGTCGCCTCCCTCAGGGCCGGCTCGGGATCGGATGGAGCGCCCTGCGCGTCCCGGTGACGCCCGCCGACACACCCACGCTGACCGTGACCGGGACGAACGCGGAGCTCACGGCGATCGGCGCCCTGACGGGACCCGGCTCGCAGTCCGCCCGCCGGGAGCGCCTGGTGCGGCTGCTCGGCGCGGCCACCGCGGACGAGCAGTACTTCCTGCGCGGGCTGCTCACCGGGGAAGTACGCCAGGGAGCGCTGGACGCCGTCGCCGTGGACGCCCTGGCCGACGCAGCCGGAGCAGCACGCGCCGAGGTGCGCCGGGCCGTCATGCTCGCGGGCTCGCTGGGGCCCGTCGCCCATGCGCTCCTCGCCGAGGGCCCCGGGGCCCTCATGTCCTTCCGGCTCACCGTCGGCCGCCCGGTCCAGCCCATGCTGGCCCACACCGCCCGCTCGGTCACCGAGGCGATCGACCGGCTGGGACCCTGCGTCGTCGAGGAGAAGCTGGACGGCATCCGCGTACAGGTGCACCGCGACGGGGCGCGGGTGCGTGCCTACACCCGCACGCTCGACGACATCACCGACCGGCTCCCCGAACTCGCCACGGCGGTGACGGGCTTCCCCGCGGAACGGTTCATCCTCGACGGCGAGGTGATCGCGCTCGGGGACGACGGGAGGCCCCGGCCCTTCCAGGAGACCGCCGGCCGGGTGGGGTCCCGGCGTGATGTCGCCACCGCGGCGGACGCCGTCCCCGTGGTCCCCGTCTTCTTCGACGTGCTGTCCGTCGACGGTCGTGAACTCCTCGACCTCCCCTTCGCCGAACGCCACCGGGAGCTTGCCGCGCTCGTCCCGGAGGCGATGCGCGTGCGGCGCCTCGTCGTGGACGATCCCACGGACGACTCCCAGCGGGAGGCCGCGGTGGCGTTCTCCGAAACCACGCTGGCCCGCGGACACGAGGGCGTCGTGGTCAAGGGCGGCACGGCGGCGTACAGCGCCGGCCGCCGGGGCGCCTCCTGGCTCAAGGTGAAGCCCGTCCACACCCTCGACCTCGTGGTGCTGGCCGCCGAATGGGGCCACGGCAGACGCACCGGAAGGCTCTCCAACCTGCATCTGGGAGCACGCCGGGAGGACGGCACGTTCGTGATGCTCGGCAAGACCTTCAAAGGGCTCACGGACACCATGCTCGGCTGGCAGACCGAACGGCTGCGGGAGCTGGCCACCGGCGACGACGGACACGTGGTGACCGTCCGACCGGAACTCGTCGTGGAGATCGCCTACGACGGACTCCAGAGTTCCACCCGCTACCCGGCGGGGGTCACGCTGCGGTTCGCCCGCGTCCTGCGCTACCGCGAGGACAAGAGCGCCCAGGAAGCGGACACGGTCGACACCGTCCTCGCCCGCCGGACATGAGGCCCGGCCCCCGCCGGGGGCGGGGGCCGGGGAGGGACCTGTGTGCGGGCCGCTCAGCCGCGGGCTTCCACGCCGGCGGTGTGCGCGCGGATCTCCTCCGGCGAGAGGTAGGCGTCGGTGTACTCGAAGTCGCGCAGCGTGGCCTGCTTACGAGCCTGGAAGCCCGTGCGCACGAAATCGTCACCGGCGATCGCGTTGAGCAGCCAGTTGGTCATGACCCGGGTCTTGGCGACGTTCGTGCGCAGTGCCGCCCAGTGGTACCCTCGCGCCGCCGCCTGGGCCGGCATGCCCCGCAGCTCGATGCCCAGAGGCTTCGACACCGCGTCCCGGCCACCGAGGTCCACGACCAGGCCGAGGTCCTTGTGGACGTACGGCTGCATCGGACGGCCGCGCAGGCACGCGATGATGTTGTCCGCCAGCTTGCGGCCCTGGCGCATGGCGTGCTGCGCGGTGGGCGGGCAGATCGCACCGTCCCCCTTGGCCAGGTCCGGCACGGCCGCCGCGTCGCCGAGCGCGAACACGCCCTCCGCACCGGGCACCTGCATCTCCGGCGTCACGGCGAGCCTGCCGCGCACCGTCTCGGCGTCGAGGGTGGCCACGAGCGGACTCGCCGCCACACCGGCCGTCCAGATCAGCGTGCGGCAGGGCAGGACCCGGCCGTCCGTGAACGTCACCTTGTCCGGCCCCGCCTCGGCCACGGACACACCGAGCGAGACCTCGATACCGCGCCTGCGGAGGATCTCCAGGGCGCTGCGGCCGAGCTTGTCGCCGAGCTCCGGCATGAGCTTGGGCGCGATGTCGATCAGATGCCACTTGATCAGCTTGGGGTCCAGCCGCGGGTAGTGCTTGACGGCGTTGGTCGTCAGCAACTGCAGGCAGGCGGCTGTCTCCGTGCCGGCGTAACCACCGCCCACCACCACGAACTGCAGCCGGGACGCCCGTTCCTCCTCGTCGTGACTGGCGTCGGCCAGATCGAGCTGGGAGATGACGTGATCCCGGATGTAGGCCGCCTCCGCCAGGGTCTTCATGCCGCGGGCGTTGTCGACCAGCCCCGGGATGTCGAAGGTCCGGGTGACGCTGCCGGCGGCCATCACGAGGTAGTCGTACGGCTCGTTCACGATCTCGTCCGTGATCTTGCGGACCACACAGACCTTCGCCTTCGTGTCCACCCCGATGGCTCCGCCCGGAACGATCCGGGTGCGGTGGCGCCGGCTCCGGCGCAGGGAGATCGCGACCGACTGGGGAGTGAGCACCCCGGAGGCGACCTGGGGGAGCAGCGGCAGGTAGAGCTGGTACGAGAACGGGGTGACGAGCGCGATCTCCGCCTCGCCGGGGGAGAGGCTGCGCTCCAGCCGGCGCACGCACTCGACCCCGGCAAAGCCGGCGCCGACAACGAGAATCCTGGGTCGTGCCACGGTGTGCGTCCCTTCTCGGGCTTACGCGGTCATCGCTCGCCTGCCCCGTATCCGGGGCCAGTCACTCCTCATCCTCACCTCGGAGGCAGCACTTCGCCTCCCGTGCGGCACGGGCACCCCCCGGACGGGGCGAGCGGAGTACGGCGTGATCCGTCTGCGTACCGTGCCCGGTCCGGCTCACTGCCTGCGGGGGCGGTCCGCCCACCGGCCCCCGCCCGCCTGACTCCCCCCGGGGGCGGTCCGCGGACCGTCCCCGGGCTGCCGGGCACCCGGCTCAGCCGTGCCAGGAGCGCCACAGCGCGGCGTACGCGCCGTCCGCGGCCACCAGTTCGTCGTGGCTGCCCAGTTCGCTGATCCGGCCGTCCTCGACCACCGCGATCACATCCGCGTCGTGCGCGGTGTGCAGCCGGTGCGCGATCGCCACGACCGTACGGCCCTCCAGCACCCGCGCCAGCGAACGCTCCAGATGGCGGGCGGCCCGCGGGTCGAGCAGGGACGTCGCCTCGTCCAGCACCAGCGTGTGCGGGTCCGCCAGGACGAGGCGGGCCAGGGCGATCTGCTGCGCCTGCGCCGGGGTGAGGGCCAGGCTGCCCGAGCCGACCTCCGTGTCCAGTCCTTCCCCGAGCGCCTTCGCCCACCCCTCCGCGTCCACCGCTGCGAGCGAGGCCCACAGCTCGGCGTCCCCGGCATCCGTGCGGGCGAGCAGGAGATTGTCCCGGAGCGAACCCACGAACACGTGGTGCTCCTGGTTGACGAGAGCCACATGGGTCCGTACCCGCTCCGCCGTCATCCGGGACAGCTCGGCGCCGCCCAGCGAGACAGAACCCGCCCGGGGAGCGTAGATCCCCGCCAGCAGCCTCCCCAGCGTGGACTTGCCCGCACCGGAGGGACCCACCAGAGCCAGCCGCGTCCCGGGGGCCACGTCCAGCGACACCTCGTGCAGCACGTCGACGCCGGCCCGGTAGCCGAACCGCACCTCCTCGGCCCTCACCTCCCGGCCGTCGGGACCGACGAGGTCGTCGCCCGCGTCGGGCTCGATCTCCCGTACCCCGACGAGCCTGGCCAGCGACACCTGGGCGACCTGCAACTCGTCGTACCAGCGCAGGATCAGGCCGATCGGGTCCACCATCATCTGCGCCAGGAGCGCCCCCGTCGTGAGCTGCCCCACGGTGATCCAGCCCTCCATCACGAACCAGCCGCCGAGCAGCAGGACCGCGCCGAGGATCGTCACGTACGTGGTGTTGATCACCGGGAAGAGGACCGAGCGCAGGAAGAGGGTGTACTGCTCCCAGGCCGTCCACTCCTTGACCCGCCTGTCCGACAACGCGACCCTGCGTGCCCCCAGCCGGTGGGACTCCACGGTCCGTCCGGCGTCCAC